>CALWVW010000092.1 GCA_944385075.1 uncultured Oscillospiraceae bacterium | reverse complement strand
GCGGACATGACCTGAAAGAGCAGTCCCCCCATGAAAAAGGCGGGGACGAACAGGGCGGTATAGGTGAACAGGGGATCGGAGTTCCCCTCCGCCCACAGCCAGAGGACCAACCGCACCAGGGCCGCCCCCGAGATGATCCAACAGCACACCGCCGCCCGCCGGAGCGCCCGGGCGTTGGCCAGCTGGAAGGGGTCGCCCGCCAGAATGGTGTCCAGCACTGTTTTGGCCTGCCACAGGATGAGAGCGGTACAGGTCCCGCACAGCCAGAAAAAGACGGTGAGCAGGGCCACGGTGACCTCCCCCCTCCCCGCGACGGCCCACACCGCCCACAGGGAGTTGAGGAAAAACAGCGGCAACGAGGAGAAGCCAATCCCCTCATACCCCGGCAGATCCAGGGCCGCCGCCAGGGCGAGCCGCACCATGCACGGGCCGCCCTCCGCCAGCAGGGCGGACAGCCCCGGCACCAGGGGCATCACCAGCAGATTGAGAAAAAACACCGCGAGCACCAGCACCCGCAATACCCGGGCCAACCGCTGGACGGCAGTCTGTTCCATGGGAGATCCCTCCTTTTCTTTGCCCCATCCTAGCACAAATTATATTGTTTGTCAATTTATTTTTATTGTTTTTCGATAAATTCGAAGAGATAAAACAGCCTCCCGCTGGGGGAGGCAAGATGGGTGGCCACATGGGGCCGCCCCTACAGGGAACACCGGGAGTACAACACAGAACCAATGGCGGGGGCAAGCCCCCGCCCTACAGGGTTGCGTCATCCGATGCCCACCGCACCACGGGAGAGCAACCAGGGGAGGCGCGTCCGAAACGGGTAGCACAGACGGCCCTCTAGTCTTGCCGCACAGTGGCAACGGGCGGGAGAAGGGTGATGTGTCAGAGGCCACCCCGCGCCGGTACATTTCCACCAAGCCCCCGAATCAAGCTCTCCTCGTAACGGGGGTCCGGAGGGCAGGCGACTAAGAGCACCACTCGGTGCTCGCCGGAGCCGTCCCCCGGCGATTCTTTGGTGGCTTTCTGATCGCTCAGAAAGCCACTCGCCGCCCATAGGCGGCGAAATCCCCCCAAATCAAACGGTACGGCACAAACCCGGCGGGAGGGGCAAGCCCCTCCCCTACGGCAGGATAAGGAAGCAGGGCAAATTACTCCGGGCGGCGCGTCAGGGATGCCGCGCCCTACAATCCCCTTAAGGCCCCCTCTGACGAGGGGGCTGTCAGCCGTCAGGCTGACTGGGGGAGAGATACGGGCGGCCACATGGGGCCGCCCCTACAGGAAACATGGAGGGTGCGGTGCCAATCCGGCGGCGGGGGCAAGCCCCCGCCCTACAGGGCCGCATCACCGACATCCGCTGCACCACGGGGGAGCACCAGGGGAGGCGCGTCCTAAGCGGGTAGCACGGACGACCCTCCGGTCTATGCCGCACAGTGGCAACGGGCGGGAGAAGGGTGATGTGTCAGAGGCCACCCCGCGCCGGTACATTTGCGCCGGGTTTTCGTGCCAAGCTCCCCTGTAAACGGGGGTCCGGGGGCCGACTCCCCCTGTCAGGGGGAGATGGCCGAAGGCCAGAGGGGGTAGGGCAGGCGACTAAGAGCACCACTCGGTGCTCGCCGGAGCCGTCCCCCGGCGATTCTTTGGTGGCTTTCTGATCGCTCAGAAAGCCACTCGCCGCCCACAGGCGGCGAAATCCCCCAAATCAAACGGTACGGCACAAACCGGCAAGCCCCTCCCCTACGGTGAGACAATAAGTGCAAATCCTCCGAATGGGGCAACAGCCCACCCCTACTCCTCCCCGCCGTTCTTGTGGAAATAGTCGCACCAGGGCCGCAGGGTACAGCTCCGGCACTGGGGCCGCCGGGCGATACACACCGCCCGGCCGTGGAGGACCATCCGGTGGCAGAAGTCGTTGGACTCCTCCGGGGGCAGGACCTTCCGGAGTTGCTCCTCCACCTTGGCCGGGTCCTTTGTCCCGTCGGTCAGGCCCAGCAGGCCGGTGATGCGGATACAGTGGGTGTCGGCCACCACCACGCCGGGGGTGTGGTACACGTCCCCCAGGATCAGGTTGGCGGTCTTGCGGCCCACCCCGGGGAGCTTCAACAGCTCCTCCATGGTGTCGGGCACCCGCCCCCCGTACTCCCGCAACAGCATCTGGGAGGCCAGCACGATGTCCCGGGCCTTGGCCCGGAAAAACCCCGTGGAGTGGATGTACCGCTCCACCTCGGCCACGTCGGCCTGGGCCAGGGACTCCAGGGTGGGGAACCGGGCAAACAGGGCGGGGGTCACCTGGTTGACCCGCTCGTCGGTGCACTGGGCGGCCAGCCGCACCGAGAACAACAGCTCATAGTCCTTCCCGTACTCCAGGGAGCACAGGCTGTCCGGGTAGAGCTTCTTCAGCTCCTCAATGATCGCCCGCACCTGGGCGCTGGTCTTTTTCATGGGACTCCCTCCGCTTGACAGTTCGTTTGGGGCCATGTCCGGCCCGATTCCTGATTATAGCACATCCGTTCAGAAATTTCGACAAAAAGTTTGCCTCCGCTTCCTTGTTTTTTCCCCGTTTTCTGCTATAATAAGGGCGTACTGCGGCCCCTGTGGCCCGGGACCCGCAACCCAAGTTTTTGATTTGTGGAAGGAAGGTTACAATGGTCAAAGAAGTCATGGATTATCTCATCTCCTATGACCCGGAGGTGGGACAGGCGATCCAGGCGGAGTACCGCCGTCAACAGCAGAACATCGAGCTGATCGCCTCGGAGAATATCGTCAGCTCCGCCGTGCTGGCCGCCGCCGGCACCGTCCTGACCAATAAATACGCCGAGGGCTACCCCGGCAAGCGCTACTACGGCGGGTGCCAGTATGTGGACGTGGTGGAGAATCTGGCCATCGAGCGGGCCAAACAGCTCTTCGGCGCCAAATTCGCCAATGTCCAGCCCCACTCCGGGGCCCAGGCCAACTACGCCGTCTATCAGGCCCTGTGCCAGACGGGGGACACCGTCATGGGCATGAGCCTGGACAACGGCGGCCACCTGACCCACGGCTCCCCCGTGAACTTCTCCGGCAAGAACTATAAGATCGTCTCCTACGGCGTGGACGAGAAGGGCTATATCGACTATGACCAGGTCCGGGACATGGCCCGTACCCACAGGCCCCGGATGATCCTGGCGGGCGCCTCCGCCTACCCCCGGACCATCGACTTCAAGACCTTCGCCGACATCGCCCACGAGGTGGGCGCCTATCTGTTCGTGGACATGGCCCACATCGCCGGGCTGGTGGCCGCCGGGCTCCACCCCTCCCCCATCCCCTATGCCGACGTGGTGTCCACCACCACCCACAAGACCCTCCGGGGACCCCGGGGCGGCCTGTTGCTGTGCAACGACGAGGCCATCGCCAAAAAACTCAACTCCGCCATCTTCCCCGGCTCCCAGGGCGGGCCCCTGGAGCACATCATCGCCGCCAAGGCGGTGGCCCTGGGCGAGGCCCTGCGGCCCGAGTTCAAGGCCTATCAGGAGCAGATCCTGAAAAACGCCCAGGTGCTGGCCCGGTCCATCACCGCCGGCGGGCTGGATCTGGTATCCGGCGGGACGGACAACCACCTGATGCTGGTGGACCTGCGCCCCGCCCACCTCACCGGCAAGGAGATGGAGCGGCGGCTGGACGAGGTGTTCATCACCGTCAACAAGAACGCCATCCCCAACGACCCGGAGAAGCCCTTCGTCACCTCGGGCATCCGGGTGGGCACCCCCGCCGTCACCTCCCGCGGCTTCAAGGAGGCCGAGATGGAGGAGGTAGGCCGGTTCATCTGTGCCGCCGCCGGGGACGACTTCGACAGCAAGGTGGACGGTCTCCGGGCCCAGGTCACCGCCCTCACCTCCCGCTTCCCCCTGTACGAGGGGTGATCCCCCCACAGCAAAACCGTGCCGCCGGAGGACTCCGGCGGCACGGTTTTTCCCTATGCGGGGCCACATTTCCATGGCCGGCTGGTAGCGTCTACTTCTCCACCGGCCCGCTGTAATGGGCGATGCCGCCCAAGTCGGTCACCTGCCCGTAGCCCATCCGCCGGAGAAAGGCGGCCGCCCGGCCGCTTCTGGCTCCGCTGAGGCAGTAGACGAACACCGGGGTGCCCAGGTCGGGCATCAGGGCGCCGATCTGTCCCGGCAACTGGTTCAGGGGCACATTTTGACTCCCTGGCACGTGGCCCCCGGCGTACTCCTGGGGGGCGCGCACATCCAACAGCACCGCCCCCGGCGTCTCCCGGTAGCGGGCCAGCTCCCCGTCGAAATCCGGTCTGCGAAATCCGTCAAACAGTCCCATACGCTCCTCCTGTCGCTTGTGATGGTCCCATTGTGCCCTGTTTCGCCGTTTTTTTCCGTGATAAGGTCACAAAGCCTCGGCCGGAGGCAGAAAAACAGCGCCGCCGGAGCTCCGGCGGCGCTGTGGAATCTATGGTCAGGTTCAGGACAGCTTTTCCAGGCCCAGCTTGAGGCGGCGCACCGTCTCCTCCCGGCCCAGGAT
Organism: uncultured Oscillospiraceae bacterium; assembly: GCA_944385075.1. Lineage (GTDB taxonomy): Bacteria > Bacillota > Clostridia > Oscillospirales > Oscillospiraceae > Lawsonibacter. The sequence goes on along the minus strand of CALWVW010000092.1, from coordinate 2,258 downwards.
GTGGCAGATCTCCACCGCCCCGCCGGGGGTGACCGCCTTGCCGGCGGCGGCGATACGCACCGGCCACATGAGGGTGGCGTTCTTCACCCCCAGGCCCTCGGCCAGGCCCGCCAGGCTGTCGTGGATCATCTCCGGCTTCCAGTTGGGCAGGTTGGCCAGCATACCGACGGCGGCGGACAGCATCTCCTTGGAGGAATCCAGAGTGGACTTGGACTTCTTGTTGGCGAACAGGTTCACGTCGTAGTCGGGCAGGGCGTCGAAGAAGTCCACCTTCTCGGGGATGTCGGTGAGCTTCTCGCACCGGGCCTGGAGCAGGGCGGCGATCTCGGCGGCGTCCAGGGCGGGGTTCTTCACGCTCTGGCGGATATAGGGCTCGGCCACCCGGGCAAACTCCTCCGGGGCCATGGCCCGGAGGTACAGGGCGTTGAAGTGGGTGAGCTTGTCCAGGTCGAAGATGGCGGGGGACTTGGACATCCCCTCCAGGTCAAAGGCCTGGGCCAGCTCCTCCAGGGAGAAGATCTCCCGCTCGGCCAGCTCCCCCCGGGGGGACCAGCCCAGCAGGGCCACATAGTTCAAAATGGCCTCGGTCAAAAAGCCCTGGGCCTTCAGATCCTCGTAGGAGGGGTCCCCGTGGCGCTTGGACATCTTGTGCTGGGCGTCCCGCATGACGGGGGAGCAGTGGACATAGGTGGGCACCTCCCAGCCGAAGCCCCGGTAGAGCAGGTCGTACTTGGGGGCGGAGGACAGGTACTCGCTCCCCCGGACCACGTGGGTGATGCCCATCAGGTGGTCGTCCACCACGTTGGCGAAGTTGTAGGTGGGCAGGCCGTCCCGCTTGATGAGCACCTGGTCGTCCAGGGTCTTGTTCTCCACGGTGATGTCCCCGAAGATGGCGTCATGGAAGGTGGTGGTCCCCTCCCGGGGGATCTTCTGGCGGATCACATAGGGCTCGCCGGCGTCCACCCGGGCCTGGGCCTGGGCGGGGTCCAGCTCCCGACAGGGGTCCTCCCCCCGGTCAAAGTCGCCGGCGTCCTCCTCCGACTCGGTCTTCTCGCAGAAGCAGTAGTAGGCGTGGCCCTTCTCCACCAGAAGTCTGGCGTACTTGCCATAGGTGTCCCGGCGCTGGGTCTGGATATAGGGGGCCACGGGGCCGCCCACGTCGGGCCCCTCGTCGTGGTCCAGCTTGCACTCGGCCAGGGTGCGGTAGATGAGCTCGGTGGCCCCCTCCACCTGCCGGGTCTGGTCGGTGTCCTCGATGCGCAGGATGAAGGTCCCCCCCGCGTTCCGGGCAATGAGCCAGGTGTACAGGGCGGTGCGCAGATTGCCCACGTGCATATAGCCCGTGGGGGACGGGGCGAACCGGGTGCGCACCTTCCCCCGGGGGATCTTGGCCTCCATCTCCTCGAAATACCGCATGTCCAGTGCCATGTCGTTTCCCTCCATTTGGATCCGGCCGGGCGGCGCTCCGCCCCGGCCGGTGATTTCTATGGTTCACTGACGATTATAGGGGATTTTGTGCCGTTTGGCAAGGGCGGCTTTCCCCGGGCGGGCCACCGGGGAAAATTTTAATGGTTTCTTCATTGCTTTTTTCCCGAAAAGCGTTTATTCTATAGCCTGGAACCGCCCGTTTCAGCGGGCGAAATCCTTTGAATTTGAAAAGGAGAATGTCATTTGAAACACAACGCTTCCGCGGCCCGCAAGCCCATGGGCCGGTTCGGGCGCATTCTGGTCAGCCTGCTGATCACCGCCCTGGTGGGCTTCGTCTACTTCTATGTGGCCCTGCCCGCCCTCAACCCCCAGTCCGGGGAGTTCTACAGCTTTCTGGGGCTTCTGTGCGTGGTCTATGTGATCGCCGTCTTCCTCCTTTCCGCCCGGCCCGGGGAGAGCGCCGCCTACACCCCCAAGGAGAAGTTCCGGGAGTGGTTGCTCTTCATCAAGCAGAGCTGTCTGCCCGTGGCCATCCTCTTCGGCCTCATCCTGGCGGTGGCCCTGGTGGGGGAGATCCTCTCTCTACCCATCTTCCGGGCGGGGGCCTACCGGGACCTGCTCACCGTGGAGGACGGGGAGTTCACCCAGGACATCGGCCAGATCTCCTTCAATGAGATCCCCACCCTGGACCGGGCCTCCGCCGAGTACCTGGGGGACCGGCAGATGGGCACCCTCAGCGACATGGTCAGCCAATTCGAGTACTCCAACGACTCCACCCAGATCAACTACCAGGGCCGGCCCGTCCGGGTGGCCCCCATCGCCTACGCCGA
>CALWVW010000091.1 GCA_944385075.1 uncultured Oscillospiraceae bacterium | reverse complement strand
GTAAAGCGCCCCAGCTTTCCACCCCGGTACTCGTCCAGGAGCACCCGGGCCATCCGCTCGGTGTCAAACTCCCCGCCGGAGATCCGCATCCCCCGGTTCCGGGCGCACTGCTCCAGCAGGCGGTAGCCCCAGGCCACGTCGCTCTCCCCCTCCTCCCGGGCGGGGACGGCCTCCAGCTTGTAGGCGGACAGGGCGGTGGGGTACCGCTCCCCCAGCAGGGCCATCAGGTGACACCCCAGGGTCTCCACATCCATGATCTCGTCCTTCACCGCGCCGGTGAAGGCCAGGTGGAGGCCGGTGGCCTCATCCTCAAACTTGGGCCACAGGATCCCGGGGGTGTCCAGCAGGTCCAGCCGGGCGTCCACATTGACCCACTGCTTTCCCCGGGTGACGCCGGGCCGGTCCCCCGCCCTGGCGGATTTGCGGCGGGCCACCTTGTTGATAAAGGTGGACTTGCCCACGTTGGGCACCCCCACCACCATGGCCCGGACCGGGCGGCCCACCTGCCCTTTCTCCCGCCAACGCTCCATCTGCTCCTTCAAAAGCCCCTGGACCGCGGCGGAGAACTGGCCCACCCCGGCGCCGCTCTTGGCGTCGGTCTCCAGCACCGCGTATCCCAGGTCCCGGAAGTGGGCCCCCCACCGGCGGTTCCATGCCGGGTCCGCCTGATCCGCCCGGTTGAGCACCACCAGCCGGGGCTTGGCCCCGCAGATGGCGTCGATGTCCGGGTTTCGGCTGGAGACGGGGATCCGGGCGTCGATGATCTCCACCACCGCGTCCACCAGCTTCAGGTCGGCCTCGATCTGCCGCCGGGTCTTTGTCATATGGCCGGGATACCATTGGATGTTCATGACCGTCCTCCTCTGCCGTTGCGCGCGCCCGGGTGGGCACAGCGCTCCGGGAATATGAAAAAGAAGCGGTAAACTGCTTCTTTCCAAAACAGTTTACCGCCCCTTTTCGGTGTCTTACAGGGCCTCTTTGATCTTGGCGGCCTTGCCAACACGGCTCCGCAGGTAGTACAGCTTGGCGCGGCGCACCTTACCGTGGCGCACCACCTCCACCTTCTCGATGGAGGGAGCGTGGAGGGGGAACACCTTCTCCACACCGATGCCGTAGGAGACGCGACGGACGGTGAAGGTCTCCTCGATCCCGCCGTGCTTCTTGGCGATGACGACGCCCTCGAACACCTGGATACGCTCCCGGTTGCCCTCGCGCACCTTCAGGTGCACCCGGACGGTGTCGCCCACCTCCATGACGGGGGGCTCGGCCTTCTTGTACTTCTCGGTGAATGCCTGCATCAGATCCATTTTACTTTCCTCCTGTTTTATAGGCGTTCATTCCGGCATCCGGTCCCCGTTCGCTTGCCGGGGACGCCGCAGAGGACCGCCCGTTCATTCAGACTGAGGTATTTTACCACAACGTCCGGCGGAATGCAAGGATTTTTTTCAAATCCGGTCCTGCTTTTCCTCTCCGCCTACACGCCCTGATAGACCTCCCGGTGGCGTCCGGTGAGCCGGACCTCCAGGGTGGGAAATCTCTCCTGCAAAAAGCGGGCCAGCGGGGGACAGACCACCTGCTCGGTGGCGTAGTGCCCCGCGTCCATCAGGTTGAGCCCCAGCTCCCTGGCCCGGAGGAACACGTCGTACTTCACATCCGCGGTCACAAAGGTGTCGCACCCCGCCGCCCAGGCGTCATCCAGCATGGAGCCGCAGGAGCCGCCCCCCACCGCCACCCGGGACACCGGCCTCCCCCCGTCCACATAGCGCACGGAGGCGGCGGACAGCCGCTCCTTGACAAAGGCGGCGTAGGCCCCGGCGGTCAGCCCGGCGGCGTGGGCCGTCCCCACCCGGCCGATCCCGTAGGGGGAGCCGTCCGCCAGCGTCCCGTCCTGGTGGAGCTGGCCGGTCCCGGTCAGTCCCAGGGCCCGGGCCAGGCAGTCGTTGACGCCCCCCTGGGCGGCGTCCAGGTTGGTGTGGGCGCAGATGGCGGCCACGCCGCCCTCCGCCAGCCGCAACAGGACCCGCCCGGTGGGCTCCCGATCGGTGATGGACTTCACCGGGTGGAAGATCACCGGATGGTGGGAGACGATCAGCTCCGCCCCCCACTCCACCGCCTCGTCCGCCACCTCCCGGGTGATATCCAGGGACACCAGGACCCTGCGCACCGTCCGCTCCCCCCGGCCCACCAGAAAGCCCGCGTTGTCGAACTCCATCTGGATGGCGAAGGGGGCCCAGCGGTCCAGCTCCCCATAGATTTCCTTTACTGTTGCCATTGTTCCCACTCCTCTCGCATCTGCCGCAGGCCGTCCAGAAGCTCCTCCGTCTCCCGGCGCCGGGCCCCGGCCTCCTCCCCCCTGGCCTGGGCCAGCCCGGCCAGGGCCCGGGCCGCCCGGTCTGTCCAGACCTGTAGCCACTCCCCCCGGAGGGGGGTATTCGTATTTTTCCCGGCGTACAGCTCCGCCGGCGTCAGGGGGGGCATCTCACCCGCCCTGACGGAAAAGGCCGTGTAAAGGGTATCCCCTTCCCGGCACAGCCGCTCCTCCAGGATCCGGTAGCCGTGCTCCCACAGCCACCGGCGCAGGTCCGGCATGGAGGACATGGGCTGGAGCACCAGGGCCACCGCCCACTCCCGCAACCAGGGGGCGGCGGCCAGGATGGCGGCGATGGTCTCCCCGCCCATCCCGGCGATGGCCACCGCGTCCACCTCCTCCGGGCAGACCCCCGTCAAGCCGTCGCACAGGCGGAAGGCCACCCGGCCCTCCAGCTCCGCCCGGGCCACCGTCTCCCGGGCCCGGGCCAGGGGCCCCGGCCGCAGGTCGGCGGCGATGGCCGAGGGGATCCTCCCCTCCCGCAACAGGGCCACCGGCAGGTAGGCGTGGTCCGTCCCGATATCGGCCAGCCGGCTCCCCGGGGGCACCAGCTCCGCCACCATCCGGAGCCGGGGCGTCAATTCAAATCTTCTGCTCATGTTCCTCCACCTTGATCGCCAGGGCCAGCGCCTGGGCAAAATCCCGGACCGCCAGGGCCCGGTCCGCATCCAGAAAGGGGACCGCCCGCCCCAGATCCCGGCGGCAGAACATCCCCATGTACTCCATTTTCCCGTGGCGGCACCAGCGCCTGAGCCCCTCCTCCCACAGATCCGCCCCCCGCTCCGGGGGGTAGCCGCAGGTGACCAGCGAGGCCACCCGCCGCCCCTCCAGCAGGGCGGGGCCGCGCTGTTTTCCGTAGTTCTTCACCCCCGCGTAGATCACCCGGTCCATCAGGGCCTTCATGGGGGCGGTACAGAACCAGGCGTAGATGGGGGTGGCCAGCAGGATCACGTCGCTGTCCGCCATCTGGGCAAAGATCCCGGGCAGGTCGTCCCGCTGGACACAGCCCAGACTGTCCAGACAGTCCTGGCAGGCCATGCACCCCAGACAGGGGGCCACCTTCCGCCTGTAGAGCGGGATCACCCGGGCCTCGTGCCCCAGCTCCTCCCACTCCTCCAGAAAGACGGACAGCAGGGCGGCGGTATTGCCCGCCTCCCTAGGACTTCCCATCAGAACACACGCGCGCACGGCGACCCCTCCCAGCAATCGAACATTTGTACTGATTGTACCACAGGCCTGTCCGTTTGTAAAGAGGGGCCCGGACAAGACAAGAGGGGGAGCGGTTGCGCGCTCCCCCTCTCTGTTCGCGGGCGGTTTATTCGCCGGCCTCGATCATGGCGTTGACCTTGGCCAACAGCTGGTCGGGGTCGACCCCGTGGACCATGCAGGCCTCCGCGACGGTCTCCCCCCGGGAGGCGGGGCAACCCAGGCAGTGCATGCCGATGCTCAGAAACAGCGGCGCGGTCTGGGGGGCGATGGTCAGAATATCACCGATGATGGTGTCCTTTGTGATAGTCATGGGACTCTCCTCCGTTTCTTTGGGATTCTGAGGATAGTATAGCCGAAGTTTCCCACTTTTTCAATGGGAAGAGGCAAATTTATTTTTTCCCGTACTTTTTCCGCACATAGCGGCGCCCCAGGAAAAAGATCAGCAACCCGGCCACGATGGCCAGGACCGGGGCCAGGAGCAACAGGAGGAAGACGGACACCACCCCCGACGTCGCAGACATCATTTCGATCCCTCCCCCTCTCAAAACGAATACACCGCGCTGGTCAGGGAGTTGGTCACCCCCAGCGCGAACAGCAGGACGGGGAGCAACCGGATCAGGGCCCAGCACCCCCAGATCACCGGGATCAGCCCCAGCCAGTACCAGTGGAGCTCAAACCAGCCCGGCCTCCTCCCCTCCGGGGCGGAGGTGGGTTGCCCCTCCTCCGGCGGGGGCGCCGCCGGTCCATTCCCCAACAGCTCGTCCACCGTGATCCCCAGGGCCCTGGCCAGGGGGACCAGTTTGTCCGTGTCCGGTAGCGCGTCTCCAACCTCCCATTTACTCACCGCCTGCCGGGACACCCCCACCAGCTCGGCCAGCCTCTCCTGGGACAGGTTCCGCCTTGCGCGGCAGGTCTGGATCACCACTCCTGTGGTCATAGCCACCCCTCCTTTCCCCAAAAGGATACCATTTTTCGCGGTTGCCACGCCACCAGCCCGGGCTTGCAACCGCGCAACCGGGGGTTGCACCCGCCGGATTTTCCCGCAACTTCAGAAAAAAGGACGCCCGAAGGCGTCCTTTTTCTAGTCGGTCATTAGCCCTGCTCACGCATCTTGGCGAAGCACTCGCTGCAGTAGACGGGCCGGTCAGACTTGGGCTCGAAGGGAACCTTGGCCTCCTTGCCACAAGCGGCGCACACGGCGGTGAAGTACTCACGGGGGCCGCGGGCGGCGTTCTTCCGGGCGTCACGGCAGGCCTTGCAACGCTGGGGCTCGTTCTGGAAGCCGCGCTCCGCGTAAAACTCCTGCTCACCGGCGGTGAACACGAACTCGTTGCCGCACTCTTTGCACACTAGGATCTTGTCTTCGTACATTGGAATTCCCTCTCTTTGATTTGTTGTCCAATCTGCTTGGACATTGTAATATTGCGATCAGCTCATGCTGAACTCGCCAGAGACTAGGTGCGGGCCATTTTTCGGCGGATCCGCTGGATGGCGTTATCCACCGATTTTTTAGGCAGGCCCGCCCGCCGGGCGATCTCTCCACAGGAGAGGCCACTGAGATAGGGCGGCAATATCTGTGCTTCGAGTGGCGACAACTGCCCCATCAAAGTATTCAGCCGTTCCTTCAGCTCCTCTCGGCCGATGACCACGTCCTCCGGGCTCTCCGCGCTGGAGAACATACGGGCGTCGGCCTCATCAAAAAGAGGGGGATCATAAGAAACACTGTGGTTCAACGGTGCATGCTTGCCGCCCTGGGCCGCGCGGATGGCGGTCAGCAGGCGGCTCCGAATACAGATCTCCGCATAGGTGCGGAAGGTTGCGTCCCGCCCCGGATCAAAGGTCCGGATGGCGGTCAACAGCCCCATCATCCCCTCCTGGATCAGGTCCTCCCCGTCCCCGCCGGCTAAAAAGAGGGGGCGGGCACAGGCGCGGACCAGACGGCCATAGCGGACCGTCAGCTCGGACTCCGCCTGGGGGTTCCCCCGGGCCGCGTTTTGACACAGGGCTTCATCCGTCAGATCCGAGAGAGGCTTCTGCTCCATTTTACTAGTTGGATTATGATCTATCATAAACAATTTTATCAGTTATGTCAAGTGGTATCTGGAAATATTTTGGTAAAATCTCCAATTTCCACACGTTCTCCTACAGCTCGGCCACCAGATCCGCCAGCCGCCGGGCCACGGCGTTGGCCTGCTCCTCGGACTTGGCCTCCACCATGACCCGCATGAGGGCCTCGGTCCCGGAGGGGCGGATCAGCACCCGGCCCTCGCCCTTCAGCCCGTCCTCCTCCCGCTGGACCGCCTGGGCCAGGAGGGGGTTGGCCATGGCGGCCTTCTTGGCCTCGTTGTCCGCCACGGGCACGTTGATCAGCACCTGGGGATAGCGGGGGCACCCCCCGAAGACCTCCGACGCCTTTTTGCCGCTCTCCTTCAGCAGGGCCAGCATCTGCAGGGCGGTCAGCTCCCCGTCGCCGGTGGTGGCGTGCTCCAGGAAGATCATGTGCCCCGACTGCTCGCCGCCGATGGCGTAGCCCTTCTCCAGCATCCGCTCCAGCACGTTCCGGTCTCCCACGTCGGTGCACTCCAGGGCCATGCCATGCTCCCTGGTGTACACGTGGAGGCCCAGGTTGGACATTACCGTGGCCACCACGGTGTCCCCGGGGAGCTTGCCCTTCCCCTTCAGGTCCAGGCCGCAGGCGGCCATGATCTGGTCCCCGTCGATCAGGTTGCCCAGCTCGTCCACCGCCAGACAGCGGTCCGCGTCCCCGTCAAAGGCGATCCCCATGTCGTAGCCCCCCGCCTTCACCATGGCGGCCAGGCCGTCCATGTGGGTGGAGCCGCACCTGTCATTGATGTTGACCCCGTCCGGGTCGGCGTTGATCACGTCGGTGCGCAGTTTGGAGAACCGGTCGAACAGCCTCGCGGCGGTGGCGGAGGCCGCCCCGTTGGCGCAGTCCACCAGGATGCGCAGTCCGCCCAGGGTGGAGTCGATGGTGGACTCCAGGTGGTCGATATAGTCCTCGCTGGCCTTGGGGGCCACATAGCTCACCTTGCCGATCTCGCCCCCCGTCTTCCGGGGCACGTTGTTGTGGCCGAAGAGGACGATGTCCTCGATCTTCTCCTCCAGCTCGTCGGACAGCTTGAAGCCCTGCCCGTTGAAGATCTTGATGCCGTTGTGCTCGAAGGGGTTGTGGCTGGCGGAGATGACGATGCCCGCGTCCGCCCCCTCGTCCACGGTGACCCAGGCCACGCCGGGGGTGGGCAGGGTGCCCAGGTCCAGCACGTCGGCCCCGGCGGTGCACAGCCC
>CALWVW010000090.1 GCA_944385075.1 uncultured Oscillospiraceae bacterium | reverse complement strand
GCTCACTCCTCGTAGGGGAGGCCGGCCAGATAGCGCCGGGCCAGGTCGAAGGCGTGGCTGGCGGTCTGGATCCGGAGCCGCTCCCGGACCGGGCGGTTGCCCAGCTTCAGGGGGCGGACGTGGGTCCCCTCGGCGGTGGCGATGGCCACGAACATGGTGCCCACCTCGTTGTCCCACTCGTCCTTGTCGGGGCCCGCCACGCCGGTGGCCGCCAGGGCGATGTCACAGCCCAGGGCCTGCCGGGCCCCCTGGGCCATGGCCTGGGCCACCTCGGGGGAGACGGCGCCGAACTGCTCCAGCAGGTGCTGGGGGACGCCGAGGGCGCGGGCCTTCACCTGGTTGGTGTAGGAGACCACCCCGCCGAGGAATACCTGGGAGGCGCCCGGGATGTCGGTGATCCGCTTGGCCATCAGGCCGCCGGTACAGCTCTCCGCCACCCCCAGGGTCAGCCCCCGGGCCTTGAGCCCCTCCAGCACCACGTACTCCAGGGAGGGGACGTCCACCCCGTAGACCTTGGAGCCGAACAGGGCCTTGACCTCCTCCACCGTGGGCCGGAGGAGGGCCTGGGCCTCGGCCTCGGTGGCCGCCTTGGCGGTGACCCGGAGCTCGCACTCCCCCTCCTTGGCGTAGGGGGCCAGGGTGGGGTTGCTCATGGCGTTCATCTGGTCCCGGAGCTGGGCCTCCATGGACGACTCGCCGATCCCGAACAGCTTCAGCGTGTGGGAGACGATGGTCCCCTCGGACAGCTGCTGCAGGTAGGGCATGGCCCGGTAGAGGAACATGGGGCGGCACTCGCTGGGGGGGCCGGGGAGCATGACCACGTGACAGCCGTCCGCCTCGAAAGCACAGCCGGGGGCGGTGCCCCAGTCGTTCTCCAGGACGGTGCACCCCTCGGGCAACATGGCCTGTTGCAGGTTGTTTTCCGTCATGGGCCGCTTGGTCCGGGTGAAATAGGAGCGGATGCGCTGGGCGGAGCCCTCGTCAAAGACCAGCTTTTTGCCAAAGGCCTCGGCCAGCACGTTCTTGGTCAGGTCGTCGCAGGTGGGGCCCAGACCGCCGGTGGTGATGATCACATCCGCCCGCTGTTTGGCGATGGCCACCGCCTCCCGGGCCCGCTGGGGGTTGTCCCCCACCACGGTGTGCCAGTAGACGTTCAGACCCAGCTTGCTCAGCTCCTGGGACAGGATCTGGGCGTCCAGATTGACGATGTTCCCCAACAGCAGTTCCGTGCCGACGGAGAGGATTTCAACGGTATGAGACATGGGAAAGACCTCCAGACAGGATAAAATAGACGGGGAGAGGGCCGGGGCTCAGGGGCAGTACCGCAGGACGGCGGTCTGGGCGGGGGTGCCGGCGGTCAGCTCCAGGGTGTTGCCGGGGTAGCGGACCACGTCCCGGCACAGGGCGAGGTAGTCCTCCAGAGGGGCGAGAACGTCGTACCCGAAGGTGTCGCTCCGGTAATGCATGGGCACCACCACCCGGGGGCGCAGGACGTCCTCCAGGGCCTTGGCCTGCCCGGCGTCGATGGTGTAATACCCCCCCACGGGGACCAGGAGCGCGTCCAGCCCCTGTAGCCGGCCGGCCTGCTCCGGCGTCAGGGCACAGCCCAGGTCCCCCAGATGGGCCACCCGCAGGCCCTCGGCGGAGATCACGTGGATCAGGTTGGGGCCCCGGAGCGCCCCCTGCCGGTCGTCGTGGAAGGTGGGGATCTCCTCCACCTGGAGGGAGACAGGGGCCCCGGTGAGGGCCACCGCGTCCCGGGCGTTGTGGTCCTGGTGCCCGTGACTGCACAGCACCAGATCCGCGGACAGGTGGAGGGGGGAGAGGCCGGGCACGGAGCCCTCCAGATAGGGGTCCAGGACCACCCGGCCCTGGGCGGTGTCCAGAGTGAAGCAGGAGTGTCCGTTCCAGATCAGTTTCATGGCGATACTTCCTTTCCCCGGGGGGCCCGACGGCCCGCCGTATTCTTCCAAATATTATAGCACGGCCCACCGGCGAAGGGAAGCGGAGCCGGGCCCAATTTTTGGCGAAAAAAGAGAAAAAAAGCCGGGGACTTTTAGAAAATAGCGGGAGCGCCCGGCGGGGGAGGGGGTCCCGGCGGCGGGAGCGGCGGAAAAGTTCGGCACAATGACAAAGAAAGCGCCGTAAAAGAGAAGGCGAATTTCAAAAATGAACAAAAAATATACCCTGGGAAGCGGATTTCAAAGGATTCTCGGAGTTTTTGCAATCTTTCGACCAAATTGTGGTTGAAATTCTCTGGGTTTTGGACTACAATGATAACCGCGAGATAAGGAGGGGGCCCTGTGCTGAATATCGTGTTGGTGGAGCCGGAGATCCCACAAAACTGCGGCAACATCGCCCGCACCTGCGCGGCCACCCGAAGCCGCCTCCATCTGGTCAAGCCCCTGGGGTTTGACATCAGTGACCGGGCGGTCAAACGGGCGGGGCTGGACTACTGGCCCATGGTGGAGCTCCAGGTGTATGAGAATCTGGACGACTTCTTCGCCCGCAACCCGAAGCCGGACCTCTGGCTGGCCACCACAAAGGCGCCCCGGGACTACACCCGGGCCACCTTTCGGGACGGGTGCTGGCTGATGTTCGGGAAGGAGACCGCCGGTCTGCCGGAGGAGTTGCGCCTGGCCTGGTATGAGCGGTGCATCCGGATCCCCATGCGCCCGGACGCCAGAAGCCTGAATCTTGCCAATTCCGTGGCCATTTTGACCTATGAGGCCCTGCGCCAGATGGACTTTCCCGGCCTGTCCGGGGTGGGGGAGATGGCGCGAAATGAAACTTGCCTGCATTGCTGAAAGCCTTTTTGATGGAAGAAAGGAGCCAACGCTATGAACTACCGCAAAAAGACGGTCAAGGACGTGGATGTGAAGGGGAAAAAGGTCCTCCTGCGCTGTGATTTCAATGTTCCCATGGCAAAGGACGGGAGCGGTGTCATCACCGACGACAAGCGGATCCGGGCGGCTCTGCCCACCATCCAGTATCTGCTGGATCAGGGGGCGGCGGTGATCGCCTGCTCCCACATGGGCAAGCCCAACGCCACCTATGAGAGCTATGTGAAAAAGCAGACCGAGAAGGGGAAGGACCCGGCCACCCTCACCGAGGAGAGCTGGAAGAAGTCCCTGGCCCAGCTGTCCCTGAAGCCGGTGGCCGCCCGCCTGAGCGAGCTGTTGGGCAAGCCGGTGATCATGGCCGCCGATGTGGTGGGGCCTGACGCCACCGCCAAGGCCGCCGCCCTGAAGCCGGGGGAGATCATGCTGTTGGAGAACACCCGCTTCGAGGCCGGCGAGACCAAGAACGACCCCGAGCTGGCCAGGAAGATGGCCGCCATGGCCGACCTGTACGTGTCCGACGCCTTCGGCGCCGTCCACCGGGCCCACGCCTCCACCGCCGGGGTGGCCGCCTATCTGCCCGCCGTGTCCGGCTTCCTGATCCAGAAGGAGCTGGAGGTCATCGGCGGCGCCCTGTCCGACCCCAAGCGGCCCCTGGTGGCCATCCTGGGCGGCTCCAAGGTGTCCAGCAAGATCGGCGTCATCAACAACCTGCTGGAGATCGCCGACACCATCATCATCGGCGGCGGCATGGCCTACACCTTCTCCGCCGCCAAGGGCGGCAAGGTGGGCGACAGCCTGCTGGAGGCCGACTGGGAGGACTACGCCAACGACATGGTGAAGAAGGCCGCCGAGAAGGGCGTCAAGCTCCTGCTCCCGGTGGACACCGTGTGCGCCGACGCCTTTGCCCCCGACGCCCACACCCAGGTGGTCAAGGAGGGGGAGATCCCCGACGGCTGGCAGGGGCTGGACATCGGCCCCGAGACGGTGGCGCTCTACTGCCAGGCGGTGAAGGGCGCCGGGACCGTCATCTGGAACGGGCCCATGGGTGTGTTTGAGTTCCCCGCCTTTGCCAAGGGCACCGAGGCGGTGGCCAAGGCCCTCAGCGAGACCGACGCCATCACCATCATCGGCGGCGGCGACTCCGCCGCGGCGGTCCAGCAACTGGGCTATGCCGACAAGATGACCCACATCTCCACCGGCGGCGGCGCCTCTCTGGAGTTCATGGAGGGCAAGGAGTTGCCCGGCGTTGCCTGTCTCCTCGACAAGTAAAAGAGTAAAAGCCCGATCTGCCGGGCGACGTCTGCCAGATGGATACGAAATAAAAAATTATGGAAGATTGGAGAGATATCCGATGAACCGTCGTTACCGTAAGACTATCATTGCCGGAAACTGGAAAATGAACAACACCCTGTCCCAGACCAAGGCCTTTGCCGAGGAGCTCAAGCCCATCATGCCCAAGGGCAAGTGGTGCACGGTGGTGCTGTGCGTCCCCGCCACCAACATCCAGTCCGCCGTCCGGATGTTCAAGGACTGCCACATCGCCATCGGCGCCGAGACCTGCCACTACGAGGACCACGGCGCCTATACCGGCGAGATCACCGCCGCCATGATCAAGGAGGCGGGGGCCAAGTATGTGATCATCGGCCACTCCGAGCGCCGGCAGTACTACAACGAGACGGACTTCACCGTCAACAAGAAGGTCCACGCCGCCATCAACGCGGGCCTGACCCCCATCATCTGTGTGGGTGAGAGCCTGGAGCAGCGGGAGATGGGCGTCACCATGGAGCTCATCGCCTATCAGGTGCGCTGTGCCCTGGCCGGTGTGGCGCCGGAGAAGGCCCGCCATGTGGTCATCGCCTACGAGCCCCTGTGGGCCATCGGCACCGGCAAGACCGCCACTGCCGAGCAGGCCGGCGAGGTGTGCCAGGCCATCCGGGCGGTCATCCGCAAGCAGTACGGCGCCCACGTGGCCCGCTCGGTGACCATCCAGTACGGCGGCTCCATGAACGCCAAAAACGCCGCCGACCTGCTGGCCCAGCCCGACGTGGACGGCGGCCTGATCGGCGGGGCCTCCCTGAAGCCCGCCGACTTTGTGGAGATCATCAACGCCGCGAACCAGGAATGATGCTCCCGGCCGCCGGACACGTCGGATCGGGAACCCAACGAGAGCCCAGCAAAGCGGGTCTCGTTGGGAGAGGAGGAGCAAGGGAGCGGAGGGAGGGATGCCCACGCCTGGGTGTCCCGAGCGAAGCGGACTTTGCGACGACGAGGACGGCGGCCTGATCGGCGGGGCCATTTCAACCCAAATGGGAGCCCAGCGTAGCGGGTCCCATTTGGAGAGGAGCCGCAAGGGAGCGGAGTAAGAAATGCCCGAAGGGTGTTCCGCGCGGAGCGGACTTTGCGGCGACGAAAGCCCGCCGACTTTGTGGAGATCATCAACGCCGCGAATCAGGAATAATTTACGGCGAGAGTGGAGAGTGAAGAGTAGAGAGTGGAGATATTCCACTGGAGTGCCGCTTGCTTTCTTCACCGGCCACTCAACGGAAATATGCGGGAGTGAGGGTATGAGCATGAGAACGGGAGCCATGGAATTCCTCCGGGTTTGATGGAGGTATATCTTCACTCTTTACTCTCAACTCTCCACTCTTTCAAGAAAGGGTTACTATGAAAACACCTACCACATTGATTATCATGGACGGCTTTGGCCTGGGCGAGCCCGGACCGGGGAACGCGGTGGCCAACGCCCCCACCCCCGTGCTGGACCGGATCTTTGCCGAGTGCCCCGGCTGTAAGCTGTCCGCCTCCGGCCTGGATGTGGGTCTGCCCGCGGGCCAGATGGGCAACAGCGAGGTGGGCCACACCAACATCGGCGCCGGACGGGTGGTCTTTCAGGATCTGCCCCGGATCAGCCGGGACATCGAGACCGGGGAGTTTTTCCAGAACGCCGCCTATCTGGAGGCCATGGACAACTGCCGGGAGTGGGGCTCCGCCCTGCATCTGATGGGTCTGCTGTCCGACGGCGGGGTGCACAGCCACATCAACCACCTGTTCGCCCTGCTCCGGATGGCCAAGGACCAGGGGCTCAGCCGGATCTATGTCCACTGCTTCCTGGACGGGCGGGACGTGCCCCCCACCTCGGGAAAGGCCTTTGTGGAACAGCTCCAGGCCAAACTCCAGCAGCTGGGCGTGGGCAAGATCGCCACGGTCATGGGCCGCTACTACGCCATGGACCGGGACAAGCGGTGGGACCGGGTCCAGCGGGCCTATGACGCCATCGCCTGCGGACTGGCCCCCGCGGCGGAGGACGCGGCCCAGGCGGTGCAGGACTCCTATGACGCCGGGGTGACGGACGAGTTCATGGAGCCGGTGGTCTGCGCCGAGGGGGCGGAGATCCAGGACAACGACTCGGTCATCTTCTTCAACTTCCGCCCCGACCGGGCCCGGGAGATCACCCGCTGTCTGGTGGACGAGGACTTCAACGAGGTGGAGCGGAAAACCGGCTTCATCCCGGTGGACTTCGTGTGCACCACGGAGTACGACGCCACCATGCCCAACGTGACGGTGGCCTATCCCCACAAGAAGCTGGAGAACATCTTCGGCGAGTATATCTCCAAGCTGGGGCTGACCCAGCTCCGTATCGCGGAGACGGAGAAGTACGCCCACGTCACCTTCTTCTTCAACGGCGGTGAGGAGCAGGTGTTCCCCGGGGAGGACCGGTGCCTGATCAACTCCCCCAAGGTGGCCACCTACGACCTGCAGCCGGAGATGTCCGCCTATGAGGTGACGGAGGAGGCGGTCCGCCGGATCCTGAGCGGGACCTATGACGTGATCATCCTGAACTTCGCCAACTGCGACATGGTGGGCCACACCGGGGTGTACGAGGCCGCCTGCAAGGCGGTGTCCACGGTGGACGAGTGCGTGGGCAAGGTGGTGGAGGCCACCTCCAAGATGGGGGGGATCTCCCTCATCACCGCCGACCACGGCAACGCCGAGCGGATGATCGACGACGACGGCACCACCCCCTACACCGCCCACACCACCAATCTGGTCCCCTTCTACATCGTGGGGGCCAGCGGCAAGCTCCGGGACGGCCGCCTGTGCGACATCGCCCCCACCATGCTGGACCTGATGGGCCTGGAAAAGCCCGCCGAGATGGACGGGGAGAC
>CALWVW010000089.1 GCA_944385075.1 uncultured Oscillospiraceae bacterium | reverse complement strand
TAAAAAGGAGGGACGTCCCATGTCCTTTGTCCATCTACATCTCCATACAGAGTTCTCCCTGCTGGACGGGGCCTGCCGCATCAAGAAGCTGGTGGAGCGGGTGAAGGACCTGGGGCAGGAGGCGGTGGCCATCACCGACCACGGCTGTATGTACGGGGTCATCGACTTCTACCGGGCCTGCAAGGGGGCGGGGATCAAGCCCATCATCGGCTGTGAGGTCTATGTGGCCCCCCGGGGCCGCACCCGGTTCCAGAAGGTCCACGAGCTGGATGCGGAGTCCCGCCATCTGGTCCTCCTGTGCCGGAACGAGGAGGGCTACCGCAACCTCTCCTACATGGTGTCCCAGGCCTATCTGGAGGGGTTCTACATCAAGCCCCGGATCGACATGGACCTGTTGCGGGAGCACTGCGGCGGTCTGATCGCCTGCTCCGCCTGTCTGGGTGGGGAGCTCCCCCGGCTGTTGCTGGCGGGGGACTATGAGCAGGCCAGGGCGGTGGCCCTGGAGATGCGGGAGCTGTTCGGGGAGGACGGCTATTACCTGGAACTCCAGGACCACGGCATCGCCGCCCAGAAGCAGGTGAACGCCGGGCTGGTCCGTCTCCACCAGGAGACGGGCATCCCCCTTATCGCCACCAACGACGCCCACTACCTCCGCCGGGAGGACGCGGAGATGCAGGATATCCTCATGTGTATCCAGACGGGCAAGACGGTGGACGACCCCAACCGGATGAAGTTCGAGACCCGGGAGTTCTATGTGAAGTCGGAGGAGGAGATGGCCGCCCTGCTCCCCGACCACCCGGAGGCCATCGAGAACACCGCCAGGATCGCGGACCTGTGCAACGTGGAGTTCGAGTTCGGCAAATACCACCTGCCCCACTTCCAGTTGCCCGAGGGCTGGACCGACGGGGAGGCATATTTCCGCCACCTGTGTCTGGAGGGATTCGCCCGCCGCTACCCCGACCAGCCGGAGGACCACCGGAAGCAACTGGAGTACGAGATGGACATGATCCGGAAGATGGGCTTTGTGGACTACTTCCTCATCGTCTCCGACTTTATCGCCTTTGCCAAGAACAGCGGCATCCCGGTGGGGCCCGGCCGGGGCTCCGCCGCCGGCTCCATGGTGTCCTACTGCCTGAACATCACCGACCTGGACCCCATGAAGTACAACCTGTACTTCGAGCGCTTCCTCAACCCGGAGCGGGTGTCCATGCCCGATATCGACATCGACTTCTGCATCCGCCGGAGGCAGGAGGTCATCGACTATGTCAACCGGAAGTACGGCGCCGACCACGTGGCCCAGATCGTCACCTTCGGCACCATGGCCGCCCGGGCCGCCGTCCGGGACGTGGGCCGGGTGCTCAACGTCCCCTACGCGGAGGTGGACGCCCTGGCCAAGCAGATCCCCGGGGGGCCGGGCAATCTGCACATCACCCTGGAGGAGGCGTTGAAGCTGTCCAAACAGCTGAAGGACTCCTACGACGGGGACCCCAACATCAAAAAGCTCATCGACACCGCCATGGCCATCGAGGGGATGCCCCGGAACACCTCCACCCACGCCGCCGGAGTGGTCATCACCAGCCGTCCGGTGTACGACTACGTCCCCCTGGCCACCAACGACGGACTGCCCGTCACCCAGTACATCATGACCACCCTGGAGGAGCTGGGCCTGCTCAAGATGGACTTCCTGGGCCTGCGCAACCTGACCATCCTGGACGACGCGGTCAAGATGGTGCAGAGCAAGGAGAAGGGCTTTACACTGAAATCCATCCCGGAGAACGACCCGGAGACCATGGCCATGCTGTCCGAGGGCAGGACCTCGGGGGTGTTCCAGATGGAGTCGGCGGGGATGACCGGGGTGTGCCTGGGCCTCAAGCCCCAGAGCATCGAGGACATCACCGCCATCATCGCCCTGTACCGGCCGGGCCCCATGGACTCCATCCCCCGGTTCATCGCCAACAAGCACAACCCGGAGAAGATCACCTACAAGCACCCGGCTCTGGAGCCCATCCTGGCCAATACCTACGGCTGTATCGTCTATCAGGAGCAGGTCATCCAGATCTTCCAGCAACTGGCGGGCTACTCCCTGGGGCAGGCGGACATGGTGCGCCGGGCCATGTCCAAGAAGAAAATGAAGGACATCCAGCGGGAGCGGGCGGCCTTTGTCCACGGGGACCCGTCCCGGAACATTGTGGGCTGTGAAAACAACGGGGTGCCCGCCCCGGTGGCCGAGTCCATCTATGACGAGATCAACGACTTTGCCAACTACGCCTTCAACAAGGCCCACGCGGTGTGCTACGCGGTGGTGGCCTACCAGACCGCCTGGTTCAAGTGCCACCACCCCCGGGAGTACATGGCCGCCCTGCTCACCTCGGTGCTGGACTCCACTGAGAAGGTGGCCGAGTACATCGCCGAGTGCCGGGACATGGGTATCCCGGTGCTCCCCCCCGATGTGAACGAGTCGGACGCCAATTTCACCGTGGTGGAGGACAGCATCCGCTTCGGGCTGGTGGCCCTGAAGGGGGTGGGCCGCTCCTTCATTAACGGCCTGCTGGCGGAGCGGGAGCGGGGCGGCCCCTTTTCGGACTTTATGAGTTTTTGCGACCGGCTCTTTGACCAGGACCTGAACCGGAGGGTGGTGGAGAGCCTGATCAAGAGCGGCGCCTTCGACAAGATGGGGTACCGCCGCTCCCAGCTCATGGAGGTGTACGGGCAGGTGCTGGACGGGATCGCCGCCAGCCGGAAGCGGAACGTGGAGGGACAGATGGACCTGTTCGGCCTGGCCGCCGGGGAGGAGGAGCCCGCCCTCCCAGCCCTCCATCTGCCCGAGATTTCGGAGTTCTCCCAGCAACAGCTGATGAGCATGGAGAAGGAGACCACGGGCCTCTACCTCTCCGGCCACCCCATGGACCAGTACCGGGATCTGGTCCAGCAGTACGGGGCGGTGACCATCGGCTCCATCCTGGCGGATTTTGACCGGGAGGACGGGCCCCGGCAGTACCGGGACGACCAGAGGGTGACCATCGCGGGGGTGATCGCCACCTACCGGACCCGGACCACCCGCAACAACACCCTGATGGCCTACATCACCCTGGAGGACGACACCGCCTCCATGGAGCTGTTGTGCTTCTCCCGCGTCCTCAACGAGAGCGGGAGCTATATCCGGGAGAACAACCCCATCCTGGTGACCGGGAAGATCTCGGTCCGGGACGAGAAGGAGCCCCAGATCATGGTGGATTCCATCCGCCCCCTGGGGGATCTGGAGGAGCGGTCAGAAAAGGCGGAGAAGCTCTGGCTCCGCTTCCCCGCCGAGGGGGATCCCCGCCTGCGGAAGGTCCGGCTGGCCCTCTCCTTTTTCCCCGGTGAGAGCCCGGTGATCCTCTACTTCGAGGACAGCAAAAAGCGGATCGGCTCCCGCTGTGAGCTCCACCCGGCCCTGCTGACCGACCTGCGGGAGCGGCTGGGGGAGGAGAATGTGGTGGTGAAGTGAGGCCGCCCCCGTGTTCACGAAAAGTTTTCATTGGAACAGTTGACAATCCGTCCCCACTGTGGTTCAATGGGAGTATGATCCGGTAGGTAAGGCTACCACAGGGATATGGGTCACTGCCGCAAAGGGATGGAGACATCCTCCGCTGGTTGAACAGGTCCTGTCGAATCCAAGGCAGGCTCTAACGTGACTTCACCGCCCTGTGAGGCTAAAGCTTGGACGGTGGCACGATTTGGACGGGAGCAAGGCCCCCCTGCCGCCGTGGCGGCAGGGGGGCCTTTATCTGTCCGGAGGAAAGAGAAAGTGAGGTGAACATCCCATGGACAATGGCAGTCGAGGTCCCGGCGGACCGGACTGGAACAGACCCGGCGCCCTGGGATGGGAGCCGGGCTGAGCGGCGGGAACCGCCGGACCTCCCTGTCACGAACTGGCCAGCGCCAAATTCGAGGACAAGGAGGAGATTCCCATGAAGAAGTACAGCGTGTTTGAGACGGGGAAGGACCGGGAGAGGGTGGAGACCGTCATGTCCCGGGAGCTGTTGGCGCTCTCTCCCCGGATGCGGGCCCGGGAGGCCCTGGCCCGGTTGCGGCAGGTGGGGATGCCCCGGGAATTTTTGGCCAACTGCTATGTGGTGGACGAAGAGGGCGTGCTCCTGGGCCTGTTCACCCTGCGGGAGCTGGTGGTGGCCCCGGAGAACCGGCGGCTGGACCAGCTGATGTCCGCCCCGGCGGGACTGCTCCGCCCGGAGGATGACCGGGAGAGAGCCGTCCTGCTGATGGAGGAGACCGGACGGACGGAACTGCCCGTAGTGGACGGAGGGGGCCGCCTGCTGGGCACGGTGACCGCCGACGGGGCCATGGAGGTGCTCCGGGCGGAGGCCACCGAGGACATGGAGCGGATGGCGGCCATCCGCCCCTCGGAGCGGCCCTATTTGCAGACCGGGGTCTGGGACCTGTACCGGAGCCGGGTGGTCTGGCTGTTGTTCCTGATGATTTCGGCCACCTTTACCGGGGCCATCATCACCCACTATGAGGCGGCGCTGGCCGCCCAGGTTGCGCTGACGGCGTTCATCCCCATGCTGATGGACACCGGGGGAAACTGCGGGAGCCAGTCCTCGGTCACGGTGATCCGGGGCCTCTCCCTGGGGGAGATCGGGGCCGGGGACTGGCTGAAGGTGGGCTGGAAGGAGCTCCAGGTGGGCCTGCTGTGCGGGGTGACCCTGGCCGCGGTCAACCTGCTCCGGCTGACCGTGCTGGGCGGGGGAGACGTGGGCGTGGCCCTGGTGGTCAGCCTGACCCTGCTGGTCACGGTGGTGCTGTCCAAGCTGTTGGGGTGCATCCTGCCCGTGGTGGCCAGCTCCTTTGGCCTGGACCCGGCGGTGATGGCCAGCCCGCTGATCACCACCATCTCCGACGCCCTCTCCCTGGTGGTGTATTTCCGGATCGCGGCCCTGCTTCTGGCAGTATGAGAAAGCGCGCGCCGTCCGCAAAGAGCGGACGGCGTGCGCTTTTTGCGGACGGCGCGCGGCATTTTCAGATGCGGGCCAGCGCCCGGCTCCTGTCCAGAATGGCGTAGACGGCTCCGGCGGCGATCAGACCGAAGATCCCCTGTACCACGTTGCCGGGCACGGAGGCGGTGGCGGCCAGCCCCTTGCCCAGCCAGAGACAGGCGTACCCGAAATAGCCCGCCACCATGATGGTCTCGGCAACCAGCCCACTCACCGCCTGGGAGAGGGCGAGGCGGGGGGTGCGCCGCCGCTGGAGGCGCCGGAAGAGCAGGCCGGCCGCCACGGCCATGGCCAGCTTGACGGCGAAGGTGCCGGGGGCGTAGTGGGCGTAGCCCGTGAGCAGGTCGGCCAGCATGGAGCCCACCCCCGCGGCGGCTCCGCCGTACAGGGGCCCCAGTACCCAGGCGGCCAGCAATACGGCGCAGTCCCCCAGATTGACATACCCCTGGACAGGGGAGGGGACCTGGATCACCATGGTCATGATGGTGCACAGGGCGGCAAACAGGGCGGCCAGGACCAGCTTGTGGATTTTTTGATCGGACATATGGCGGAAGCTCCCTTCTGAAAAAATAGCTTGCTTTTTGCTCTGACCTGTATTTTAATGGAAACTGGTATGAATGAAAGAACCAAATCAAGATATATTTATAGGACCAGATGGAGGAGACCATGCTGACATACGATCTGGAACAGCGGGGTAAGCTGGCCCGCTATGACTATCTCTACCGCTGTATCAAGGGGGACATCCTGGCCGGACGGCTGGCGGCGGGGGAGAAGTTGCCCTCCAAGCGGACCCTGGCCGCCCACCTGGGGACAGCGGTGGCGACGGTGGAGAACGCCTACGCCCAGCTGTTGGCGGAGGGCTATCTCTTTTCCGAGGAGAAGCGGGGCTACTTTGTCAGCCCGGTGGAGCGCGCCCCCGCCCCGGCGCCCCCCACCGGGCCCGAAGGGGAGCGGGAGGAGCGGGGCTGGTGGCTGGACCTGCGGGGGAGCGGGAGCGGGACCGAGGGCTTCCCCTTCTCCGTATGGGCCAGGCTGACCCGGCGGGTGCTGTCCGAGCGGGGGGAGGAGCTCCTGCGGGCCACCCCCCACAGCGGGGCCCCGGAGTTGCGGCGGGCCATCTCCCGCCACCTGTACCAATTCCGGGGGATGGAGGCGGACCCGGAGCGGATCGTGGTGGGGGCGGGGACGGAGTACCTGTACAACCTGATCGTCCAGCTGTTGGGCCGGGAGCGGGTCTACGGACTGGAGGACCCGGGCTACACCAAGGCGGAGCGGATCTATGCCCTCAACGGGGCCCGGTGTCTTTCCCTGCCCGTGGACGGCGGGGGTGTGCCGGTGGAGGGGCTGGAGGGGAGTGGCCTGCAGGTGCTCCACATCTCCCCCAACCACCAGTTCCCCACCGGAGTGGTCACCCCCATCGCCCGCCGCCAGGGGGTGCTCCGCTGGGCCCGGGGGGAGGGGCGGTATGTCATCGAGGACGACTATGACAGTGAATTCCGCTTTACAGGCCGCCCCATCCCCACCCTCCAGAGCATCGACCGGGAGGGGCGGGTGCTCTACGTCAACACCTTCTCCCGCACCCTGGCCCCCTCGTTGCGGATCAGCTATCTGGTCCTGCCCGGGCCGCTGGCGGACCTCTACCGGGAGAAGCTGGGCTTCTACTCCTGCACCGTCCCGGCCATTGAGCAGTACACCCTGGCCCTCTTCCTGGAGGAGGGGTACTTCGACGCCCACCTGAACCGGATGCGGATCTTCTACCGCAACCGCCGGGACCGGGTGGTGGACGCCATTCAGGCCAGCCCGCTGGCGGGCCGGTGCCGGGTGCTCCGGGCGGAGGCGGGGCTCCACTTCCTGCTCCGGCTGGATACGGAGCGGGAGGACGGACAGCTGAAGGAGCGGGGGAGGGAGGCGGGGATCCGACTATCCTTTCTCACCGACTTCCAGCGCCTGCCCGGCCGGGCCGCCCCCCACACTCTGGTGCTCAACTACCCGGGGATCGACCTGGAGCGGTTGCCCCGGGGGCTGGAGTTGCTGGCGGGCTGGCTGGCGTGAAAAATCGCGCACCCGCCGGAAGAGCGGGTGCGCGGTTTGGTTCGATGGGAGAGCCGGCTCAGATCACCCCGGCCAGCACCAGGGCGAAGAGGACGAAGGTGACCAGCAGGGCCAGAGAGAACAGCAGGAAGCCGGCGCTGAACTTCTTGCCCTGGGTGCTCTGGGAGGGGGGCACCACCCCGGCCCGGCGCAG
>CALWVW010000088.1 GCA_944385075.1 uncultured Oscillospiraceae bacterium | reverse complement strand
GTCTCATAGGTGGTGGTCTCCTCCCCCTGGGTGAGGGAGATCTGGGTCTGCCCGATGGTCAGGGAGACGGTGGTGTCCCCCCTGGTGGCGGTGACGGTGCGGGTGTCGTTGTCCCAGGTGACGTTCTCCTGGGGGAAGCCCAGGGCGTCAAAGACGGCCACAAAGGGCAGGCAGGAGCGGTTGTCCTTCATCTGGGGCGTGGCGTCGGGGAAGGAAACGGTCTCCCCGTTGACCAGGACGGCGAAGTCCCCCTGGGGGGCCGGGGTTGCCCCATCCTCCGCCTCCGCGGCCAGGGCGGGGGTACAGAGCAACGCGGCCAGAAGGCCGGTGCACAGGGCAAGTCGAAACAGGCGTTTCATGGTGTACAGACATCTCCTTTTTTGTTTTTTGAAACTTTACCCATGGTCAGGGTAGCATATCCGGAAGAAATTGTCAACTATCACAAAAACGGCGGGGGAAAGGAGCTGGATTTCCGGCCCGCCCTGTGGTATAGTGAAGAAAAAGAGGCGGGGGAGCCACAGGAAGGAGAGACGCCCATGCGACAGTTTACCTACACCATCACCTGCCCGGAGGGGCTCCACGGCCGGCCCGCCGCCCAGCTGGTGGAGCTGGCCGGGGGGCTGGACAGCGTGGTGACCATCCAGAAGGGGGAGCGGGCGGTGGCCGCCACCCGGCTGATGGCGCTGATGACCCTGGGGGTGAGCCGGGGGGACCGGGTCACCGTCACCCTGGAGGGGGGCGACGAGGAGGCCGCCCTCCGGACCGTGGAGCAGTTTTTTCAGGAGTACCTGTAGAGAGGGGGGCGCGGGATGGAAGTGAGATCGGGCCGGGCCCTTCAGCCCGGGGCGGCCCTGGGGCCGGTGTATGTCCAGCTCCCCCGGCGGACCGGGGAGGAGCCCTCCACCTTTCAGGGGGAGGGGGAGGAGCTGGCCCGCTTTGAGGGGGCGCGGCAACGGACCCTTCTCCAGCTGGACCAGCTGTACCGCCGGACCCGGGAGCAGGTGGGGGAGGAGCAGGCGGAGGTCTTTCATCTCCACCGGCTGATGCTGGAGGACGGGGACTATCTGGACCAGGTCCGGCAGGCGGTCCGGGGGGGAGAGCCCGCCCCCGGGGCGGTGCTGGCGGCGGGGGAGACCTTCGCCGCCGCCCTGGAGGAGCTGGCGGACCCCTATCTCCGGGCCCGGGCGGCGGACGTGCGGGAGGTGTCCCGCGCCGTGTGGGAGCAACTTCAGGGGGAGCGCGCCCCCCTGGAGCTGGACCGCCCCGCCATCCTGGTGGCGGACGACATCGCCCCGGCACAGCTGATCGAGCTGGGCCGGGAAAAGCTGTTGGGGCTGGTCCTCCGGAACACCGCCCCCCAGAGCCACGCGGCCATCCTGGCCCGGGCCATGGCCATCCCCGCGGTGACCGGAGTCGGGGGGGACCCCGCCTGGCAGGGCCGGGAGGGGGCGCTGGACGGGGCGCGGGGCCTGTTCTGGCTGGAGCCGGACGGGGAGACCCGCGCCGCCCTCCGGGAGGAGGAGCGGCGGGCCAGGGAGGAGGCTACCCGGCTGGCCGCCCTGCCCAGCCGGACCCGGGACGGCCGGGAGGTGGCCGTATGCGCCAACATCGGCAGTCCGCAGGAGGCGGAGGAGGCCGTCCGGCTGGGGGCCCAGGGGGTGGGCCTGTTCCGGACAGAGTTTTTGTTCCTCGGGACTGAACACCCCCCCACCGAGGAGGAGCAGTACGCCCTGTACCGCCGGGCGGTGGACGCCATGAAGGGGCGGCGGCTGGTCATCCGGACCCTGGACCTGGGGGCGGACAAGTGCCCCGCCTGGCTCCCCCTTCCCCGGGAGGAGAACCCGGCCCTGGGGTGCCGGGGGATCCGGGTCTCCCGGGCCAATCCCAAACTGTTCGCCACTCAGCTCCGGGCCATTCTCCGGGCCGCGGCCGGGGGACGGGTGGCGGTGATGTTCCCCATGGTGACCTCGGTGGAGGAGGTGCGCTGGGCCAAAGAGCAGATCGAGGCGTGCCGGGCGGCCCTCCGGCGGGAGGGGACGGCCGTCGGCCCCCTGGAGGTGGGGGTGATGATCGAGACCCCCGCCGCCGCCCTTCTGGCCCGGGAGCTGGCCCGGGAGGTGGACTTTTTCTCCCTGGGTACCAACGACCTGACCCAGTACACTCTGGCCATGGACCGGCAGACCGGGGAGACGGCGGGGGGCTGGGATCCCCTTCACCCGGCGGTGCTGGAGCTGATCGGCCGCGCGGCGGAGGAGGGGCACCGGCTGGGGCGGCGGGTGGCCCTGTGCGGACAGCTGGGGGCCGACCTGACGGCCACCGAGACCCTCCTGCGGCTGGGGGTGGACGAGCTGTCCGTCCCGCCCGCGGCGGTGCTCCCCCTGCGGGAGAAGATCCGCGGTCTGGACCTGAGCGGTCCGGCTGAATAATAAAAAAGAGAGCGGGGGAGGGCGCGTACAGCGCCCTCCCCCGCTTGATGGGCAGGGAAGCGGATCAGAGATTGGAAAAGACGCAGATGGACTGCGCCGAGATCTGGGGCGGGATACTGGCGGTCATGACGCCGTCGTACTGAATGCGCACCTGATCCCCGGCGGCCAGATTGCCGGTGGAGTAGCGGGTGTTCACCAGCACCTCCTGGCTGTTGCTGTTGTCCCGGACCAGGACCTGGTTGCCCCAGGCCTGGACCACCGTGGCCAGCATGGTTACCATAGAAGTCACCTCCTGTCGTTTGGCTCCGGGCCATCCTATGTGCCGGAGGGGGAGGGTGTGCGCCCGGGCCCCAGAGCGCTGGCGCTCCGGGGCCCGGGCCGTTGTCTATGGCTGGGGGAGCAGGGGGAGGACCTGGGCCCAGATGTCCCGGGCCAGCTCCTCGGGGGGGCGGTCGCCGGGAAGGATCAGCACCCGCTCCCGGTCCCGCTCCCGCTCAAAGGCGCGGAAGTACTGCTCCCGGGTGCGCTCCAGCCGCTCCCGGGTCTCGAAGAGCTCGGTGTGGTCCCGGCCGCGGGCGATGCGGTCCAGCGCCAGCGCCGGGTCCACGTCCAGAAAGAGGGTGGCGGTGGGGCGGAGCAGGTGGGCGCAGGGGCGGTTGGCCTCGATGACCCACTCCAGAGGCAGGTCCACGCTCTGATAGGCGTAGGAGGAGAAGTAGTACCGGTCGCTGACCACAGTGACCCCCCGGTCCAGGGTGGCCAGAAGGCCGTCCCCGGGCCGGAGCAGGTGGTCCAGCCGGTCAGCCACGAACAGGGGGGCCACCACCCGGCTGTCGCAGGTCACCTGGCCGGTGAGCACCTGCCGCAGCAGGGTCCCCACCGGGCCGCCCGTGGGCTCACAGGTGGTGGAGCAGGGGTAGCCCGCCCGCTCCAGCGCCCCGGCCAGCAGGGCGAGCTGGGTGGATTTGCCGCTCCCGTCGATGCCCTCCAGGGCAAAAAAGCATCCTCTGGTCTGTTGTGTCATGATCATATCCTCCCGGTGGACCTAGTCCACAAATTGGATGTTAGGATAGATGCGCTCCATCCGCCCGTCGGGGAACCGCTCATCCAGGAATTGTCCCAGGGTGTCCTGCGCCGGGGCGGGGTCGCCCTGCCGCTGGGCGAAGCGGCCCAGGGCCAGGGCGGATACCGCCATATTGACCACCATGAAGATGACCATGATCCAGGTGAGGATCTTGCCCGGCCGAAGGGGAAGTTTTTCGATCCACCGGGACAGGAGGGGGTAGCAGTATTTGATCCACACCACGGTGGCGATGCCCCAGAAAAAGCAGTACAGCAGATTGATCCGCCCGCCCAGGTTGAAGGGGAGGTGGCTGTAGTCCCAGAACACCGAGCCGAAGGCGATCTCGCTGGCCACCGAGCACATATACTCATAGGCCCCGCCGGCCAGGGTGCCCATGAGGAAGAGGTAGCCGTCCCGCCGGTCCCGGTAGCGGTAGAGCAGGACGGTGAGCAACACCGCCCCGAAGCCCCACACGATGGAGAAGGGGCCCCAGACCAGACTGCTCCGGCTCATCCACACCCCCGCGGTGGCCCGGCAGAACAGGGTCTCCACCAGGTCGCCGATGAGGGCGGCCAGGAAGAAGAGCCAGACCAGCTTGTAGAATCCACAGCCCTGGGCGAAGACGGTGGCCCGCTCCCGCCGGGGCCGGGGCCGGCCCTCCAGCGTGGGGTAGGCCCGGAACACACGCCGCTGGACGTAGCGGGTGACCGCGTTGTCCAGCCGCAGGGTCAGGGCCCGCAGAAGGCGGGACAGCTCCGAGGGCTCCCGCTGGCTGGTCTGGAATTGAAGCAGGGCGGCGAAGGAGGCCAGCACGTCCAGGATCTGGACGGCGCAGACCACCAGCAGGATGACCCGCCCGCCCCCCCGGGGGATCAGCCCCACCAGGAACAGGAAGAAGCGGTTGCCCACAAACAGACACCCCAGGGCGCACAGGCCCCAGATCAGGGCGTAGTGGGGGCAGATATAGCTGTTGAAGTGGTACTTCCGGTCAGAGTAGTCCCACCACTTCTCGCCGGTGAGCTTCTCCAGCACCACGCCGGTGAGCAACTCCAGGCCGGTGCCCAGGATCACGCCGCCCAGAAACAGAAAGAGGGGGGCGCTACGGAGCTCCGGGAGAAAGACGGAGAACAGCACCCCGCCCAGGCCGTACACCGGGGAGAATGGGGTGCTGAGGAAGCCGCGGTTGAGCAGGCGGCGCTTGCGCAGGGCGGCCAGGGCGGTCTCGCCCAGCCAGCCCAGAAAGGAGTAGATGAGAAACAGCCACAGGAGCTGATAGACGGTATATTCCATACGAGACCTCGCTCAGCGGGCGCGGAAAAACGCCTCGATCCGGGCCCGGCTGGCCCGTACCATACCCTGGATGAAGTCGGGCTTGCCGCCGCCCCGGCCCTCCAGAGCGGCGTTCATCTCTTTGGCCAGGGGGCGCAGGTCCCGGTCGGGGGCGCCCACGGCGTACTGCCAGCCCCCCGCGTCCGAGCCGGAGAAACAGGCACAGTACCCCCCGCAGGTGTGGAGCACCGCGTCGCACAGGCGGCGCAGGGAGTCGGGGGACAGCCCCTCCTCGAAGAGGACCGTGTCCCCGGCGCCCCTGTGCTCCCGGGCCAGGGCGGCAAAGCGCGCGTCCTCCAGCCGGGCGCACCGGGCCTTGTGCCCCTCGCTCTCGGCCAATAGCCGCTCCACCGCCGCGCCGGTCTCAAAGGGCTTGGCGGACAGCAGGTGGGAGACCTGCCGGTTCTGTTCCAGGATCTGGTTGACATACCGGAGGGCCCGGCGGCCGCACACCAGCTCGATGCGCACCCCATCCCGAAACTTCTGGACGGTGAGGAGCTTGATCAGCCCCACCTGTCCGGCGGAGCGCACGTGGGTGCCGCAACAGGCGCAACAGTCGGCGCCCGGGAAGGTGACGATGCGCACCTGCCCGGTGAGTTCCTTCTTGCTCCGGTAGTCCAGCCGCTCCAGCTCCTGGGGGGAGGGGTAGGTGATCTGGACCGGGCGGTCCTCCCAGAGATAGCGGTTGGCCGCCTCCTCCAGCTGGGCCAGCTGTCCCTCGTCCAGGAGCACGTTCAGGTCGATGGTGACCACCTCGCTCCCCAGGTGGAAGCCCACGTTGTCACAGCCCCAGGTGGCGTGGGCCAGGCCGGAGACGATGTGCTCCCCGGAGTGCTGTTGCATCAGGTCGAAGCGCCGGTCCCAGTCGATGGTCCCCCGGACGGTGGCGCCGGGCTCCAGCGGCCCGCCGCAGGTGTGGACCACCTGCCCGTCGCGGCTGTGGACCTCCAGCACGGGGACGCCGCCCAGGGTGCCCGTGTCCCAGGGCTGGCCGCCGCCCTCCGGGTAGAAGGCGGTGCGGTCCAGGGTGACCTCATAGCCCCTCTTTCCCTGCTGGCAGGAGAGGACGGTGGCGTCAAAGTCGGTGAGAAAGGGATTTTCTTCATACAGGCGTTCCATGGTTCAAATGCCTCCACAGGGGATTCGCGTCATTATTTTGATCGTTAGCTCCAGCTCTCGTCCAGCTCCGAGCGCTTGGCCCGGGTCATCAGGTCGGCCACCACCCCGTGGACGTCCCGGCCCTGGTAGAGGACCTCGTAGGCCGCCTGGGTGATGGGCATCTCCACCCCCGCCCGCTGGGCCAGGGCCCGGGCGTTGGCGGCGGCGAAGTAGCCCTCCACCACCGCGCCGATCTCCTCCAGGGCCTTTGGCACCGGCACGCCCTGGCCGATGAGGATGCCGCACCGGCGGTTCCGGGAGTGCATGGAGGTACAGGTGACGATCAGGTCGCCCACCCCGGCCAGGCCGGTGAAGGTCTCCTTCCGGCCCCCCAGGGCCACCCCCAGCCGGGCCATCTCGGCCAGCCCCCGGGTCATGAGCAGGGCCTTGGTGTTGTCTCCACAGCCCATCCCGTCACAGCAACCGGCGCACAGGGCGATGACGTTCTTCAAAGCCGCGCAGATCTCGGTCCCGATCTTGTCGTCGCTGGTGTACACCCGGAACCGGGGGTTCATGAACAGGTCCTGGACCAGCCGGGCGTGCTCCGGCCGGTCGGCCGCCGCCACCACGCCGGTGGGGATGTGCCGCCCCACCTCCTCGGCGTGGGAGGGGCCGGACAGCACCACCACGGGGCACCGCCCCTCCAGCTCGGACTCGATTACCTGGGACAGGCGCAGGGAGCTCTCCTTCTCGATGCCCTTGGAGGCGGAGACGAGCACCGTCCCCGGCCGCACCACCCCCCGCAACCGGGCGGCGGTCTCCCGCACGGCGAAGGAGGGGGTGACCAGCACCACCACTTCGCTCTCCCCGGCGGCGGACAGGTCGGCGGTGAGCCGGAGCCCCTCGGGGAGAGGGACCCCCTTGAGCATGGGGTTCTCCCGGGTGCGCCTCAGCTCCTCGGCCTTCTCCGGGCGGTGGGACCACAGGGCCACGTCGTGGCCGTTCTCCTCCAGCACCAGGGCCAGAGCGGTCCCCCAGCCGCCGCTACCCACTACCGTAATTCTCATGGATTCTTTCTCCCCCTCTGTTGTCTTAGAGAGTGGAGAGTGAAGAGTGGAGAGTAGAGATACGGTGTCCGGCGAAGCCGGACGATTTCAGATCATTCGCCTCCGGCGAATGCAATATCATCTTCACTCTTCACTTTCTACTCTTCACTCTTTTTTGTGGTGCAACGAAAATTTGTTCTCCGTCCCGGTGAGTAGCCGCTTGATGTTCCCCCGGTGCATGAACACCACCAGCCCCCCCAGGAGCAGGCCCAGCAGGGTGAGCACCGGGTCCCGGTAGACGAAGAAGGTGGCCACGGGGAAGCTGGCCCCCGCCCAGACGGAGCCCAGGGAGACGTACTTGGTGAGGATGGCCAGCACCAGGAAGCCCCCCCACACCACCAGGGCCACCCGCCAGTCGATCATGATGGCGATGGTGCCGCCGGACAGGATGCCCTTGCCCCCCTTGAAGTGGAACAT
>CALWVW010000087.1 GCA_944385075.1 uncultured Oscillospiraceae bacterium | reverse complement strand
GATGTGGACTATATGTTCGTGGATATGCCGCCGGGCACCGGCGACGTGCCCCTCACCGTCTTCCAGTCCCTGCCGGTGGACGGGGTGGTCGTGGTCACCTCCCCCCAGGACCTGGTGAGCATGATCGTCACCAAGGCGGTGAACATGGCCAAGATGATGAGCATCCCCGTGCTGGGCCTGGTGGAGAACTACAGCTACTACCAGTGCCCCGACTGCGGCGCGCGCCACCCCATCTTCGGCCAGAGCCACCTGGAGCAGGTGGCGGCGGAGCTGGAGCTCCCCATCCTGGCCCAACTGCCCATTGACCCCGCCCTGGCCGCCGCCTTCGACGCCGGACAGATCGAATCTGTCAACCCCAACCGTATGGAGGAAGTGGCCGCCCGCCTGGACGGCTGATCGCGACAAAAAAACAGGTTTCCCGGGCCCAACGGCCCGGGAAACCTGTTTTTTCTATTTTCCCACACAGAACCGGGAGAAGATCCGGTCGGTGATGTCCTCCCGGACCGACTGCCCCGTCAGCTCCCCCAGGGCGGCCAGGGCCTCCTCCACGTCGGTGAGCAATGCGTCCGGGGTCACCCCGGCCTCCAGGGCCTCCCGCGCCCGGTGGACCGCCGCCCTGGCCCGGCCGGCGGCCTCCTCCTGCCGCTGGTTGGTCAGCATCTGTCCATAGGGGGTCCCGCTCTCCCGGGGAAACAGGGCGGCCACCGCCTCCTCCAGCCGGTCCAGCCCCTCCCCGGTCCGGGCGCTCAGCTCCACCACCCGGAGCCCCTCCGGGAGCTCCAGCACCGGAATGGGGGCGGTGGGCAGATCTCCCTTGGTCCACACCAGGATGGTGGGGGCCAGCTCCACCGCCCGCTCCAACAGCGCGACCTCCTCCCCGGTGACCCGGACCGAGCTGTCCCAGAGAACCAGGATCAGCTCCGCCTGCTCCATGGCCGCCCGGCTCCGCTCCACCCCCATGCGCTCCACCGGGTCGTCGCTGTCCCGCAGTCCGGCCGTGTCGATCAGCCGCAGGGGGAGCCCCCCCAGCTCCACATTGGCCTCCACCGTGTCCCGGGTGGTCCCCGGGATGTCGGTGACGATGGCCCGCTCGAACCCGGCCAGCGCGTTGAGTAGCGAGGACTTGCCCACATTGGGCTGGCCCACCAGGGCACAGGGGATGCCCCGGGCCAGCTGGCGCCCCCGCCGGCAGGTGGACAGAAGGGCGTCCAGCGCCCCCTCCTGCTCCGCCAGGGCGGCGGACAGCCCCTCCCGGGTGAAGGGGTCCAGGTCCTCGTCCGGGTAGTCCAGCACCGCGTGGAAGTGGGCCATCACGTCCACCAGGGCGGAGTAGATCTCCCCGATCCGCCGGGACAGGGCCCCGGCCAGCTGGCCCGCCGCCTGGCGGACCCCCTCCCGGCTGGTGGCCTCCAACAGGTCGCCCACCGCCTCCGCCTGGGCCAGGTCCAGCTTCCCGTTGAGAAAGGCCCGCCGGGTGAACTCCCCCGGCCCCGCCAGCCGCGCCCCCAGGGCGCAAAGGGCCTCCAGCCCCAGGGACAGCACCTGGGGCGCCCCGTGGCACTGAAACTCCGCGGTGTCCTCCCCGGTATAGCTGTGCGGCCCATAGCTGACCGTGCACAGGGCCTGGTCGATCACCACTCCGTCCCGGTCCAGCAGGGAGCCGTAGACCAGCGTCCGCGGGGGCCGATCCCGCAATCCCTTGTGCCCCAAGGGCCGAAAGCACCGCTCCGCCAGGCGCACCGCCCCGGGGCCGGACAGGCGCAACACCCCGATGGCCCCGGGGCCCGGCGGTGTGGCGATGGCAACGATGGTGTCCTGTTGGCTGGACATATCCGCTCCTCCTCTCCCGATTCGACAGAATACGCAAAACTTCCTGCAAATTCCCGCAAAAAAATCTTTGTCCAATATTTCCCCTTGACAGATATTATGGAAACGGGGGGTGCATATTTCCCGTGTGGAAAGTTGACATAACCGCATGTGGAAAACCCTGTGGAAAATGTGGACAACCCGTGGAATTGGGGGAAATCGGATGTCCCCCGCGCCCGGTGGCAATTTGCATATCCCGGTGTATATTGGCTACCAAAATAATTTTTCCCCGGCGCCCGGAATTGGGATTTCCCGGAAGTGCCCGCTCCTGTTTTGCAGGAGCGCCGCCGCATTCTCCTTTTTCCCCGCCGCCGATTTTTTAGTAGTATAGCACGGCGGGCGGCAAAAAGAAAGAGGCGGGGGTCCCGCCTCTCTCCTGTGTTCTGTTTTCCTGCCGCTCCGGCACAGGGGCCGGACCGGTCCTAGCTCTTCTCCTGAAAGGTGGCGCCGCACCCCCGGCAGGTGACGGTGATCCGCCCCTTGCCCCGGGGGACACGCAGCTGTTGCCCGCAGTTGGGGCACTTGAAGTAGCGGTGCTCCTTGTCCCGGTGGACCGTCCTCTGAAACCGGAACCACCGCAACACCGGGTTGGCCAGCCGCAGAAAGCGGCTGTTCTCCTCCCGCCGCCTCGGGATGTTCCGGGACAACAGCCGGAACACGAAGCAGGCGAAAATCGCCAGCGAGATCCAGTACAGGGGCGCCCAGTCGAGAAACAGCAACACCATGTAGAGGACAAAGTACAGGACGATCAAAAAGAGATTCAGCTGGTCATTTCCATAGCGGCCATACATAAAGCGCTGAATGGCGTTTCGAATCATAGGCGCGCCTCCTTGGGCGGGATGCGGACGGCAGGCGGAGCCGCCTGCCGACAATCAGAGATTATTTTTATCATAGCGCCTCCCGCAAAAATCGTCAATAACCCATTCGTAAACAAAGTGTAAATTCCGCTCCGTCCTGTCACTTCCCGGCGTTTTCCCGGGGAAAGGGTTGCGAAATGTCGAAAAATCCGCTATACTATCGGTATCCAAATCACTGCTGGGAGGGGCTCTGTTTGAATCGCATCGACAAAGAAAACTACTATCTGGATATCGCCGAGACGGTGCTGGAGCGCTCCACCTGTCTGCGCCGTTGCTACGGGGCCATCATCGTCAAGAACGACGAGATCGTCTCCACCGGCTACAACGGCGCGCCCCGGGGGCGAAAGAACTGCATCGACCTGGGCTACTGCACCCGGGAGGCCATGAACATCCCCTCCGGCGAGCGGTACGAGCTGTGCCGCTCGGTCCACGCGGAGATGAACGCCGTCATCTCGGCCGCCCGCCGGGACACCCTGGGGGCCACCCTCTATCTGGCCGGGCGGGAGGCAAAGACCGGGGAACTGCTCCACGATGCCACCTCCTGCTCCATGTGCCGCCGGCTGATCATCAACGCGGGGATCGCCCGGGTGGTCATCCGCAACACCCAGACCGAGTACTCCGTGGTCCACGTGGAGGACTGGATCCGGGAGGACGACTCCCTCCCCCCGCAATAGCGACAGCAAAAAACGGACGCCTGCGGCGTCCGTTTTTCTTTTGCCCGGCTCTACCGCCCTCCGCCCCGGCACAGGTCCAGGAACCAGGAGAAGAGGGGGGCTCCGTCCGCCGTGTCCGGCCCTCCGTGCCCGGGGGCCATCCGCTCCGGGTGGAACTGGACCCCCAGCAGGGGGCGGCCCGGGCAGTCCAGGGCCTCCACCAGCCCGCTCTCCGCCCAGGCGATGGGCCGCAACCCCTCCCCCGGCCGGTCAACAGCCTGGTGGTGGAAGCTGTTCCCCAAAAATCGTGGGCCGTACAGCCTGGCCAGAAGGGTCCCCGGCTCCGTCCGGATCGGGTGGACCAGGTCGCCCTCCGCCCCGCCGTGGAACACCTTCTGCTCCGGGGGCAGATCCTGGATCAGGGTGCCCCCCAGCGCCACATTGATCAGCTGATGGCCCCGGCAGATGCCCAGGATGGGCTTCCCCGCCCCATAAAACGCCCGGAACAGGGCCAATTCCGCCTCGTCCCGAAGGGGGTCGGGGGGGAGGGAGCCCTCCATCCCCTGCCCATAGCGCTCCGGTGCGATGTCCCCGCCCCCGGTGAGCAAAAGTCCGTCACAGGTCAGATCCGGCTCCGGGCAGTAGCCCGCTCTGGCCTGACCCCCCGCCTTCCAAATCGCCCGGATATAGTTGTCCATCCGGCCCATACTGCCGGAGATCTGGATCGTCACCGCGGTCTCCCCTCCCCCTGTTTACAAAAATTTTTCTTGCATTTTCCAAAGTCCCTGCGTACTATGGACATGAAATCTTGTGAGAGGCTGGTGTCCCTATGCGCAGTGCAGGTGTTTTGCTCCCCGTCTCCGCCCTCCCCTCCCCCTACGGGATCGGCACGCTGGGGCGGGAGGCCCGGGCCTTCGTGGACTTTCTGGCCGCCGCCGGACAGTCCTGCTGGCAACTGTTGCCCATCGGCCCCACCGGCTTCGGTGACTCCCCCTACCAGTCCTTTTCCACCTTTGCGGGCAACCCCTACTATATCGACCTGGACGACCTGGCGGCGGAGGGACTGCTGTCCCCGGAGGAGTACCGGGACATCCCCTGGGGGGACGACCCCTCCGCGGTGGACTACGCCCTGCTGTACCAGAACCGCTTCCCCGTCCTGCGGGCCGCCTGTGACCGCCTCCCCGACCGCCACCCGGAGCTGGTCCGCTTCTGCGCCGCCCAGGGGGACTGGCTGGAGGACTATGCCCTGTTCATGTCCCTCAAGGGCCACTTTGGCGGCCGCCCCTGGCAGGAGTGGCCGGAGGCCCTCCGGCTCCGCACCCCCGCCGGCCTCCGGCGGGTCCGGCGGGAGCTGGCCCCGGACATCACCTTCTGGCGCAAGGTACAGTACCTCTTCTTCCGCCAGTGGAGCGCCCTGAAGTCCTATGCCAACGGGCGGGGCATCCGCCTGTTCGGCGATCTCCCCATCTATGTGGCGGCGGACAGCGCCGACCTGTGGGCCCACCCGGAGCAGTTCCAGCTGGACCAGGCGGGGCGCCCCACCGAGGTGGCCGGCTGTCCCCCCGACGGCTTCACCGCCGACGGACAGCTGTGGGGCAACCCCCTGTTCCACTGGGACCGGATGCGGGAAGAGGGGTACGCCTGGTGGTTGCGCCGGATCGCCTTCCAGTTTGAGATCTTCGATAGACTGCGCATCGATCACTTCCGGGGCTTCGAGTCCTACTACGCCATCCCCTACGGAGACCGGACCGCCCGGAACGGGCGCTGGCGTCCCGGCCCCGGGCTGGATTTTTTCCAGGCGGTGGAGCGGGCGCTGGGCCCCCGGGACATTGTGGCCGAGGACCTGGGCTTTCTCACCCCCGCTGTGCACCAGCTGTTGCGGGACACCGGTTATCCCGGGATGAAGGTGCTCCAGTTCGCCTTCTCCAGCCGGGAACACGGAAGCGACTACCTCCCCCACTGTTACCCCGCCCACTGCGTGGCCTACACCGGCACCCACGACAACGACACCGTCCAGGGCTGGATGGCCTCCGCCCCCCGCCGGGAGGTGGCCTTCGCCCGGGAGTACCTGCGGCTGAGTCGGAGGGAGGGCTACCACTGGGGCATGATGCGCTCCATCTGGGCCTCCCCCGCCGGCCTGGCGGTGGTCCAGCTCCAGGACCTCCTGGGGCTGGACTCCCGGGCCCGGATGAACACCCCCTCCACCCTGGGGGAAAACTGGCGGTGGCGGGCCCTGCCCAACAGCTACGGGCCCAAGCTGGCCCGGCGGCTCCACCGGGAGATGAAGGTGTACCAGCGCCTCCCGGGACAGCACCCCGCCCCATCGGATCAAGAAGGAGATGACGACCATGCAACTGAATGAACGGCTCTGGCAACTGACCCAGGAGCGCTTTGGCCGCTCCCCCGACCAGTGTGACGACCACCAGCTCTACGAGGCCCTGCTCCTGCTCACCCGCGCCCTGGCCCAGGACCGCCCGGCGCCACCGGGGGACCGGAAGCTGTACTACTTCTCCGCCGAGTTTCTCACCGGCAAGCTGTTGTCCAACAATCTGCTGGCCCTGGGCCTCCACCAGCCGGTGCGGGAGCTTCTGGCCGGCCTGGGCCGGGACCTGGGCATCATCGAGTCCATGGAGCCCGAGCCCTCCCTGGGCAACGGGGGGCTGGGCCGGCTGGCCGCCTGCTTTCTGGACTCCGCCGCCGCTCTGGGCCTGCCCGGGGACGGCGTGGGGATCAACTACCACTACGGCCTGTTCAAGCAGGAATTTCATCACAACCAGCAGACCGAGGAGCCCGATCCCTGGATCGAGCCGAACAGCTGGCTCATCCCCACCGGCCGGACCTTCTCCGTCCCCTTTGGCGGCTTTGCACTGACCGCCGTCCTCTACGACATCGCCATCCCCGGCGCGGGCAACGGATACGCCAACCGCCTGCACCTGTTCGATGTGGAGCAACCCGCCCCGCCCCCCTGGGTGGGGATCCGGTTTGACAAGGGGGACATCGCCCACCGCCTTACCTCCTTCCTCTACCCCGACGACAGCGACGAGCAGGGCCGCCTGCTACGGGTATACCAGCAGTACTTCCTGGTGTCCGCCGGGGCCCAGCTGATCCTGGCGGAGCTGGAGGAGCGGGGCTGGACCGACGACACTCTGGCCGACCATGTGGTGATCCAGATCAACGACACCCACCCCTCCATGGTCATCCCGGAGCTGATCCGCCTTCTGGTGGACCGGGGGATGGACCTGGACCGGGCCATTGAGCAGGTATCCCGCACCTGCGCCTACACCAACCACACCATCCTAGCCGAGGCCCTGGAGAAATGGCCCCTCTCCTTTATCGAGACCGTGGCCCCCCAGTTGGTCCCCATTCTTCGGGAGCTGGACCGGCGGGCCCTGGAGGCCCACCCCGACCCCCGGGTGGCCATCCTGGATGACCAGGAGCTGGTCCATATGGCCCACATGGACATCCACTACGGCTTCTCCGTCAACGGAGTGGCCGCCCTCCACACGGAGATCCTGAAAACTTCCGAGCTGAGGCCCTTCTACGACATCTACCCGGCGAAATTCAACAACAAGACCAACGGCGTCACCCTCCGCCGGTGGCTGGAGGCCTGTGACCCCGCCCTCTCCGCCCTGATCGACGACTGCGTCGGCCCCCACTGGCGGCGGGATCCCCAACAGCTGGAGGGGCTACTGGCCTTTGCGGAGGACACCGGGGTGCTGGACCGCCTGCTGGAGGTGAAGCAGGGGAACAAGGACCACCTGTGCCGCCTGCTGTGGGGAAAGCAGAGCATCGAGCTGGACCCCCAGTCGGTCTTTGACGTCCAGATCAAGCGCCTGCACGAGTACAAGCGGCAACAGATGAACGCCCTGTATCTGATCCACCAATATCTGGCCATCAAGGACGGCAAGCTCCCGGAGCGGCCGGTCACCGCCCTCTTCGGCGCCAAGGCCGCCCCGGCCTACACCATGGCCAAGCGCATCATCCACCTGATCCTGTGCCTGCAACAGCTCATCGAGCGGGACCCCCAGGTGCGCCCCTGGCTCCGGGTGGCCATGGTGGAAAACTACAA
>CALWVW010000086.1 GCA_944385075.1 uncultured Oscillospiraceae bacterium | reverse complement strand
CCGGCGCAGGGCGCGCAACAGCTCCAGCCCGTTGCCGTCGGGCAGGTTGATGTCTAAAATCAGCAGGTCGAACTGCGCCCCGGCCAGCGCCTCTTTGGCCCGGGCGATGGTGTCCGCCTGGGTCACGGCGCGCTCTGGCCCGGACAGGGCCATGGCGATGCCCCGGCCCAGAGCCTGGTCATCCTCTAAGAGAAAGATCTGTTCCATGGGTGTGCCTCCCAGCGTCTCCATGGGGAGACGAACGTTTCGCCCCCTATCTTAGCAGATTTCCCGGGAGGGGACAAGACAAAGCTCCATTTCGCACCGGTTGCCTCTGAATCGCCCTGGCGAAGATCCGCGGTAGCGACACCGGCCGGGTGGCTCGTCAGCCGGGCGGGGCCCGGGGCATACCGGAGTCCGTACAGACGAAAAACCCCGGCAGATCCTGCCGAAGCAGGACCTGCCGGGGGCTTCAATACCGCGGAAGTGCCCTGTCAGGAGGGCATCTGAAGGGCGGCTCAATTCAGTTCGTCCAGCGTCAGCTCGAACCCGGACAGGAAATGCTCCATGAAGTAGCCCAG
This sequence comes from uncultured Oscillospiraceae bacterium, assembly GCA_944385075.1. GTDB lineage: Bacteria > Bacillota > Clostridia > Oscillospirales > Oscillospiraceae > Lawsonibacter. The sequence goes on along the minus strand of CALWVW010000086.1, from coordinate 7,086 downwards.
GGCGGGAGTGGGGTTCTCGCGCAGGGCCGCATAGGTCTGCTCCTTCGCCTTTTTGAACTCGTCGTTCCCGGCCTTGAGTTCCTCCACGCACTTGAGATAGGCGGACAGCTTGTCCGCCGCTTTGACAAGGGCGTGGATCTCGGGGTCGCAGATCGTAAGCACATCCGCAAAGTCCGGGCGCAGGTCCTCCGGGAGCATGGACAACAGCTTCTGTTCAGCCACCGCCTCCACCGCCTTATAGGCCGCCTGGATATCCGGGTTGTCGTATTTGATGGGGGTGGGCATGTCGCCGGTGAGGATCTCACTGGCGTCATGGTAGAGCGCCGCCACCGCCACGGCGCCCGGATCCACCTGCCCGCCGAAGTACCGGTTCTGGATGACGGCCAGCGCGTGGGCCAGCACCGCCACCTGATGGGAGTGCTCCTGGATATTTTCCGGCTGGGTGTTCCGCATCAGGCCCCAGCGGTTGATGTACCGCATCCGGGAGATCATGGGGAAAAAGGACTCAGGCACAGCGGACGCTCCTCTCTGACGGTTCTCTGCTCCATTCTACCACAGCGGGGCCGGGATGTAAACCGGAGCCGGACTCACCGGCTGGCGCGGACCGCGTCAAACTCCTCCTGGATCTGCCGGTCAGGGGGCGCCGTCATCAGAGACACCACCACAATGCACAGACAGGAGAACAGGAAGGCGGGCAGAAGCTCGTACACGTCCCATGCGCCGCCCAGAGGCCGGACCAGCAGGTTCCACACGAATACCATGCCCCCGCCGCTGACCATGCCCGCGATGGCTCCGGCGCGGTTGGTGCGCTTCCAGAACAGGCTGAACAGCATCAGCGGGCCAAAGGTGGCGCCGAAGCCCGCCCAGGCAAAGCTGACGATGGTGAAGATCACGCTGTTCTCGTCCAGGGCGATGAAGATGGCCACAAAGGCGATGGCCAGCAGGGTGATCCGGGAGACCCACAGCACCCGCCTGTCGCTGGCCGTTTTGTGGAACAGGCCCTGGTAGATATTCTTGGCGAAGGCGGAGGCCGCGATCAGCAGATAGGAGTCGGAGGAGCTGATGGTGGCCGCCAGGATCCCCGCCATGACCAGACCGGCCAGCACGGGGGGCAGGAGGTTGGTGGACAGGAGGATGAACACATTCTCCGCGTCCGAGGCGGTGGTCAGCGCCGTGGGGTACAGGGAGCGGCCGATCAGGCCGATCAGCACCGCCACGGTCAGCGAGATCAGCACCCACACGGTGGCGATCCGCCGGGAGCGGGTCAGCTCGCTCTCCCGCCGGATGGCCATAAAGCGCAACAGCACCTGAGGCATCCCGAAGTAGCCCAGGCCCCAGGCCAGGGGGGAGATCACGTCCAGCACCCCGTACTGCTCGGGGGCGCCGAACTGCGGCACTCCCTGGGCGGCCTGTTGCACGCCGTCCACCGTGACCGGCGAGGCGGCGCCGAAAAACTCCAGAAAGCCGGGGATGGCCTGCGCGTTTTCCAGGACCACGCCCGGCCCTCCGGCGGCGACCGTACCGGTGACCACAATGACCATCAGGGCGGTGATCATGACCACAGCCTGCATAAAGTCGGAGGCGCTCTCCGCCAGGAACCCGCCGATGATGGTGTAGACCAGCACAAAGACGGCCCCTACGATCATCATGGGGATATAGTCAAACCCGAACAGGGTGGAGAACAGCTTGCCGCAGGTGACCAGACAGCTGGCGGCATACACCGTGAAGAACACCAGGATGAACAGCGCCGCGATGGTCATGACCACCTTGTTTTTCTCATGGAAGCGGTTGGAGAAGAACTCCGGTAACGTGATGGCGTTTCCCGCCTTTTCACTGTAACGGCGCAACCGCTTGGAGGTGATCAGCCAGTTGATGTAGGTGCCGGCGGCAAGGCCGATGGCGGTCCAGGCGGCGTCGGCCACTCCGCACCAGTAGGCCACTCCGGGCAGGCCCATCAACAGCCAGCCGGACATATCCGAGGCCTCCGCGCTCATGGCGGTGACCCAGGGCCCCAGGCTCCGTCCCCCCAGGAAATAGTCCTCCGAGCTCTTGTTGGCCCGCTGGGCAAAGGCAAAGCCGATCCCGATGACCACCAGCATATAGGCGGCCATGGTCAACATGATTTGCATGGTATCTCCCATTGTATTCTCAACCCTCTCACTTTTATTTGGGATCTGTTCTCGCAATTTTGTTATTATAGCGGACAGAATCAGATAAATCAAGAAAAAAGTGGCCTTTTGCCGTCGGGACGGCCGAAAGGCCGGAGTTTCCATTTCCCGTGTTGGGAGAGGGAGTGAAAAAAGGCATGGTGGGGTCTGATTTCCAATAAATGTATGGGAATGTGCAATTTTAGGCGGGGTACATCATAGGGGTGGGAGGGCTACCTCCCTCCGCTTGCCACGGGGCACCCGTGGGGCGCGGCATCCTTGACGCGCCGTCCCTGTGTGGCGTAATGCCGTAGGGCGGGGGCTTGCCCCTCCCGCCGGGTTTGTACCGCGCCGCTTGATGGGGGGACATTTCGCCGCCCCGGCGGCGACCCACTTTGCCAACAGCGGCAAAGTGGGCAAAACGCCGTTTAAGGGGGAGATGTTTCGATTCATCTCCCCCTTAAAAATCCCCCTCTTCACCGACCAATCTCGTCCTCGCAAGCTCCAGATCACTCGTCTCGCCCGAAAGGGCAAGACTCGCTCCTTCCGCTACTCGTCCTCTCCCAATGGAAATCGCTTGTGCTGGATTTCCATTGGACTCCCATTTCGGCCCCCCTATTGGATGTACCCCCTGGGGACGGGAGACGGGGAGAAAAAACGCAATCATGTAGGGCGCGGCATCCTTGACGCGCCGCCCCTATGTGGCGTAATGCCGTAGGGCGGGGGCTTGCCCCCGCCGTTGGTTCCACATTGTACTCTCGACTTTTTTGTAGGGGCGGCCCCATGTGGCCGCCCGACCCGTCATTCCGAGGACCCGGAGGGGCCGCGGGTATCCGTTTGTTCTGGACGGGGATGCGGATTGCCACGTCGGGCCTGCGGCCCTCCTCGCAATGACGTATTGGCCGCACGGTACCACCGTAGAGGCGGCCCCGTGTGGCCGCCCGCGGCCGCCCGCGGGCGCCCCTACACCAGTTTGCCTTGCCCCAAAACAATCCCTCCAGCAAAACAAAGACGCCCCGGTTTGGGGCGAACAGAGGGAGGAGCTTTTTGTGGCAAGCAACTACACGACGAACTATCAACTCAACCAGTGGGAGGCCGGGGATCAGGTACTCCGCGTGGAATTCAATCAGGACAACCAAAAAATCGACACTGCGCTGGCGGGGCTGGCGGCGCAGAACGCAGAGCATGCCACGGTCCTTGCAGGGCAGGCCGCTATGTTAGCGGGTAAAGGCAACTGTCAAATTCAGATCACATCCTATACGGGAGATGACTCTGCCAGCCGGACCTTGACCTTTGATGGGTCACCGAAATTTGTTTTCATCATGTCCAGCAACAGTTGGATGATGGCAATTTTCGGTGCCGCAACGGCGACGGGCTATTATAGTACCAATGGGACATGGATCAGACCCGTCCTGAACTGGAACGGAAGTTCGTTGACGTTCAGCAATACGGCCTCTCATCTCATGTGCAATATGGGGGGATATACTTATTCCGTGATGGCCTTGATTGAGCGAGAAACAGAACAATGAAAGGGTGATCCCCCGGGCAAACATGCCCGGGGGATCAGTTTTTTCTAATTAGATTTTACTTAGTGAGCAAAATCCACATCAGAAGTAGTGATGGTAGCAACGACCTCATTGGTAGCAGTGTTTTCAATGGTAATCACAGCGTAGTAAGTACCATTCTGCTCAATGGGCTTGGGGCTATAGAGGACACTACCAGTCTGGGCCATAGCTCCATTGTGCTCAGCACTACCAAAGAAGTAGGAACGGCTTCCATCCTTCAGGTAGAACTCAACGGTGGCCTTATGACCAGTCGCATAAGAGTTGTCGGTATAGTCCCAAGAGGCGGCCAGCTTGCCGTCATTGGCCAGGGTCAGCTTGGCATTGGTGATCTTGCCGTTGCCAGCGCTGGGCTTGTACCCGTCGTCCAGACCGTCTCTGAAGATGATGGCGGTAGCCTGAGCATCCTCAATCACGGCGCTGATCTCATAGGTGTACTTACCGTTCGCATCGGCGTGCAGATCATCGATGATGTCGTCCAGGCTGTCGCGGCCGGTGTCGTACACGGTGGTCTCCTTGTTGTTGTTCTTCTGGATCAGGACAACGTTCACATCGGCGGCCACACGCAGACCGTTGGTATCATCCGTGTTGATGTACAGAGTGCGGTTGCCGGCACCCAGGGTCGGGGCAACATTCTGCACCAGCGGCTGATTGATCTGCTCATAGAGGACAGTGTCGTACTGGTCCACGGTGCTCTCAACATCGGTGATGTTGTCAACAAAAGCGGAACCCATGGAGGTTCTGGCGGCCTGGATCTTGCGGACATAGCCGTCGGCGTCGTAGGACACCTCATACCAGCGGCCGTCGTTGGCGATGTCGATCTCGCCGTCGCCAGTGATCTTGTTGCCGATCAGCTCCAGAGAATCGCCCTTCTCCTGGAGTTCGATCTCCTCGCCGTTGTAGATGGCCTTGCGGGTCCAGACATAGTCATTGCCCTCGATGTCAGTCTCAGTGTTCACGTCGGAGCTGTTGATGTAGACCAGATTCTTGGTAGTGCCCTCGTCCTCACCAACGACCACGGCGGCCATCACACGGCCTTCCTCGTCATACAAGGCATACACACCGTGGGAAACGCTCTCATAAGTGGTTCCCTGAACAGGGCCGTAATCGTTATTTACTTTCTGGCCGCTGAAGGTCACCATATTCACATTTTCAATGCCGATAACAACAGAGTTGACATCGTCAATGATAATGCTGTCAACGGAGCCACGGTTCTCAATGGCGGTCAGGTCAACATTCAGGAACACAGTATCATCGTCGCTGTAGACACGGTTGTCGTCGTCGTCATCGACATTGGCGAGCATGGAGTAGTGGGTATCGTTGATCTCGAGGGTAGCGGTGTAGCTACCGCCGTTGTTCTGGACCTGGCCCATGGTCCCGTTAGAGCCATTGCCAATCACTTCCAGCTTGTACACACCACTGTTGTTGACAGAGTATTTGCACCAGCTGTTGATCACAGCGGCGTTGGTGAAGGTGTTCTCGTCGATACTGGCACCGTTCTCATCCTTGCTGTCGCGCAGGTTGACGGAGACGGTGTCCATGGTGCCGTCCATGAAGATGACATTGGCGTCGGCGGTCCGAGCGCCCAGATTGCTACCATTGGTATCCAGACCGGTCAGGAAGAGGTAGTTGTTGACCTCTTCCACCTGCTCCAGGCCGATCAGATAGCCGTACTGGTCCAGATAGACATTGTAGGTCAGGTTCTTCAGGTTGGAGTTATCGTACTGATCCAGGTCGCCCACCTTGTACTCGGCGGTGGAGGCATAGTCATACTGGGTACCGTCCACCTTCACATAGTCGGTGCGGGAGAAGGAGGAGATGGTCACAGCCTCCAGGGTCTCGACATCCTCCATGGTCTGGATGGCGCCGTCGGCCACGGTCACCAGGAAGAAGTCGCCGTCAACCACGTCCTCGATGGCGAAGTCCTCGCCCTCGACCTCGAAGCCCTCAGCATGGCCATCGTTATTCTTGGAGTAAGCACCGGTGTTGCTGTACTCGTCGATGCCCCAGACATCCAGATCCACGGTATCAGACCGGTCGTCGTAGTCGTCGGTAGCCTCGGCCAGATAGGTGTTGATGATGGAGACCACGGCCTCCTCCGCATTGGTGTCCACAAACACCTGGGTCAGCACGCCATTGCCGGTGGACGCCAAATCCTGACGGTTGTTGCGGTTGATGTCGCCGAGCTCGAAGTAGTTGCCGGAGCCAACCACTCGCTCATCATCCTCGCCATCGAAGAAGATGTCCACGGTGTACTTGTTCAGCACAGTGGAGCCCATGGCATCATACAGGTCGCGACCAGTGACGGCAACAGTCCACTCCTCGCGGAGCAACTCGTCCTTCACGTAGGTGCCGATCTCCTCACCGTCATACTCCCAGGCGCGTGCGGGACGACCGAAGACATCAGATGCGTCATTGTTCAGCTCCAGATCGCCGTTATACAGCTCCTCGCCCAGCTGGACGTAGTACTGGTTGTTCTGGGCAATATCGGTGGTGCCTACGCTGATGGCATTGTACTTGCTGTTGGCGCTGGTGCGGGCGGTGTACTCAGGGTTGTAGCCGACCGCAACATTGCCGTTGGCGGTGGGGATCTCGATGCCCACCTCGCCGGTGAAGGTGACCATGTTGCTCTTCAGAGCGTTCAGGGCCATCTGGGCCACATCGTTCCGGGTCAGGGGGGAGGTCCGGTCGACGGTGATGCCGTCGAAGATGCCGATCTCGGAGCCCTTCTTGATGGTGGCCAGGGTCCAGTCCTGCTCGAAGTCGCCCTGGTACTGGAAGTAGCCGAGGGCCTTCATCATCATCAGGGCGGCCTGGGCGGCGGTCACGGTGTTGCTCCCGCCGTAGGTGGTGGCGCTGGTGCCGCTGGTGATGCCGTCAGCATAGCAGGCGGCCACGTAGGAGACGGCCCAGCTGGGGACGTCGGTGAAGGGGATGTCGGCGGCGTTGAAGTCCTCGACCTTCAGGTCCAGCAGGTTGGACATGACGACCGCCATCTCGTTGCGGGTGACATTCTTGTCAGGATTGAAGTTGCCCTCATCGTCGCCGACCATGACGCCGACGGCCTGGAGCACTTCGATGGCTTCCTGATTTTCCTCAGAAGTCACGTCCGCGTAGCTCGCGCCGGAGCCCACGACCATCAGGCCCAGGACCATGACGGAAGCGAGAGCCAGGCTGAGAGCCCGCTTCAGGTTTCTCATTGGGGATTCCTCCTTCTTAAAATTTGGTTTCCCCAAGATGGGGGAAACCTGTAGATTTGGCCCGCCAAGTCTCCGCTCAGCCACCCCGGGCCCCTGAATCCCGGAGAAACCAAGTGTCAACAATTTGGGCCGAAATCGGGCCGAAAGGGCCCGAAAACGGGGTAAAGGGGAACATTT
>CALWVW010000085.1 GCA_944385075.1 uncultured Oscillospiraceae bacterium | reverse complement strand
TTAAGCCGCGGCGAGAACTACGTTATCGTCGTTCTTTAATTTATAAGTTGCCCGTTTTCAGGTGGACAGGCGCCACCGCCCGCTATTCCCACTGCAACGTCCCCGTCGAAACCGGTACGCCCCCTTATCGTCGGAGTAATCTCCATATCCCTCGCTTCCGGCTAAAGCCGAAAGCTCGCTCATTCCGCTACTCCTCCTCTCCAAACCGGATCCGCTGGCGCTGGGCTCCGGTTTGGGCAACGGCTGTGCCGCCGTCTATCAGGCGTCTCTGTCACTTCCCCGCTGTCTGAGGAAAAACAGTGGCCGGTCCCGCTCCGGCGTGGCGCCGGAGCGGGCTACACGGACGCAGAGTTGTCACACCTTCTCCGGCTCGGGGTAGTCCACGCCGAAGGTGTCCACGGTGACCTTCTTCATCCGCTGGGGCTCCCGGGGCCGGTCGTTCCAGTCGGTGCGGGCGGAGACGATGGCGTCGGCCACCTCCATCCCCTCGATCACCTTGCCGAAGGCGGCGTACTCCCCGTCCAGGTGCGGGGCCTGCTCCACCATGATGAAGAACTGGCTCCCGGCGGAGTCGGGGTCCATGGCCCGGGCCATGGACAGCACGCCCCGGTCGTGCTTCAGGTCGTTCTGCACGCCGTTGTGGCTGAACTCCCCCTTGATGGAGTAGCCGGGGCCGCCCATACCGTTGCCGTTGGGACAGCCGCCCTGGATCATAAAACCGGGGATACAGCGGTGGAAGATCAGCCCGTCATAGAAGCCCTTCTGGATCAGGCTGATGAAATTGTTGACGCTGTTGGGGGCCACGTCGGGGTAGAGCTCGGCTTTGATGACGCCGCCGTTCTCCATCTCGATGGTGACGATGGGATTCTGTGCCATATTCGGATCATCCTTTCTGATGTTCTGGATCGATGTTCAGCGGTTCCGGGTCTTCATGGCCCGGTCCATCTCCCGCTTGGCGTCCCGCCGGGCGGCGGACTCCCGCTTGTCATAGAGCTTTTTGCCCCTGGCCAGTCCCAGCTCCAGCTTGACCCGGGGCCCCTTGAAATAGACGGACAGGGGGACGAGGGAGTAGCCGTCCTGCTGGATGCGGCCGGACAGCCGCAGGATCTCCCGCTTGTGCATGAGCAGGCGGCGGGGGCGGCGGGGGTCCTTGTTGAAGATGTTCCCCTTCTCATAGGGGCTGATATGCATCCCCAGGGCGGACAGCTGGCCGTCCTTGATGGTGCAGAAGGAGTCCTTCAGATTGACGTTGCCCAGCCGGATGGATTTGACCTCAGTGCCCGCCAGCTCAATGCCGGCCTCAAATTTATCTTCGATGAAATAGTCGTGATAGGCCTTGCTGTTTTTTGCGATCACCTTGACTGCTTCGCCCATGGCGGACACCTCCTCTCCCCAGGCTCGGGAAAAAACTATACCACAGGATGCCCAAAAAGGCAAGAAAAAAGACAAGAGGCATGGATCTGTCCGGGCACACCGGCCTTGCCACACAGGGTCCGGCGTAGTACAATGGGTCAAACGACACAGCGGGGAGGGATGACGATGATCTTCCTGATCGCAGGGGCGTCCCATACGGGCAAGACCGCCCTGGCGCAGAGGCTTCTGGAGTGGTACGGCTATCCGTACCTGTCGGTCGATCACCTGAAAATGGGGCTGATCCGGAGCGGGAACACCCATCTGACGCCGGAGAGCGACGACCGGGCGCTGACGGCCTACCTGTGGCCCATCGTCCGGGAAATCATGAAAACAGCGGTAGAGAACAGGCAAAACCTCACGGTGGAGGGCTGTTATATCCCGTTTGACTGGGCCGGAGACTTCGGGGAGGACTACCTGCCGTTCATCCGGTACCGCTGTCTGGTCATGAGCGAGGGGTATATCCGGGACCATTATGAGGAGATTCAGAGGTATGCCAACGTGATAGAACGGCGGCTGGACGATACCCAGTGCTCCATGGACCATCTGATCCGCGAGAACGCGGCAGTGCTGGCGGAGTGCCGGCGGCACGGCACAGATTACCTCCTGATCGACCGGAGCTATCCGGCGGAGCGGGAGTGGCGGCAGTTCTTCTGAGCGGGAGGCGGACAGCTGGTGAGCGGTCTGCGTCAGACGAGCCAGAGCTGGGGAAGCAGGGAGTAGAAGTCCCCCTTGTCCTCCCAGATCAGGAGCAGGCTCCCCTTTTCCACCGAGACCCGGGCGCTCTGCCCCAGGAACTGGTTGCTGACGCCCAGAGGGAAACTGCTGGTGAGGGTGCTGTGCTCCAGGGGGAACTTCAGATTTTCCAGAGTGACCCCCTCCGCCGTCCCGCTGTTGCAGAAGGCGGACAGATAGCCGGACATGGTGGCCGGGAAGGTGAGGCTGGCCGGCCCCCGGATGGCGGTGGCCACCGTCTTTTCCCCGGCCAGGAAGCCCTGTCCCCCCTGCCCGGTGAGCCAGTCCAACAGTTGCAGGTTGGCCAGTGTGTGCTCCAGCCGCCCTCCGACTCCCCCCAAAAGGAGAAAGCGGCGGTAGCCCAGCTCCAGCCCCTTGCGCAGGGCGAAGACCATGTCGGTGTCGTCCTTCTCCACGGGGAGCTGGATGACGTTGGGGTGGTCGGGCTGGTAGCCCAGGGAGTCAAAGTCCCCCACCGCCAGGTCGGGGACCACCCCATAGGCCATCAGAGAGTCGTAGCCCCGGTCCGCGGCGATGACATAGTCCTCGGCGGTGGGGTAGGGGCGCAGGGCGGGCGTCAGCGACATGGCGCCCACAATATAACAGATGCCGGTGGCGTGGATCACAGGGACCACTCCCCTTCCTGGGATAGTAGGATAGTCCCATTATATACAACCATGCCGCCCATTGCAAGGGGGGAACCGGGGGCTTCCCGCCGGTTTTCCCCGGTGTGCCTTGACTTTCCCCCCGGCGGGGCATAGAATGAACATATCCTATGACAAAACCGGGGGAGGACTGAGATTTTGCTCCACTATTTGGATAACGCGGCCACCACCCAGGTGCGGCCGGAGGCGGCCCAGGCGGCGCTGGAGGCCATGACCCAGGGGTGGGGAAACCCCTCCTCCGTCTACGCCTTCGGAGGAGAGGCGGCCCGACAACTGAAGCAGGACCGGGCGGATGTGGCCGGAGCCCTGGGGTGCCGGCCCGAGGAGGTGACCTTCACCTCCTGCGGGACGGAGAGCAACAACTGGGCCATCTCCGCGGCGGTTGAGCTGGGCCGCCGGAAGGGGCAACACATCGTCACCACCGCCATCGAGCACGCGGCGGTGCTGGAGCCCTGCCGGGAGCTGGAGCGCAGGGGCTGGGAGGTCACCTATCTGCAACCAGACAGCCAGGGGTGGATCAGCCCGGACCAGCTGGCCCGTGCCCTCCGGCCCGACACCGTCCTGGTCTCTATGATGCTGGTCAACAACGAGCTGGGCACCATCCTGCCGGTCCGGGAGGCGGCCCGGGCGATCCGGGCGGCGGGCTGTCCCGCCCTTCTCCACTGCGACGCTGTCCAGGGCTTTTTGAAGGTGCCCTTCACCCCTGGCGAGCTGGGGGTGGACCTGCTGTCCGTCAGCGGCCACAAGATCCACGCCCCCAAGGGAGTGGGGGCCCTCTACATCAGGAAGGGCCTTCGCCTCCCGCCCCTGATCCGGGGCGGCGGGCAGGAGGGCAACCTGCGCTCCGGGACGGAGGCCACCGCCCAGATCGCCGCCTTTGCCGCCGCCGCCCGGCTGGGGGCGGAGACGATGGAGCGGGACGTGGCCCATATGGCGCAGCTCCGGGCCTACGCGGTGGAGCAGTTGACCGGGGCGGTGCCCGGGCTGAAGGTGCTGGTCCCCCAGGGGGCCCCCCACATTCTGCCCGTCACACTGCCCGGCTATAAGAGCGAGGTGGTGGTCCGCCTGCTGGGGGACCGGGGGATCTGCCTGTCCTCCGGCTCGGCCTGTCACCGGGGAAAGCCCAGCCACGTGTTCGCCGCCCTCAAGCTCCCCAAGGGAGAGCGGGACGGGGCGCTCCGGATCAGCTTTTCCTACGACACCACCCGAGAGGACGTGGACGCCCTGGTCCGGGGCCTCCGGGAGGCGGCGGACCAGCTGTTCCCCACCATGTCCTGACGGCTCCGCGCGCGAAGAGGAGGACAGATCGACGTGTTTGCCTATATGAAGCAGAAACCAGGCTTTTACCGCCAGGTAGTGACGCTTGCGGCCCCCATTGTACTCCAAAACATGATCACCAGCACCCTGAGCATGGCGGACACCTTCATGGTCGGGCTTCTGGGGGAGGCCTCCATGGCGGCGGTCACCCTGGCCAACATCCCCCTGTTCGTGGTCCAGCTGTTCATCTTCGGGGTGCAGAGCGGCGCCTCCGTCCTCATCAGCCAGTACTGGGGCAAGGGGGACCGGGCCTCCATCAACCGGGTGATGGGGGTGGCCCTGTGGGTCGCGCTGGCGTTTTCCACCGTGGTCGCGGTCATCCTGCTGATCTGCCCGGTGGAATTCCTCAGCCTGTTCGGCAACCAGCGGGACGTGGTGGTCATGGCCGCCGAGTACGGCCGGTATGCCGGCTGGGCCTATGTGTTCAACGCGGTGACCATGGTCTACGCGGCGACCTACCGGAGCATGGAGCGGCCCAAGCTGGGGATGTACGTGCTGGGGGTCTCCATGTGTACCAACCTCTTCTTGAACTGGGTGCTGATCTTCGGCAACCTGGGCGCCCCCGCCCTGGGGGTGGCGGGAGCCGCCATCGCCACCATGATCTCGCGGATCCTGGAGGTGGTCATTGTGGTCTGCCACATGACCTGGAACCGCTTTTTCCGCGTGGAGCTGAAGTGGCTGTTCCTCCCGGGGCCGGAGATGTTCCACCGGTTTCTCCGGTACGGGGGCCTGGTGGTGTGTAACGAGACCCTGTGGGGATTGGGCACCTCCCTCCTCCCCACCATCATGGGCCACATGGAGGGGAGCACCGAGATCCTGGCCGCCTATACCGTGGCCAGCAACGTGGAAAAGCTGTGTACCGTCGTCGCCTTCGGTCTGGCGGCCACCGCCTCCGTCATCATCGGGCGGGAGATCGGGGCCGGCCGGGGCGACCAGGTGAAGTCCATCGGCGCGGCCCTGGACACCATGGCCTTTGCGTGCGGGATCGTATTTGGGGGACTGTTGCTGTGCTTTGTCCGGTTTGTGGCCCCGGTCTGGGTCTTCCCCCTGTTCAAGCTGTCTCCGGGGGCGGTGTCGGCGGCCACCATCATGCTGACGGTCATCGCCCTGGTCATGCCCCTCCGGGATTTCAACGGCGTCAATGTAGTGGGGGTGTTGCGCGGCGGGGGCGACGTGAAGGCGGCCACCCTGATCGATACCGGCCCCCTGTGGGTGTTCGCCATCCCCTATGCCGCCCTGTGCGGACTGGTGTTGCGCACCTCGGTCTTCTGGGTCTTTCTGTACTACGTGGTGGAGCAGGTGACCAAAAGCGCCATCGGGCTGTGGCGGATGCGCTCGGGCCGCTGGGTCCGGGACCTGACAAAGACGTAGAAGCGGCAGGCCCCCTGCCCCTGAAAGCTGAGATGGAATTAGCAAAGCCCCGGCTGTTGTGCAAGAAACAGCCGGGGCTCAAATGTTAAAAATAAATTCATAAAGTGACTATTGACAAGTCTGTGGGGGAGTGGTACAGTATCATTAGCACTCAGGGTATATGAGTGCTAAGAACGAAATGCGGAGCCGCCGCAAACAGCGCGGCCCCGGATATGGACGCAAGGAAGCCCGGAGGTGGACCGTATGGCCCTGTCGGATCGAAAAAAGCGAATTCTGCGCGCCATCGTGGAGACCTACATCGCCACCGCGGAGCCGGTGGGTTCCAAGGCGGTGGCCGAGCTGGCGGGTCTGGACGTGTCCACCGCCACCATCCGCAACGAGATGGCCGACCTGACGGAACTGGGACTGCTGGAACAGCCCCACACCTCCGCCGGCCGGGTCCCCTCCCCCGCCGGGTACCGGCTCTATGTGAACGAGCTGATGGACCGGCAACAGCTGACCCTGCAGGAGACCCAGCGCATCAACGAGGCGCTGAACATCAAGATGGAGGAGCTGGACCGGGTCATCGACCGGGCGGGCAAGGTGCTCTCCCAGCTCAGCGACTATCCGGTGTTCACCATGTCCGCGGTGAAGGAGCGGGTCACGGTCAAGCGGTTCGATCTGCTGATGGTGGAGGAGAACGCCTTTATCGCGGTGGTGATGACGGATAACAGCGTGGTCAAGAACAAGCTGGTCCACATCCCCGACCCGGTGTCCGACACCCAGCTCCAGCTCCTGTCCGCGGTGCTCAACAGCTCCTTTGTGGGCCTGACCCGGGAGGAGATGGGGGACGCCCTGGACAAGATGGAGACCCACACCGCCCCGGGGGCCTTTCAGCTGATTTCCATGGTGGTGGAGTTCGCCATGGAGGTGCTGGAGGACCAGAGCCAGCAGAAGATCCGCACCGCGGGGATCACCCACCTGCTGGAGCACCCGGAGTACCGGAGTCTCGACAAGGCCAAGCCCCTGATGAACTACCTGAGCGAGGAGAACGGGGCCACCAGCCTGCCCGTCCGGATGGACGAGGGCAAGAACATGAATATTCTCATCGGGCCGGAAAACGTGACCGAGGCCCTGAAGGACACCAGCGTGGTGATGGCCAGCTACGATATTGGAGACAATATGCGGGGCATCATCGGCGTGGTGGGACCCACTCGGATGGACTACGCCAAGGTGACCGCCCGCCTGTCCTATTTCGCCGACAGCCTGACCCGGATGTTCGGGAAGGAGCTCCCCTCCGCCCCGGAGGAGCCGGAGGAGACCAAGGACTAGAGCCAGGCGGGGCCCGCCCCATCAGATTACGAGTAGAAGGAGCACGAAGCCGTGAGCAAGAAAGACAAGAAGAGCGAGATCCCGACCCAGGCCGTCCCCGAGGGGGAGACGCCCCAGGAGCCGGAGGCCGGTCTCCAGGCAGAGCAGATTCCCCCCGAGAAGGAGGAGGCGGCCGAGACTGTGGCGGCCGAGGCGGAGCACCTGCGGGAGCAGGTGTCCCAGCAGGAGGACAAGTTTCTCCGGCTGGCCGCCGAGTATGACAACTACCGGAAGCGCACCGCCAAGGAGAAGGAATCCCTGTGGGCGGACGCCAAGGCGGACACGGCGGCGGCCTTTCTCCCCGTGTACGACAATCTGGAGCGGGCCCTGAAGCAGGACACCGCCGACGAGGCCTATAAAAAGGGCGTGGAGATGACCATGAACCAGCTCAAGGAGATCTTCTCCAAGCTGGGGATCACCGAGATCGACGCCCTGGGCCAGCCCTTTGACCCCGCCCTCCACAACGCGGTGATGCACGTGGAGGACGAGAGCCTGGGGGAGAACACCGTGGCCGAGGTCTTCCAGGCGGGCTTCATGCTGGGTGAGAAGGTCATCCGGTTCGCCATGGTGAAAGTGGCAAACTAATTAGGAATGAGACATGGCAGGAGTTCACCGAAGGCGAAACCATTTGCAAACATCCGGCCCCGGCCGGATACCAAAATTCCGAACTCCGAATGCATGATTCCTAATTTATCATATCATCACGATCAAAGTAAAAAACAACAATCTTTCAAACTGGAGGAATTGATTTATGTCCAAGATCATCGGTATCGACTTAGGTACAACCAATAGCTGTGTGGCTGTCATGGAGGGCGGCGAGGCCGTCGTCATCCCCAACGCGGAGGGCAACCGGACCACCCCGTCTGTGGTGGCCTTCTCCAAGGACGGCGAGCGGATGGTGGGCCAGGTGGCCAAGCGCCAGGCCATCACCAACCCCGACCGGAC
>CALWVW010000084.1 GCA_944385075.1 uncultured Oscillospiraceae bacterium | reverse complement strand
CCGGGGGCCATCTCCACGTCGGGCAGGGCGGCGTACAGGGCGTCGATGGAGCCGTACCGCCGGATGAGGGCCATGGCGGTCTTCTCCCCCACCCCCTTCACCCCGGGGATGTTGTCGCTGGCGTCCCCCATGAGGGCCTTCAGGTCGATGATGTGGATGGGGTCGAAGCCGTACTCCTCCCGGAAGGTCTCCGGGGTCATGTCCCGGGTGGTGGTACGGCCCATGCGGGTGGACACCAGCTTGACGGTGGCGGTGTCGGTGACCAGCTGGAGGGAGTCCTTGTCCCCGGTGACGATGGCGGTCTCCCAGCCGGCGGCGGTGTCCCTCACCGAGATGGTGCCGATCAGGTCGTCGGCCTCCCAGCCGTCCAGCTCGTACAGGGGGATGTTCATGGCCCGGAGCACGTCCTTCAAAAGGGGCATCTGGCTGGCCAGCTCGTCGGGCATCCCCTTCCGGGTGGCCTTGTAGCCCTCATAGGCCAGGTGCCGGAAGGTGGGGGCCTTCCGGTCGAAGGTGACGCACAGGGCCTCGGGCGCCTCCTCGTCCACCAGCTTGTTCAGGATGTTGAGAAAGCCCAGGATGGCGTTGGTGGGCTGGCCGGAGCGGGTGGTGAGATTCTGGCTCACCCCGTAAAAGGCCCGGTTGACGATGGAGTTGCCGTCAATGACCATCAGTTTTTTCATGTTGGGTGTCCCCCTGACCCCGGCGCGTCGCCGGGCACAAAATTTCATATTACAGTATACCAGTCTTTCCCCCCGGGGGCAAGCAAAACCGGGGGAGTGAGCTCCCCCGGCGGTCAGAATGGGTTCAGCGCGGGTCTTCCAGAGTCCGCGCCAGTTGTTCGGCCCGCTGTTCCGCCTCCCGCAGGATGGCCTCCGGGTCGTTGCCCTGGATGTCGAGTCCCTCGGCGGCCAGACAGTGGGCGGCGGGGATGCCGAACATCCGCCCCAGCCCCTGGAGATACTGAAAGCCGTAGTTCTGCTCCCCGATGGGCCCGCCGGCGGTGGTGAGATAGACCAGGGCGGCGGCCCGGCTCATGCCCACCTGCTGTCCCTCCCGGGTATAGCCAAAGGTGATGCCCAGCATACTGGCCCACTCCAGATAGACCTTCAGGGCCGCGGGAAAGGCCAGGTCCCAGTAGGGGGCCCCGATCACCACCAGCTCCGCCCCGGCCATCTCCCGGGCGGGGGCGAACATGGGGTCCCCGGGGGACTGGGCGAGGCGGGCGTGCCGCGCGCCGTCCAGTCGGGCGGTGAGCACCGGGAGGGGGGCGGCGGTCAGGTCCCGCTCCACGATTTCCGCGCCGGGCCAGCGGGCCCGGCAGGCGTCCAGAAAGGTCCGGCACAGCCGCCAGGTGCGGGACTGCTCCGGCCCGCGCATACAGGCGTTGACAAACAGGATCCGCTTCATGTGGGGGTCTCCTCTCTCATCTGATCTTGCAGGGCGCACCGGGCGGTCCGGACCAGGTACTCCATGGCCTCCACCGGGTGGCGGCCCACCGCGGTCTCCCCGGTGAGCATCAGGGAGGAGGCGCCGTCCAGCACGCCGTTGTAGATGTCGCTCACCTCCGCCCGGGTGGGGACGGGCCGCTGTTCCATGGACCACAGGAGCTGGGTGACCAGGCAGAAGGGGCGGCCCGCCTCCCGGCACCGGTGGGCCAGGCGCTTCTGCACCCCGGGGAGCTCCCACAGGGGCATGGAGTTGCCCAGGTCCCCCCGGGCGATACAGATCTGGTCGGCAACGTCCAGGATCTCGTCCAGGCGGTCCAGCCCCTGGGCGTTTTCGATCTTGGCCATGATCTGGACCCGGTCCAGCCCCCGGCGGTCCAGGGCATGCCGGAGCTCCTCCACGTCGCCCCGGCCCCGGACAAAGGGCTGTAGGATGTGGGTGGTCCCCACCTCCGCCGCCCGGTCCAGATTTTCCAGGTCGCCGGGGGTGAGGGCGGGGATGTCCAGCTCCACCCCCGGCAGGGCCAGGCTCTTCCGGCTGTGGAGCGTGCCGCCCCGAAGGACCCGGCAGGTCAGGGCTCCGCCCCTCCGGCCCGTGACCTCCAGCAACAGGGCGCTGTCATCCAGGGAGATCTGCTGGCCCGACCGGGCGCGGTCCACCACGGCGGCGGGGACCGGGAGCCCTCCGGCCCCCAGAAGGACCTCCTCCCCCGGGGTCAGGGGGACGGGGCGGGGCAGGTCCCCCACCCGCAGCTCCGGCCCCTGCAGATCCAAGATCAGGTGGGCCTCCGGCTGTCCCGCCCGCCGGGCGGCGGGCCGGAACTCCCGGAGCAGGGCGGGGGCGCACCGGGACAGCGAGACGTGGGACAGATTGACCCGCAGGCCGGTCATCCCCGCCTGAAAGAGCTGTTCCAGCGTGTGGCCGTCCCGGCAGGCCTCGCCCCAGGTGGCGTAAAAATCCATGGCAGTCTCCCCCTTTGATACAGCCCCTATTATGGGGGGTGGCGGCCGGGAAGTCAATGGGCGGTTTTGTGGCGGAGAAGGGTTGTATTTTGGGGCGCCATAGAGTATAGTAGGGGAAAAGAGAGGAGGGCGGACATGCGGATCATGGCCATTGACTACGGGGACGCCCACACGGGGGTGGCCCTGTCCGACCCCACCGGCTTTCTCACCGGGTCCACCCGCACCATCCACAGCCGGAGCGCCCGGGTGGTGCTGGACGAGCTGGTGAAGCTGATCCGGGACCAGCAGGTGGACGAGCTGGTGATGGGCTTCCCCCGGAACATGGACGGCACCGAGGGCCCCCGGGCCCAGCTGTACCGGGACTTTGCCCGACAGCTGGAGGGGGCGGCGGGGTTGCCGGTGGTCCTTTGGGACGAGCGGCGGACCACCGTGGACGCCCACCGCATCCTGTTTGAGGCGGGACAGAACGCCAAAAAGCGGAAAAAGACCGTGGACGCCGTGGCGGCCAGCCTGATTTTGGAGGGCTATCTGGACGCCAGGCGCCTGCGGAGGAATCAGGAGGGGGAGTAGCTGTGTTCCGGGTCTATGTGCGCTATGATCTCAAGCCGGGGGTGCGGGAGGAGTTCCTGTCCCGGCTGGAGTCCATCGGCCTGCGCCGGGCGGTGCTGGCGGAGGCGGGCTGTCTCCAGTACGACTATTACCGGGCGGTGGACGACCCGGACCAGGTGTTGCTGGCCGAGCTCTGGACCGACCGCCGGGCCCAGCAGATCCACCTGGAACAGCCCCATATGCGGGCCATGCCCGCCATCAAGGAGGAGTTCGTCCGACAGACCGGGCTGGAGACCTTCGAGGTATAGAGTAGCAGAACCACTGTTCCCGCCCCACGGGGAGGGAAGAGAAAAAATCCTCCTGTCCCCGGGGCAGGAGCGGGAGAAGGGAGAACAGATCCATGGAGATCAAAACCGTCTGGGCCGTCTATTTCAGCGGCACCGGCACCACCGAAAAGGTGGCTGTCCATCTGGCAGAGTCCCTGGCCGGACAGCTGGGGGCGGAGTACCGCGCCCACGACTACACCACCCCCGCCGGGCGGGTGGAGCTGTCCTTTGGACCGGAGGACCTGGTGGTGCTGGGCACCCCGGTGTACGCCGGCCGGGTGCCCAACCTGATGTTGCCCTATCTGCAGGGCAGTGTCCACGGGGACAAGACCCTGGCCGTCCCTGTGGTGCTCTATGGCAACCGGGATTTTGACGACGGGCTCATCGAGCTCCGCAACGTGATGGCGGACAACGGCTTCTGCCCCATTGCCGGGGCGGCCATCGTGGGGGAGCACGCCTTCTCCAGGATCCTGGGGGCCGGGCGGCCCGACGGGGAGGACATGGCCCTGGTGGACCGGCTGGCCCGGGAGACGGCGGACAAGGTGAAGGGACTGACCGCCGCCCCGTCGGAGCCGGTGGCGGTGGAGGGCTGTGACCCCATCCGGCCCTACTACACCCCCCGGGACCGGCACGGGGAGCCCATCAAGGATTTCTTGAAGGCCAAGCCGGTCACCGACCCGGACAAGTGCGTCAGGTGCGGCCTGTGCGCCCGGCTGTGCCCCATGGGCTCCATCGACCCCGATGACGTGACCCAGGTGGTGGGCAAGTGCATCAAGTGCTGTGCCTGCGTGAAGAAGTGCCCCATGGGGGCCAAGTATTTCGACCACGAGGGCTATCTGTACCACCAGCACGAGCTGGAGGACCAGTACGCCGGCCGCCGGGCGGAGAGCAAGATCTTCCTCTGAGAGGCCCTTGGCGGACCGGGAGAGAATGGGGGAGCGGACGGTGGAGGACATCAGACAGGAAGTGTGCCGGGTCTGCCGGCTGTTATATGACCGGGGCTATGTGGTGGGCCACGACGGCAATGTGTCCGTCCGGCTACCCGATGGCGCCCTTCTCATCACCCCCTCCGGGGTGAGCAAGGGGCGGCTGTCCCCGGAGATGCTGGTCCTGTGCGACGGCGAGGGGCGGGTGCTGGCGGGGGACCGCCACCCCTCCTCCGAGATCGCCATGCACCTTCTGGTCTACCGGGAGCGGCCCGATGTGGCCGCCGTGGTCCACGCCCACCCCCCGACGGCCACCGCCTTTGCCATCTGCCGCCGCCCTCTGTCCCGGCCCTACCTGACCGAGACGGTGAGCGGTCTGGGGGAGGTGCCGGTGGCCCCCTTTGCCCTGCCCTCCACCCGGGAGGTGCCGGACAGCCTCCGGCCCTATGTGGCCGGGCACAGCGCGGCCCTGCTGGCCAACCACGGGGCCATCGCCTGGGGCGGGGACCTGTGGGAGGCCTTCGACCGCATGGAGACGGTGGAGCAGACCGCCCGAATCTACGCCCAGGTCCAACAGCTGGGGGGCGGCGTGGAGCTGACGGAGGAGCAGGTCGGGGCCCTGCGGGGGCTGGCGGGGCACTACCGGACCCTGGCCGGACCGCTGGACCGGCGGTAGCGGGGGACCAGAACAAAATAAAAATGTTGTCGCCGGGGAGCTTGGCTCCCCGGCGACCTGTTTTGTCCCGGCTCACTTCAGGGCGTCGGACACCTTCAGCAGAGTCTCCTCGTGGGTCCGGTCGATCAGATGGGTATAGATCCGCCCGGTGGTGGCGGGGGTGGAGTGGCCCAGGGCCTTTCCGATGTCGAACAGGGACACCCCCTGGAAGGAGGCGATGGTGGCAAAGGAGTGCCGCAGGCCGTGGAGGGTGACCCGGGGCAGGTCGTGCTTGCGCACGAACCGGGTAAAGGCCAGAGAGAGGGCGTTGGGGGAGTAGGGCAGTCCCCGCTGGTCCAGCGCCACATGGCCGGTGGGATCGGCCAGCTCCCGCTCCTGCCGCCGCTGTTCCGCGTCCAGAAGGTTGAAGATGTCCTCGGGCAGGTACAGGGTGCGCACCGATGCCCGGTTCTTGGTCTCCTTCTGGATGACGGTGGCGCCAAAGGCGGTGCGGGCCTCCCGGACATAGAGGACCTGTCTGGGAAAGTTGACGTTTTCCCACTTCAGCCCGCACAGCTCCTCCCGCCGCAGGCCCAGACTGCCCGCCAGCTTGACCGGAAGCTCCAGCCAGTGCCCCTGGAGCAGGGCGTACAGCCGCTTGAGCTCCTCGGGATTGTAGAAGTCCGCCTCGTACTGCCGGGACCGGGGCGGCTCCACCCGGTCCATGGGGGAGACGGAGAGCATATCCTGCCGCACCGCCGTCCGCAACGAGGAGGAGAGCAGATCGTGGTGCCGCCGCAGGGTGTTGGAGGACAGACCGCAGTCCTTCTGGACCTGGAGGTAGTACTGCTGGATGTTCTTGGGAGTCAGCTTGAGCAGGGGCGTGTCCCCCAGGGCGGGCCCCAGGTGGTTGTCGATGATCTTCTGATAGGCGTACACGGTGGTCTCGGCCCGGTTGGGGCGCACGATGGTGTCCATCCAGTACTCCAGCCAGTCGGACAGGGTCAGCTGGTGCCGGGGGCTCTGGCGCTCCTGTTCCCGGTGGGCCAGGAACTCCCTCAGCCCCGTCCGGGCGGCGGACAGGGTGGGATAGGTCCGGTACTGCCGGAGCCGGCCCCCGCCCTCGTCCTTTCCCAGATCCATATTGACATAATAGATCCCCCGGACGTCGTCAAATGAGATGTTGCGTTCCACTTTTCTTCTTGCCATTGGAAAACCTCCTTTTTGATGCTCCCGGCCCGCTGTTCCAGCCGGGCCGGCTGGATTCCGCGCTGGAGATGGGCACAAAGGGGCGCGGTCTCCCTTTGTACATCAAAAAGATATGGAGCAATGGGAGGGAGGGCAAGAGGATTTGGAAAATTTTGTTACATTTTGTCGGGTTGGCCGGGGAAGTCTCTCCCGTCCCCCCGGCCGGCCCGGCGAAAGAGAGGGACTTTTCCTTTCCCGGCCCCTGTGGTACAATGGATCTGAATTTGAAACCGCCCGGCTGGACCGGGGAGAGGGAGGGAGACGGGATGATCCGGATCGGGGGCCTTTCGTTGCCGCTGGAGGGGGATCTGGAGCAACTGCGGGCGCGGGCGGCCAGAGCCCTGGGGGTGCGCCCCGGGGCGCTGGAGACGCTGGAGATCGTGCGGGAGTCCATCGACGCCCGCCGGAAGAGCGACGTCCACTATGTCTACACGGTGGAGGTGTCCTGCCGGGGGGAGGCGGAGCTGGTCCGCCGGGCGCCGGGAAAGCAGGTGGCGCTGGTGGAGCGGCACCCCTATGTGGCCCCGGCGGTGGCCCGGCGGTCCCCCCTGCCCCCGGTGGTGGTGGGCATGGGGCCGGCGGGGCTGTTCGCCGCCCTGTTCCTGGCCCGGAGCGGGGTGCCCTGCGTGGTGCTGGAGCGGGGGCGGGATGTGGACACCAGAACGGCGGATGTGGAGCGGTTCTGGGCCACAGGGGCCCTGGATGAGGGGTCCAATGTCCAGTTCGGCGAGGGGGGCGCGGGCACCTTCTCCGACGGAAAGCTGACCACCGGCACCCACGACCCCCGGATCGGGGCGGTGCTGGACACCTTTGTGGAGTTCGGCGCCCCCGCCGACATCCGCTACTCCCACAAGCCCCACATCGGCACTGATGTGCTTCGGAACGTGGTCCGGGCCATGCGGGAGGAACTGTTGGCCCTGGGGGGCGAGGTGCGCTTCGGCCACCGGCTCATCGGTCTGGAGTGGTCGGGGGACGCTCTGTCCGCCGTCCGGGTGGAGGGCCCCGGGGGGATGTACCGCCTGGCCTGTGACGCACTGGTGCTGGCCCCCGGACACTCCGCCCGGGACACCTTTGCCATGCTCCGGGACGCGGGGATCCCCATGGAGCAGAAGAATTTTGCCATCGGGGTGCGGATCGAGCACCTGCAACGGGAGATCAGCGGGCAACAGTACGGCCCTGCCTGGGAGCGCCTGCCCCCCTCCGACTACAAGCTGGCCTGCCACCTGCCCTCCGGCCGGTCGGCCTTCACCTTCTGCGTCTGTCCCGGGGGACAGGTGGTGGCCGCCGCCTCAGAGCAGGGCGGGGTGGTCACCAACGGCATGAGCCTGCGGGCCCGGGACGGGGAGAACATCAACGGCGGCCTTCTGGTGGGGGTGGACCCGGGGGACTTTCCGGGGGACGACGTGCTGGCGGGGGTCCGCTTTCAGGAGCGCTGGGAGCGGGCGGCCTTTCGACTGGGCGGCGGGGGATTTTCCGCCCCCGCCCAGCGGGTGGAGGACTTTTTGCTCCGGCGGCCCTCCCAGGGACCGGGGGCGGTCCGCCCCACCTACCGGCCCGGCGTGACCTGGACCGACCTGTCCCCCTGCCTGCCCGCCGCCGTCACGGAGACTCTGCGGGCGGCCCTGCCGGTGCTGGACCGGAAGCTCAGGGGGTTCGCTACGCCGGACGGGGTGCTGACGGGGGTGGAGACCCGCTCCTCCTCCCCGGTGCGCATCCTGCGGG
>CALWVW010000083.1 GCA_944385075.1 uncultured Oscillospiraceae bacterium | reverse complement strand
GCGATATTATGATTGGATTTTACAGAATTTTTCTTATTTTTTACATCATTTTGTCACCGGCCGGGCCGGGGCGCCCCGTTTCCGCCCCCCGGCGCTCCAGGGCGACCACCGTCTCCACATGGGCCGTCCGGGGGAAGAGGTCCACCCCCTGGGCCCGGACCGGGGCGTAGCCCAGCTCCCCCAGCCGCTTCACATCCCGGGCCAGGGTGCCCGGGTCACAGGAGATATAGACGATCCGCTCCGGCTCCATCCCGGCCAGGATAGCGGGGACCTCCGGCCCCAGCCCCTTTCTGGGGGGGTCCACACAGATCACCCGGGGGCGCACCCCCTCCTCCCCCAGCGTCCGGGCCACCGCCCCCGCGTCGCCGCAGAAGAACCGGGCGTTGGCAATCCCGTTCCGCAGGGCGTTGGCCCGGGCGTCCTCGATGGCCTCGGGCACGATCTCCGCGCCGATTACCCGCCCCGCCCGCCGGGCCAGGGCCAGGGAGATGGTCCCGATGCCGCAGTAGAGGTCCAGCACCGTCTCCTCCCCGGTCAGCTCCGCGAAGTCCAGAGCCACCCAGTACAGCCGCTGGGTCTGGTCCCGGTTGATCTGGAAGAAGGAGGGGATGGACAACCGGAAGGTCAGCCCGCACAGCTCCTCCTCCAGCCAGTCCCGGCCCCAGAGGGTCCGGTACTCCGGCCCCAGGATGACGTTGGTGTCCCGGGGGTTGAGATTCAGCACCACCCCCACCAGGTCGGGCTCCTCCCGCCGGAGGGCCTGGGCCAGCTGCTCCCCCTGGGGCAGATCGCCCCGGGCCACCACACAGGCCAACAGCTCCCCCCGGCTGTTGGAGCGGATATACAGGTGGCGCACCGTCCCCCCCTCCGGGTCGTCCTGGGGGCGGATGCGGAGCTGGGCGCACCAGCGCTCAAAGGCGTGCTGGAGCCGGGTGACCCCCTGGGGCTGGAGCAGACAGTTTGCCACCTCCAGCACCTGGTGGCTCCGGGGCCGGTAGTAGCCGGCCCGCACCCCGCTCTCCCCCGCCCGGGCCACGGGGAACTGCACCTTGTTGCGGTAGCGGTCGGGCTCCGCCGCCCCCAGCACCGGGGGCAGGTCCATCCGGACCCCGCCCACCCGCTCCAGGGCGTCGGCGATCCGGAGGCGCTTGGCCCGGAGCTCCTCCTCATAGGCCATGTGGCGGAACTGACAGCCGCCGCACTTTCCAAACACCGGGCACCCCGGCTCCACCCGGAGGGGGGAGGGGGACAGGAGCTCCACCCCCCGCCCCCAGGCCACCGACCGGTTCACCTTCTCCAGCCGCACCCGCCAGCGCTCCCCGGCGATGGTGAAGGGGACAAAGACCACCCGCCCCTCCAGGCGGGCCACCCCCATCCCCTCCGCGGTGTACCCCTGGATGTCCAGGGTGTGGACCGCGTTCTTTCTCCATCCGTCCATCTTCTTCTCCTCTCCGGCGGCTGTCCGCCGCCGTCCGCACAAGTTCCTCCCCATCATACCACACTTTTTCCCGGGAGAAAAGAGCGCGGAGGCCGCCCCGTGGGACAGTCTCCGCGCACAGCGCTCTATTTTGCCGGATCAGGGCTTGTAGCCGATGCCCTTGGTGGTCTTGAGCACAGACTTGGTCAGGGCGAACAGGGCAATGGCGTTGGGAATGACCATCAGGAAGTTGAACATATCGGTCAGCTCCCACACCAGGGTGTTGGACATCTGGGTGCCCAGGAAGATGAACACCAGCGCGATGACGGTGTAGACGATGGTGGCCTTCTTGCCGAACAGGTAGGTCACGTTGATCTTGCCGAACAGGTTCCAGCCCAGAATGGTGGAGAAGGCGAAGAAGAACAGGCAGACGGCCACGAACATGGCGCCGATGTCGGTGCCGAATACAGAGCCGAAGGCGGTCTGGGCCAGGTTGGCGCTGTCCAGCTGGCCGGTCACGTCGCCCACATAGCCGTTGGCCAGGGGGCCGTCGGCGGTGTACAGGGTGGAGATGATGACCAGGGCGTTCAGGGTCAGCACCACGAAGGTGTCGATGAACACGCTGGCCATGGCCACCACGCCCTGCTCGTGGGGGTGCTTGACGTTGGCCTGGGCGTGGGCATGGGGGGTGGAGCCCATACCGGCCTCATTGGAGAACAGGCCGCGCTTGGCGCCCTGGGTGATGGCCGTCCGGATGGCCACGCCGAAGCTGCCGCCGATGATGGCCTGGGGCTGGAAGGCGTACTTGAAGATCATGGCGAAGGTCTCGGGGATGTACTGGATCCGGATCACCAGCACCGCGACGGCGCCCAGCAGGAAGATGGCCGCCATGACGGGGACCAGCTTCTCGGTGACGGAGGCCAGGCGCTGGATCCCGCCCAGGAACACGAAGGCGCAGATGGCCACCAGCACGATGCCGATCACATACTTGGGGATGCCGAAGGCGGTGTTCAGGGTGGAGCCGATGGAGTTGGACTGGACCATACAGCCCATGAAGCCCAGAGCCAGAACGATGGCCACCGCGAAGAAGCCGGCCAGGAACTTGCCGAAGCCGCCCTTGAAGGCGGTGGTGATGTAGTACACCGGGCCGCCGCGGATGGTGCCGTCGGGGTCGATCTTACGGGTCTGGATGGCCATGGTGGCCTCGGCATAGATGGTGGCCATGCCGAAGAAGGCGATGACCCACATCCAGAAAATAGCCCCCGGGCCGCCCACCAGGATGGCGCCCGCGGAGCCCACGATGTTGCCGGTGCCCACCTGGGCGGCAATGGCGGTGGCCAGAGCCTGGAAGGAGCTCATGCCCTGCTCCTGCTTGCCGCCGTTCAGGGACAGATTGCCGAACACGCTCTTCATGCCCTCGCCGAAGCAACGGATCTGGACAAAGCGGGTCCGGATGGTGTACCACACGCCCACGCCGACCAACAGGAACACCAGGATATAGTTGGACAGGTAGCTGTTGATCGTGGTTACGATCGGGTATAGGGTGGCCTCTAACGATTCTAACATACACATTTCCCCTCTCAAAAAAATATCGGACCGGCTCAGGGGAGCCGCTCCGGAGAAT
The DNA here is from genome assembly GCA_944385075.1 of uncultured Oscillospiraceae bacterium. GTDB lineage: Bacteria > Bacillota > Clostridia > Oscillospirales > Oscillospiraceae > Lawsonibacter. The sequence continues at coordinate 4,981 of CALWVW010000083.1, read as the reverse complement.
CTGCGCGCACGCGCGCAATCAGGCGCTGTTGGGCGCCTGTTTTCTCTGTCCTTTCGCCTGAGAGATTAGCGGGGAGATCCTGTCTGTTTCTTCCCGCCGCTTTGCCCCTTCGGCACTCACCATTGAGTTTCTCCAGAGTCACATCCACGCACAGCCCCCGCCGGCCCGCACCGGGACTTGTCCCACCTCTTGGGGGGACGGAACAGCCGGTAGGTTCCTGTGCGCTTCACCTGTCGTCATTCAATTGTGGACCTATCATATCACGCCGGCCTATTTTTGTCAAGGGATTCAGCCGCCGCCCCCCGTAGCCTCCATCTCCGGCCGCGCCACGCCGTCCCACAGCGTCGCCTCCCCGGCGGACAGCCGCTGGTGGCTCCGGTAGTTCCCCACAAAGCCCTCCGCCTGGATCTCCACCGTCTCCACCCCCTCCAGCTGGGACAGGGTCAGGACGATGCAGTAGTCCGCCAGGGTCAGGGCGATCTCGCTCAGCTCCCCGTACTGCTCCGACAGGGTGACCACCAGATTGCCCGGCTGGTCCGGGTCCCACTCCCACCGGCGCAGGGTCACCCCCTCTGGGAAGGGGGAGGCCAGCTCCTCGTGCTCCGGCCCCCGGAGCAGGGCGCCCATCAGCGCGTCCGGCGCGGGCTCCCCCTGGGCCGCCAGCTCCCCGTCCGGGCAGGGCTCCGCCGCCAGGGCGGGGCCGTGGCCGCTCTGGCTGTTGTTCAGATAGTAGAGGAGGTACTCCCCCTCCCGCTCCCCCTGGTCCCGGGCGCTGCACCCGGGCAACAGCAGGGCCAGCGCGCACAGGGCGCAGAGCGCCCCTCTGGGGAACCTCACGGCTCCTCCCTCCTCTCCTGCGGGATGTACACCGGGAAGCCCACGGTGAACAGGCTCCCCTCCGGGCTCCGGGGCCGGGCGGTGACCCAGCCCCCGTGGCGGCGCACCGTGTCCCGGACGATGGACAGGCCCAGGCCCGTCCCCCCCGCCGCCCGGGACCGGGCCTTGTCCACCCGGTAGAAGCGGTTGAACACCTTGGGCAGGTCCTCCTCCGGGATCCCGATCCCCGTGTCCCCCACCTCCAACAGCACCTGGTCCCGGTCCCGGTAGACCGAGACAAAGACCTTCCCGCCGGCGAAGTTGTACTTGATGGCGTTCTCGATCAGGTTGTAGCAGATCTGGTAGAGCTCGTCCTCCACGCACAGGATCAGGCAGTCCGGCTTCAGATTCCGCTCCACCGCCACCCCGGCGCTGTCCGCCACCGGCCCCAGCATGGAGATGGCGTGCTCCGTGACCCGGGACACGTCCACCACCTGTGTCTTGGCCGCCGGCAGGCTGTCCAGCCGGGTGAGGGTCAAAAGGTGCTCGGTGATGCGGGTCAGCCGGTCGGCCTCTGCCCCGATGTCCGTGACGAAGTCCCGGACCACCTCCGGGTCCATCTGGTCGTTTTGCAGGATGGAGTCGGCCAGCAGGCGGATGGAGGCCAGCGGCGTCTTCAGCTCGTGGCTGGCGTCCGAGACAAAGCGGCGGCGGATCTCCTCCGTGTTCTGGAGCCGGTCGGTCAGCTGGTTGAACTCCTCCGCCAGCTGGGCCATCTCGTCCCGGCCCACCGGCTGGAGCCGGTGGCCGTACTCCCCCTCCCCCACGATGCGGATGGCCCGGAGCAACGCCGCGATCCGGGCGGTGAGCATCTTGGAAAACAGGGCGCTCATCACCAGGGTCACCACCGCGATCACCAGGGAGATGGTCCGCAGGTTCTGTTGCAGGCTCAACAGCAGGGCGCCCTGGGCCTCGTCGATCTCCAGGATGTAGATGGAGCCGATCACCACCCCCCGGTAGAGGATGGGGGAGGCGGCGGTGGAGACGAACCGGTCCTGGAAAAAGCGGGAGTAGAAGGCGTCATACCCCCGCAGGGCCTCCACCACCTCCTGATACAGGGCGTAGCGGTACTCCGGCGGGGTTGCCTCGGGCGGGTCCTGCCCCTCCGGCTCCTCCGGCTCCTCCGGCCGGGTGCTGTCGTACAGCACCATCCCCGCCGGGTCGGTGACGATGATCCGGTCCAGCCCCATGCTGTCCAGCATATTCATCACCCGGGTCACCTGGTCCGAGGAGAGGGTCTCCAGCTCCATCAGGGCCGAGGCCATGACCGCCGTCTGGCTCTTCAGCGACTCCCGCTTGGAGCTGAACAGCAGGTCCTGGGAGGCGATCACCGGGTAGGTGTTCAACAGCACCAGCACCACCGCGAAGATGGCCAGATAGCTCATGGCATATTTGATCTGCAGGGAGGAGAAAAACGGGACATGGTTTTTCCCCTGCTTCTTCTGGGCCATTCCGCCGCCCCTCCTTTCCCGGTCGCGCCCCGCCGGCTACGCTCTGCTCTCCCGCCGGTTGCTCAGATAGTACCCCACGCCCCACTTGGTGCGGATATACTCCGGATTGGCCGGGTCCAGCTCCAGCTTCTCCCGCAACCGGCGGATGTGCACGTCCACCGTGCGGTAGTCCCCGATATACTCATAGCCCCACACCACGTTGAGCAGGTTTTCCCGGCTGTACACCCGGCCCGGGTTGCGCATCAGAAGCTCCATCAGGTCGAACTCCTTGGCCGTCAGCTCCACGGGCGCCCCGTCCCGCCAGGCCGAGCGCTCGCCCGGGTCCAGCCGGATGTGGCCCACCGTCAGCGCCCTGTCCCCCTGTTGCTTCTGCTCCGCCGCCCCGGACCGCCGGAGGAGCGCCCGGATGCGGGCCTTCAGCTCCAGAAGGTTGAAGGGCTTGGTGATATAGTCGTCCGCCCCGTACTCAAAGCCCAGGATCTTGTCCGTGTCCTCCCCCTTGGCCGTCAGCATGATGATGGGGACGTTGGAGAACTCCCGGATGCGCATACAGGCCTGCAGCCCGTCGATCTTGGGCATCATCAGGTCCAGAAGGATCAGGTCGAAGGAGCCCTCCCGGGCCCGCTCCACCGCCTCCTCCCCGTCATAGCCCACCTCCACCTGATAGCCCTCGTGCTCCAGGTTGAACTTGATGCCCTTGACCAGCACCTGCTCGTCATCCACCACTAAGATCTTTGCCATTTCCAAAACTCCTTGTCCCCGCCGCTACTCCACGGTGGCGTACTCCCGCAGGCCGTCCAGGATCCCCTGTCCGATCCCCGATACATGGTCCAGCTCGTCCACTGTCTGGAAGGGGCCGTGCTCCTCCCGGTACTCCAGGATGCTCTGGGCCCGCTTCTCCCCGATGCCGGGCAGGCGCTGGAGGTCGTACACGTCGGCGGTGTTGATGTTGATGGTCTCCCCCTCCATCAGGCTGTCCGGCCGCTCCTCCCCGGCGGGCTCCGCGGCCGCCTGGCTCTGGGCCGCCTCCCCGCCCGTACCCGGGGACTGGGTCACCACCTGATAGGGCCGTCCGGACCACTGGTTTGCCAGAAACCAGCCGCCGGTGAAGAGCACAAAGGCCGCGGTGAGACCCGCGATGATCTTTCCGTATCTGGGAAGCCCTGACATCCTGTCTCCCCCCTTGCAGAGTTTTCGACACTCTGCTATAATAAACTGCATCTCAGAGATGGCCCGCGCCATACATAGACAGTATATCATACATACGGAGAATTTCCTATGAAAAAATATCGTTTTCTTGCTCTGCTTCTGCTCCTCCCCATGGTGGCCGGCCTGTTCGCCCCTCCCGCCGCCGCCCTGGACGACCCCACGGTCTACTGCAACAACGCCGTGCTCTACGACGCCAACTACGGCGAGGTCCTCTACGACCTGGACGCCTATGAGCGGGCCTACCCCGCCAGCACCACCAAGGTCATGACCGCCCTGCTGGTGGTGGAGGCCATCGAGGCCGGCCTGCTGGCCCCCGACACCCCGGTCACCGCCGGGGCGGAGCGGATGGAGGGCATCCCCTCCGGCAAGGGCTATGTGGTGGCCGACCTGAAGGAGGGGGAGACCCTGCCGGTGGAGGAGCTTCTGTACTGCGTCCTGCTCCCCTCCCACGCGGACGCCGCCAACGTGCTGGCCGTGGCGGTGGACGGCTCGGTGGAGGCCTTTGTGGACCACATGAACCGGAAGGCCTCGGAGCTGGGCTGTCAGGACACCCACTTCACCAACCCGGTGGGCGTCCACAGCGAGGAGCACTACTCCACCGCCTATGACCTGGCCCTGATCCTGACCGCCGCTCTGCAGTACGACCTGTTCCGCACCATCATCGCCACCCCCAGCCACACGGTGCCCGCCACCAATCTGTCGGAGGAGCGGTACTTCTTCAACACCAACGGCCTGATCTCCAACCTCTGGTACAGCGGCTACACCTATGACAAGTGCATCGGCGGCAAGACGGGCAACACCGACGAGGCGGGCCGGTGTCTGGTGGCCGCCGCCGAGGACGGGGACACCCTGCTGGTGTCCGTGGTGCTGGGCTCCGGCCCGGTGGAGGTCCCCGGGTACGACGACCTGCGGCAGGGACAGCTCATCTCCAGCCGCAATCTGCTGGAGTGGGGCTTTGACAACTTCCGCCGGGTGACCATCACCGAGGACAGCGAGCCGGTGGCCAAGGTGGCCGTCACCATGTCCCGGGAGGCGGACGAGGTCAACCTCAAGCCCCAGGGCTCCATCACCCGGACCCTCCCCGTGGACCTGGACCTGGAGCAGATCGAGACCCGCATCACCCTCTACTCCGACTCGGTGGAGGCGCCCGTCCAGGAGGGACAGGTGCTGGGCGCCATGACCCTCTCCTATGAGGGGGAGGTCTACGGCACCCTGGATCTGGTGGCGGTCAACTCGGTGGAGCGCTCTGAGCTGTTGTACAAGAAGCAGCAGTTCCTGGACTTCTTCCAGAGCACCTGGGTCAAGCTGGTCCTGGTGGTCATCCTGGTCCTGGTGGCCGCTCTGGTCCTCCGGCTGTTCGTCTTCCGCCGGTCCCGGCGCTACCGCGCCGGAGCCGGGGCCGCCCGGCGCCGGGGCAACTATCGGGGCACCCGGCGCTGACCCGG
>CALWVW010000082.1 GCA_944385075.1 uncultured Oscillospiraceae bacterium | reverse complement strand
TCATCATCTTCAAGATCTACAACCGGGTGGCCGACGTGGACCTGTACGGGGGCAAGTGGATCAAGAAGGCCGCCTGCAAGGTCTTTATGGGCTATGTGGAGTCCTGTCAGAAGGACATGATCGCCGCCCTGAAGCACTCGGGCCGCTTCCGGGCCCCCGGCACCTTCCAGGAGCTCCACCACCTGGTCCACGGCTACCTGGGGGACGGCAACAAGATGGGCGAGGGCTGGCTCCTCACCGCCGAGATGCTGGAGCTCATCCACTCGGGCACCGGCAACATCGTGTGTACCCAGCCCTTCGGCTGTCTGCCCAACCACATCGTGGGCAAGGGGATGATCCGCCGGCTGAAGGAGGACTACCCCGACAGCAACATCGTGGCCATCGACTACGACGCCAGCGCCACCAAGATCAACCAGGAGAACCGGATCAAGCTGATGCTGGCCAACGCCCGGGCCCTGGCCGGCCAGGGCGGGGCGGAGGAGGCCCCCGGGGCGGCGGACGCCTCCCCCCTGGAGACGGCCCAGTCCCCCCTGGCCCACGCCAACAGCTGACCCCCCGCCATCTCCCTCTCCGGGGAGGACCCCACTGTGGGTCCTCCCTGTTTTTTGTTCTATCCCCCCGGGGCCGGGCATAGGCTCTCTGTGTGGACAGCCTGTTGCCAATCTGTAACCGTTTTTTCACCGGCCCGTAACACCTTCGATAAGAAGGTAACACCCCCGCCGGGGTATACTAAAGATACAAACAGGAAAGGAGGCCCCGTCGATGAAATTCTTCCGAAAAGCGCTGTTGACCGTGTTGACGTTCTGCGTCTTCGTCCTGCCCCTGAGCAGTATGGCGCTGACCCAGCCCGAGGGGGCCTCCGCCCCCGCCGGCGAGAGCGAGCACTATGTCCCCGGCGGCGTGCCCGCCACCATCAGCCCGGTGGAGGCCATGGTCCCCGCCCTCCACGGGGTGACCCTGGCCATGCTCCACCACGGGGACACCGCCCTGGACGCCGGGGACACCGGCCTGATGTGGGAGTGCCTGTACAATATGCTCTCCCTGTACGGCCAGCTGGACGAGCGCTCCGAGCCCCAGGGGGACAGCCTCACCTTCCCCGCCGAGCTGGTGTGGGACTACAGCGCCGCCCTGGTCTCCAATTACCGGGAGCTTGGCCCCCTGCCCGCCGCCCTGTCCGACCGCCTCACCTATGACGCGGCCAGCGACTGCTACCGGGTGGTGTGCGGCAACGACGAGCTGGCCCAGATCCAGGTGCGGACCGTCCGGACGGAGGGGGACGCCACCTATCTGGAGGGCGCGCTGGTCTATCTGGTGGAGCAGACCGACCTGGCCCGGTTCCAGGCCACCCTGCAGCCCCGGGACACCATGTTCGGCTACGCCGTCACCTCGTTCACGCTGAGATGACCGATCTGGTTTCACCTCGATTCCTCTTCTAAAAGCAGAGAGAAGGCCCTCGGGCCTTCTCTCTGCTTTTCCGTCTTTTCCCATACAAAACTTGGGAGGGGGCCCGAGGGCCCCCTCCCAAAGAGAAAGGAATTCCACTTTTGCTCTGTCCGTTCCCGGCATCCGCTATTTCCGGAACAGCCCGCTCATCTCCTGATAACAGCGGGGGCAGACGTTCTTTCCACGGAACTCGATAATATCCTTCTCACTATCACAGAAAATGCAGGCGGGTTGAAATTTTTTCAGCACGATGGACGGACCGTCCATATAGATCTCCAGCGCGTCCTTCTCCTCAATATCCAGGGTCCGGCGCAACTCAATGGGTAGCACGATACGGCCCAGCTCATCCACCTTTCGGACGATACCAGTAGACTTCATGAGGGATACCTCCTTTTATCGGGTTCAAAACACGGGTCAGAGCACGCGATCTCACGTAACCTGAAGGATCGTTTTTTGTATCTCTATTGTAGCGGCAAAAAAATACCGTGTCAACTATTTATATGGACCAAAATAGGGTGAAAAATGTAGAATTTTTGGAGAAACAAGGTGTTCAGCTGGATTTTTTTGTAAATTTCTCGCTTTTTGGCAGACATGTTTTTCCAGCTCCCCCCGTATCCTTGGACATGAGGGGGTGGAACTGTATGTCCATGACGGTCATCTGGACGGGGATGGTCACCCTCGCCGTCCTGTTTGGGCTGGCCACCGGCCGGGGGCCGGAGGTGGCCGCGGCGGCGGTGGAGGGGGCCGCCTCCGCCGTCCAGCTGGCCCTGTCCATGGCGGGGATGCTGTGCCTGTGGACCGGGGTGATGGAGGTCATGCGCCGGGCCGGTCTGGCCCAGGGGCTGTCCCGCCTGCTCTCCCCCGCCCTCCGGCTCCTCTTTCCCCAGGCGGCCCGGGACCGGGCCGCCATGGACAGCATCGCCGCCAACGTCTCCGCCAACCTGCTGGGGCTGGGCAACGCGGCCACCCCCCTGGGGCTGGAGGCCGCCCGCCGCCTGGGGCGGGCCAGCCCGGGGGTGGCCTCGGACAGTCTGTGTATGCTGGTGGTGTGCAACACCGCCTCCCTCCAGCTGATCCCCACCACCGTGGCCTCGGTCCGGGCGGCGGCGGGGTGCCAGGCCCCCTTCGACATCCTGCCCGCAGTGTGGCTGGCCTCCGCCCTGTCGGTGGCGGCGGGGGTGCTGGCCTGCAAGCTGTTGGCCCGGGTGTGGAGGGGGTAGGCCGTGGAGCTGTTTTTCACCATGCTGGTCCCCCTGATCCTGTGCGGGGTGGCCCTGTACGCCGCCGGGCGGCGGGTGGACGTGTACGCCGCCCTGGTCCAGGGGGCGGGCGCCGGGCTGGAGACCCTGCTCCGGATCGTCCCCGCCCTGGTGGGGCTGATGACGGCGGTGGCCATGTTGCGCGCCTCCGGCGCCCTGGAATTTCTGGCCCGGGCCCTGGCCCCCGCCCTGGAGGGGCTGGGCCTCCCCCCGGAGCTCCTGCCCCTGATGCTGGTGCGGCCGGTGAGCGGCTCCGCCGCCCTGGGGGTGGGGGCGGAGCTGATCGCCGCCTACGGCCCCGACTCCCCCCTGGGCCGGACCGCCGCGGTGATGCTGGGCTCCACCGAGACCACCTTTTACACCATCGCCGTCTACTTCGGGGCGGTGGGGATCACCCGGACCCGGTACGCGGTGCCCGCCGCCCTGTGCGCCGACCTCACCGGCTTTCTGGCCGCCGCCTGGGCGGTGCGGCTCCTCTTTCCATAGACCGTGAAGCGGGCCCGGCCCCCCAGGGGGGCCGGGCCCGTCTTATTCCTCCTGCTCCTCCTGGATCTCGTGGGGGTCCGGGGGCACCACGGGGGCGTCGCTCTCCAGGTGGTCGAAGTAGTCCAGATCCTGCAGCTGCGGCTTCCGGTGCCGGGCGATGGCGATGATACACGGGTAGAGCACAATGGCCACCAGCCCGCCGGAGAAGCCGTTGTTGTACAGGTTCATCCCCGCCACCGGCGAGCCGGTGTACAGCACCACCGACGAGTGGAGGAACCCGGCCAGCACCCCGTAGGGCCACCCGAAGTAGCCGGACACCGGGGCCAGAGTGGTGCAGAACAGGCAGGCCAGCTGGACCGCCGAGTCGTCCAGGGACCAGTGCATCACCAGACTGCCCACAAACACCCCCGCCATCACCGGGATGATATTGCCCGCGTGCTTGCCGAAGGCGGAGAACCCCATGATGGTCAGGATGCCCCCCACGGTGGGGCCGTTCAGGTCCCCGCCCCCCGCCAGGATGAAGGCCATGCCGATCAGGCCGTTGACCCCCATGTTGATGAGCACCGGGGCCGGGCCGAACATCCGCAGGTAGTCGCTGGGGGCCCGGCCGCTGGTCTGGAGCAACCTGCGGTAGCCCGCCCAGGAGGCCCACACCGGCTTGCGGCAGAAGAACAGCCCCCCCAGGATCAGCACGGCGCACAGCGCCGCCAGCGCCGCCCCGAACATCAGGTCGTGGCCGGTGGCCCAGCGGTAGTACAGGGTGGGGTCCGCCCCCAGGGACACCATCAGCGGCACGCAGATCATGGCCACCAGCCCGCAGGCGAACCCCACGTTGTAGAGGTTCATGCCGTTCTGGATCCGGTAGGTGTAGGCGGCCAGCGGCGGCATGATGAACCCGATGACCAGCCCCACCAGGATCCCCCAGTGGACCCCGCCGAAGCCGTTGTCGATGGCGATATAGCTGACCACCGGGGCCAGGGCCGTGGCCATCAGGCCGATGCCCGCGTAGCTCCCGATGGGCTCCCGCCGCACCTTGGCGTAGAGCCAGGAGCCCATGAGGATGGGCCAGATGTTGACAAAGTTCTTCCCGAACAGGGAGAAGCCGGACATGAGGCCGATCTCCACCAGGGTCATGCCGTTGAGCACGTCCCCGGCCAGATAGAGCACGCAGATGGTGATGGCGGTGACCAGGGCCGAGTTGACCAGGGCCGCCCCCGGCCCCGAGACCAGCACATAGTCGGTGATCAGGGCGTCCTCGGTCAGCACGATCCGGACCAGGCCCCTCCAGATGTTCTCCGGCGTGTCCAGCAGAAAGCCCCCCGCCGCCAGCAGGGCGACATAGGCCCAGAGGAAGGGGTACATCCGGTCATAGCGGGCGTGCTGGTCCTGGTGGCGCGGATGAGGTAGTTTCATGGTCCTGCGTCCTTTCTCCCCGTGGGGGCAGTTCTGTGGCGCCTGTCTGAACTCTCCTTCTTCCGGTCATTCCCGGCTTCTGAAATACTCTCTGGTCTGCTGGGCGTTGCGGGCGATCTCCCGGGACAGCTCCTCCAGCGAGGCGAATTTCCGCTCCGGCCGCAGGTATTTGTAAAACTCCATCCGCACCTGGTGGCCGTACAGGTCCCCGTCAAAGTCCAGGATGAAGCCCTCCACCGTCACCCGCCGGTCGTTGTCGGACACGGTGGGGCGCACCCCCACATTGGTGACGGCGGGGCGGCACTGGCCGTCAAACCACACCCGGGTGGCGTACACCCCGTGGGCGGGGACGATCACCCCCGGCGGCACCCGCAGGTTGACGGTGGGGAACCCCAGGGCGGAGCTCCCGATCCGCTTGCCGTGGGACACCCGGTCGGTGAGGATGTGGGGGTGGCCCAGAAACTGGTTGGCCCGCTCCATCTCCCCCTGGGCGATCAGGGTCCGGATGTAGGTGGAGGAGATGGTGATCCCGTCCCGGGTCACCTTCTCCACGATGTCACAGCCCACCCCCAGCTGGGCGCAGGTGGCCTTCAGCCGCTCCGGGTTGCCCTTGCCCATGTAGCCGAAGTGGAAGTCGTGGCCCGCCACCACGTGGACCACCCCCAGCTCCTCCACCAGATACCGGGCCACAAAGTCGTGCCAGTCCATCCGTTGCATGGCGTCGAAGGAGGCCACGATGACCTCCTGGATCCCGTACCACCGGCGCATGAGCCAGATCCGGTCCTCCACCGAACTGAGCAGGGGGACGTTCTGGCCGGTGATGGCCCCCGCCGGGTGCCGGTCGAAGGTGAAGGCCGCCGCCGTGGCGTCCAGCCGGCCCGCCATCTCGGTCACCCGGCGCAACAGGGCCCCGTGGCCCAGGTGGACCCCGTCGAAGAAGCCCAGGGCGATGACCCGTCTCGGTCTGTCTGACATAGTCTCTCTCCTTTGCATGGGTGGGCGCGCCCCTAGGGCACCTCAAAAAAGCTCTTGACGGTGGTGAGCTTGCCCCCCCTGGCCCGGCACAGGGCCAGAAAGGCCCCGCCCGCCCCGTACACCCGGTACTCCCCGGGGGACAGGCCCGGCTTGACCAGGGTCATGCCGTTGCGCACCATCTTCTCCTCCTGCCCGGCCACCGTGAGGGCGGGCCGCCCCTGAAAGCAGGTGTCCACCGGCAACAGCAGGCGCTCCGGCTCCCCCTCCCCCTGGACCCGCTCCAGGGTCAGGGCGTCCGCCAGGGTGAACCCGGCGGCCATGGTCCGGCGCAGGGAGGCCATGCACCCGCCGCACCCCAGGGCCCGGCCGATATCGTGGCACAGGGTGCGCACATAGGTCCCCTTGGAGCACCGCACCCGGATCTGCCACAGGTCCGGCTCCCCGCCGGCGGGGCCGTCCAGTAGCTCCAACTCATGGATGGTCACCGGCCGGGCGGGCCGGTCCACCTCCCGGCCCTTCCGGGCCAGCTCATAGAGCTTTTTCCCGTTGATCTTGATGGCGGAGTACATGGGGGGCACCTGTTGGATCTCCCCCCGGAACCGGGCCAGCGCCCCCTCCAGCTCCTCCGCCGTCACCCCGGCGGGGCGCTGTTCCAGCACCTCCCCGGTGGTGTCCTGGGTGTTGGTGACCAGACCCAGCTTCAGCCCGGCCACATATTCCTTGTCCGACTCCCCCGCGAACTCCACCGCCCGGGTGGCCCGGCCCACAAAGACCGGGAGCACCCCCGTGGCCATGGGGTCCAGGGTCCCCCCGTGGCCGATCCGCCTCTCGTGGAGGACCCCCCTCAGCTTGGCGCACACGTCCATGCTGGTCCACCCGGCGGGCTTGTCGATGACCATGATCCCGTTTGCCATTGTCCCTCTCCTGTCCGCGCTCAGCCCTGCCGCACCCGCTCTATGGCCGCCAGCACGGCGGCCCGGGCCTGCTCCATGGTGCCCGGGATGGTGGCCCCGGCGGCGGCGGCGTGTCCTCCGCCCCCCAGCAGGGCGCACACGGCGCTGGCGTTCAGGTCCCCCGGGTCGGTGCGCAGGGACAGCTTGCACTCCCCGGGCCTCAGCTCCCGGAGGGTGACCCCGTTCTTCACGCCCTCCACCTGGCCCACAAAGGCGGCGATGTCCTCGATGTCCCGCTCCTGGGCGCCCACCTGGGCCAGCATATCCAGGGTCAGGAAGACCAGGGCGGTCTCGCCGTTGTCCCGGAGCTCCATCCCCGCGGCCAGCATCCCCTCCAGCTTCAGGCGCTTGAAGCTCTTGGTGCGGAAGTGGCGGCGGTTGACCGGATAGACGTCAAAGCCGGTCTCCATCAGGTCGGCGGCCACCCGGTGGGTGGCGGCGGTGGTGTTGCTGTACATGAAACAGCCGCAGTCGGTGGACACCGCCACATAGAGGGCCTCCCCCATCTCCGGGGTGACGGGGCCCAGCTGTTGCACGATCTCGTACAACAGCTCGCCGCAGGCGGCCCGCCCGGCGTCCAGACAGGTCTCCCGGGCGAAGAACTCCTGGGAGGGGTGGTGGTCCACGGTCAGGTCCACCCTGTCCAGATAGTCCCGGGCGTTGTCGGGAAACAGCCCCCGGGCGGCCATGTCCACCGCCACCACGGTCCGGGGCCGGTACCCCTCCGGGGCCAGCAGGCCCTCCAGATAGGGGGTGAACAGGGAGGTGGCCTCCCGGTTCTCCAGTACAAAGGCCTCCTTGCCCGCCTGCCGCAGACTGCGGCACAGGGCCGCCGCGCAGCCGATGGTGTCCCCGTCGGGGCGCACATGGGTCAGGATGAGATAGCCGTCGTGGGCCAGCAGAAAATGGGCCGCCTGGGTTGGGTTCATGTGAAAGACTCCTTTTGTGAGAGTGGGGTGAACGGGGGAAATTAGGAATTAGGAATGAGGAATTAGGAATGAGGAATGAGGAATTGGGGGGATATATCGGGTCGCCCTGCGCGCCCATCCCGTCATTCCGAGGCCCCGGAGGGGCCGTGGGAATCCGTTCCCCCTGTAGGGGAGATACGGATTGCCACGTCGGGCCTGTGGCCCTCCTCGCAAGGACGGATCATGGTGCAACATCTCCGCAGGGGCGGCCTTTGGCCGCCCGGCAGGACAGGCAACAATGATCATTTGCGTAGGGCGCGACCACTGGGCGCGCCGACCATTATGCGCGCGCCGAGGTCGCGGCCCAGGCCGGCCTCTCTTGGCCCTTTGGGCCAATTCACCTCCTCGCGCGCCAAGAAAAACGCACCCTGTAGGGCGGGGGCTTGCCCCCGCCGTCGGCTCTGCGTTTTACTCTCGATGTTCTCTGTAGGGGCGGCCTTTGGTCGCCCGGCAGGACAGGCAACAATGATCATTTGCGTGGGGCGCGACGACTCGGCGCGCCGCCCGCGGGGTCGGCTCCCAGACCCGCCCGGA
>CALWVW010000081.1 GCA_944385075.1 uncultured Oscillospiraceae bacterium | reverse complement strand
GTCCCCCGGCGATTCTTTGGTAGCTTTCTGATCGCTCAGAAAGCTACTCGCCGCCGGGGCGGCGAAATCCCCCCCAAATCAAACGGCGCGGTGCAAGACCGGTGGGAGCGGCAAGCCCCTCCCCTACGGGGGCTAAAGGGTACAAAGGGGGCGGGCGGGTCTGGGACCCGCCCCTACGGACGGCGCGCCCAGTGGTCGCGCCCTACGGAGTTGCATAACCCGACACCAGCCACACTATGATCCGTCATTGCGAGGAGGGCCACAGGCCCGACGTGGCAATCCGTAGCCCCGTCAAAAGAGAACGGATTCCCACGGCCCCTCCGGGGCCTCGGAATGACGGGCCGGGCGTACAGGGTACGCTCACAGCCGGGCGGCATGTGCGCCCACAGGCGGGCGGGCCGCGCCTATTCCGCCCGCCTCCACCGCAACAAAAGCGCGGAGTTGAGGATCACAAAGACGGAGCCCGCATTGTGGACCAGCGCCCCCACCACTGGATTCAGGATCCCGGTAATGGCCAGCACGATGGCCACGAAATTGAGCAACATGGAGAAGGCCAGGTTATAGCGTATGGTCCGCATCATCCGCCGGGCCAGCCGGAGGAGGTGGGGGAGCTCCCGGAGCTCGTCGCCGACCAGCACGATGTCGGCGGCGTCCACCGCGATGTCGCTCCCCACATCCCCCATGGCGATGCCCACATAGGCCTTTTTCAGGGCGGGGGCGTCGTTGATCCCGTCCCCCACCATGCACACCTGCCGCCCGGCCGCCTGACTGCGGCCGATCCAGGCCAGCTTGTCCTCCGGGAGGCAGTTGGCCTGATAGGCCCCCAGCCCCAGCTGTCCCGCGATGGTCCGGGCCGCCGCCTCGTGGTCCCCTGTCAGGAGCACCGGGGTGACTCCCGTCTTCTCCAGCTCCCGCACCGTCTGCCCGGCGCCGGGGCGCACCGTGTCCGCCAGAGCCATCAGCCCCGCCGCCCGGCCGTCCGCCGCCAGATAGACCAGCGTGTTGCCCCGGGACAGCAGGGGCTCCGCCCACTCCCCCAGCTCCCCGGGGATGGCGACCCCCTCCTGCTCCAGAAGCTCCCGGTTCCCCGCCAGCACCCGGTAGCCCTCCACCCGGGCCAGCACCCCCCGGCCCGGGAGCATTTGAAACTCCTCCGCCTGGGGGACCGGCTGTCCACAGCGCTCCCGGTAGCCCGCCGTCACCGCCCGCCCCAGGGGGTGCTCCGACCGGCTCTCCGCCCCGGCGGCCAGCCGGAAGAGCCCCTCCTCCGTCCAGCCGGGCAGGGGCAGGACGGCGGTGACCGCCAGCCGGCCGTAGGTCAGCGTCCCCGTCTTGTCAAAGGTGACCTGGGACACCCCCGCCAGCCGCTCCAGGGCGTCCCCCTCCCGCACCAGAAAGCCGTGGCGGGTGGCGTTGCCGATGGCCGCCATGATGGCGGTGGGGGTGGCCAGCACCAGGGCGCAGGGGCAGAACACCACCAGGATGGTCACCGAGCGGATGATCTCATGGGTGACCAGCCAGGTGACCACCGCCGCCGACAGGGCGATGACCACGACCCAGGTGGCCCACCGGTCGGCCAGCCCCACGATCTTGGCCTTGCCCGCGTCGGCGGACTGGACCAGGCGGATCATCCGCTGGATGGAGCTGTCCTCCCCCACCCGGGTGGCCTCCATGTCGAAGGAGCCGAACTGGTTCACCGTGCCGCTGGACACCGGGTCCCCGGGCCCCTTGTCCACGGGGAGGGACTCGCCGGTCATCACCGCCTGGTCGATGGAGGTCTGGCCGGACAGGATCACCCCGTCCACGGGCACCGTCTCCCCGGGGAGGACCCGGAGCCGGTCGCCCACCCGGACCTGCTGGGCGGGGACGGTCTCCTCGCCGCTCCCGGTGAGCCGCCGGGCGGTGCGGGGGGTGAGGCGGACCAGCTTCTCGATGCCCGCCCGGGCCCGGGCCACGGTCAGGTCCTCCAGCAGGGCCCCCAACTGCATGATGAAGGCCACCTCGCCGGCGGCGAAGTCCTCCCCGATGGCCACCGAGGCGATGAGGGCCAGGGACACCAGCACATCCGCCTTGATGTCAAAGGCGGTGACCAGGCCGATGAAGGCCTCCAGCAGGATGGGCACGCCGCACAGGACGATGGCGATCCACGCCATGTCGAAGGGGAGGGGCCGGAGCCCCGCCAGACTGCACGCCACCCCGGCGCCGCCCAGGACCAGCAGGACCACGTCCTTCTTCACGCCGCCCAGCTCCAGTAGCCGCTCCAGTTTCTCAATGAACCCACGCATAAGCGCCCCTCCTCGTTCCCCGCTCCCGGTTTCATGCTGTGTCCCCGGGTTCAAAAATTTTCCCGCTGTGCCCCCGTCCCTGCGGGAAGGGACACAAAAGGATCGTTATATACCTATAGGGGTATAAGTATCATATACCCACGGGCGGCCCCTGTCAAGGAAAAGATGGCTTGCCTTGCTGGGGATGTCCCGCATATCAGAATTAGGAATGAGGAGTTAGGAATTTTGGTGTCCGGCAGAGCCGGACCATTTCAATTTGCCGCCCCAGGCGGCACATCAATTCCTAATTCCTCATTCCTAACTCCTAACTGAAAAAGAGGCGCCGCCGGCGCCTCTTTTTCTTATCCCATATTGGAGAACCGCTCCACCGCCTTGGTGAAGCTCTCGATGGTCTTGTCCGCGTCCCCGTGCTGGATGCCGTCCCGGACGCAGTGCTGGATATGGCCCTCCAGCACCACCTGGCCGCACCGGTGGAGGGCGGACTTGGCGGCGTTGATCTGGCTGAGCACGTCCTCGCAGGGGACGTCCTCGTCGATCATCCGGTCGATGGCCTGGACCTGGCCGATGATCTTTTTCAGACGGCGGTGCAGGTTGTCCGCGTCCATACACTGTCTCATCTTGGAACCTCCCATCCGCCGGACGGGCCCGTGCCCTCCGGCGCTCTACACATATCCGTACATCCCCCGCACCGACACCTCGCCGGCGGACAGGGCCTTTCGGGTGCCGTCCGGCAACTCCACCACCAGGCGGAAGTCGTCGTCCACGGCCACCGCGTAGGCCTCCTGCCGGGAGACGGGGGTGATGAGCTGGACCTGGTTGCCCGGGGTCAGGCAGTCGGCCCGGTACCTGTCCAGGTACTCCCTCCTGTTGGCCGGGAACCCGGCGTACATCCGGTCCAGGGCCAGGAGGATCTGGGCCGCCAGCTCCGTCCGGCGCACCGGCCGCCCCAGCTCCTGGGACAGGGAGGCGGCGATCCCCCGGACCTCCGGGTCAAAGTCCTCGGGCCCCTGGTTCACATTGATCCCGATGCCGGTGACCAGATACTCCAGCGCGTTGCTCTCGCTCTCCAGCCCCAGCTCCGTCAGGATCCCCGCCAGCTTTTTCCCGTTCAGCACGATGTCGTTGGTCCACTTGATCCGGGGCCGCACGCCGCAGGCGGCCTGGACCCCGTCGCAGACGGCCACCGCCACCCAGGCGGTGAAGTCCGTCACCTGGACCGGCTCCAGCGGGGGGCGCAACAGGACGGACAGGTACAGGCCCTTCCCCCGGGGGGACTGGAAGGAGCGGCCCAGCCGCCCCCGGCCCCCGGTCTGCTCCTCCGCCAGGATGGCCAGCCCCTCCCGGGCCCCGGCCATGGCCCGCCGCTTGCACTCGGTGTTGGTGGAGTCGATGGTGTCCAGACACAGCAGATCCCGGCCCACCAGGCACCCGGCCAGCGGCCCGGCCAGCTCCCCCGCCCGGAGCCTGTCCGGCCCCTCCTCCAACCGGTACCCCCGGTTGGGGACGGAGGACACCACATACCCCTCCTGCCGCAGGCCCTGGATGGCCTTCCAGACCCCGGCCCGGCTGATGCCCAGCGCCCGGCTCATGGCCTCGCCCGACAGATATTCCCCCGGCCGCTCCCGCAACAGGGACAGCACCTTTTCCCGGCTCATGGCCTCCTCCCCTCTCTCATCCGGCAGATCGCCCTTTTCCATGATTATACCAAGGGGCGGCGGGGCCGTCAACCGACAGCCCCGCCCTCCCCCGCCCGGGCGCCCGCTCAGGGGCAGAACACGTACTTGCTCAGCCGCTCCATGGCCTCCTGGACCCGGGAGAGGGGCAGGGCCAGATTCATCCGAATGTGGCAGGGGCCCCGGAACAGCCGCCCGTCCTGCCAGGCCACCCCCACGTCCCAGCCCGCCTGCAGGAGCTGGTCGATGGTCCTCCCGTGCTCCCGGCACCAGCCGGTGCAGTCCAGGAAGAGCATATAGGTGCCCTGGGGCCGGGACAGCTCCACCCCCTGAAAGTGGCTGGTGATATAGCTGTAGGCGTAGTCCACATTCTGGGTCAGCACCTGCCGGAGCTCGTCCACCCAGGCATGGCCCTCCGGCTGGTAGGCCCCGATCAGGGCGTGCATGGACAGCACGTTCATCTCGTTGTAGTGGCACAGGGAGGACTCCTTGTCCATCCGCTCCCGCAACCAGGGGTCGTAGACGATGTGGTAGGAGCCCACCAGCCCCGCCAGATTGAAGGTCTTGGACGGGGCGTACAGGGCGACGGTGCGCGTCCGGGCGTCCTCGCTGACGCTCTGGGTGGGGATGTGCCGGTGGCCCTCCAGGATGATGTCGGACCAGATCTCGTCCGAGATCACATAGACGCCGTGCTTTTTGCACAGCTCCATGAATCTCTCGATCTCCCAGCGCTCCCACACCCGGCCGCAGGGGTTGTGGGGGGAGCAGAAGATGGCCGCGTGGATGTGCTCATCCACCATCTTCTTCTCCATGTCCTCAAAATCCATCCGCCACACGTTGTCCCCGTCCAGCACCAGGGGGCTGTGGACCATGCGGTAGCCATTGTTGGTCAGGCTGTTGGTGAAGCCGATATAGGTGGGGGAGTGGACCAGCACCTTGTCCCCCCGGGAGCACAGCACGTTCAGCGCGCTGATCACCCCGCCCAGCACCCCGTTCTCATAGCCGATGTGCTCCCGGGTCAGCCCGGTCACCCCGTTGCGCTGTTCCTGCCACCGGATGATCCCATCGTAGTAGTCGTCCGTGGGGGCGAAGTAGCCGTACAGGGGGTGCTGGGCCCGCCGGATCACCGCCTGGGGGATGGTGGGACAGGTGGCGAAATTCATGTCGGCGATCCACATGGGGATCACGTCGAAGCCGTCCTTGGGCCCGCCGGGGGCCATGCCCGAGGGGGCGGGGCGGATGCCGTCGATGGCGATGGCGTCCATCCCCGTGCGGTCGATCACCGTGGTAAAATCGTACTTCATGCTCTCATCCTTTCTCTTGTGGTCGTGTCCCCCCTGCCGGGGGGTCTGTCTGCTCTCCTCACGCCCGGGCCCCGCGCAGGTACCGCCCGGTCACGCTGTTCCCGTTCTGCGCCACCTGTGGCGGCGTGCCGGCCGCCACCACCCGGCCGCCCTCCTCCCCGCCGCCGGGGCCCATGTCCACCACATAGTCGGCGTTGCGGATCACGTCCAGGTCGTGCTCGATGACGATCACCGTGGCCCCGCTCCCGATCAGGGTCTGGAACACCTCCAGAAGCGTCCTGACGTCCAGGGGGTGGAGGCCGATGGTGGGCTCGTCAAAGACAAACACCGTGTCCTCCTGCCCCCGGCCCATCTCGCTGGCCAGCTTGAGCCGCTGGGCCTCTCCCCCGGACAGGGTGGGGGTGGCCTCCCCCAGGGTCAGATACCCCAGCCCCAGGTCCCGGAGCACCTGGAGCCGCTGGCGCACCACATTCCAGTCGGTGCAGGCGTCCAGGGCGGTGTGGATGTCCATGGCCATCAGCTCGGGCAGGGTGAAGGCCGCCCCCGACCGGGTCTTGACCCGCACCCGCCCGGCGTCCCTCCCGTACCGGGACCCCCGGCACTCCGGGCAGGGGATCTCCACATCGGGGAGAAACTGTACATCCAGACTGATGGACCCCGTCCCGTCGCAGAGGGGGCACCGCAGTCTGCCGGTGTTGTAGGAGAAGTCCCCCGCCTTGTAGCCCAGGGCTTTGGCCTCCGGGTGGCGGGCATAGATCTTCCGGAGCTCGTCGTGGACGTTGGCATAGGTGGCCACCGTGGAGCGCACGTTGATCCCGATGGGGGTGGCGTCGATGAGCTTGACCCGCCGGATCCCCTCCGCCCGGACGGAGCGGACGTGCTCCGGGAGCGGCGTCCCCGCGATGGCGGCCTCCAGCCCGGGGATCAGGCTCTCCAGGATCAGGGTGGTCTTCCCCGAGCCGGACACCCCGGTCACCGCCGTGAGCCTCCCCCGGGGGAACTCCACCTCCAGGGGCTTCACCGTGTGGATGGCCCCCGTCTCCAGGCGGATCCGCCCCCGGTCGAACAGCTCCCCCGCCCCGGCGCACTGCCGCACCTGTACGCTGGCCCTCCCGGAGAGGAAGAGCCCGATCTGGGAGGCGGGGTCGCGGGACACCTCCTCCACCGTCCCCTGGGCGATGACCCGGCCGCCCCTGGCGCCGGCCTCCGGCCCCATCTCCAGCACCCAGTCCGCGTGGGAGAGGATCTGCACGTCGTGGTCCACCAGCAACACCGAGTTCCCGTCCCGCACCAGGTCGTCCATCACCCGGGTCAGCCCCACGATATTGGCCGGGTGCAGGCCGATGGAGGGCTCGTCCAGCACATAGAGCACCCCGGTGGTCCGGTTGCGCACCGCCCGGGCCAGTTGCATCCGCTGGCGCTCGCCGGTGGACAGGGTGGCGGCCGCCCGGTCCAGGGTCAGATAGCCCAGCCCCAGCTCCGCCAGCCGCCGGGCCACGGTCTGGAAGGACTGGCAGATGCTCTCCCCCATGGGGCGCATCTCCTCCGGCAGGGAGGCGGGCACCCCCGCCACCCACTCCATCAGCTCCGTCAGCGTCATCCGGCAGGCCTCGTCCAGGCCGATCCCCCGGAGCTTGGGGGTCCGGGCAGTTTCGGAGAGGCGGGTGCCCCCACAGTCGGGGCAGGGCTCCTCCTTCAGGAATTTCTCCACCCGCTTCATGCCCTTCTCGTCCTTCACCTTGGACAGGGCGTTCTCCACCGTGTGGACCGCGGAGAAGTAGGTGAAATCCAGCTCCGCCACGTCGTTGGAGTTCTTGGCGTGGTAGAGGATATGCTTCTTCACCGCCGGGCCGTCGTAGACGATGTGCTTCTCCTCCTCCGTCAGCTCCCGGAAGGGCACGTCGGTCCGTACCCCCATGGCCCGACAGATGTCGGTCATCAGGGACCACATCAGGCTCTTCCAGGGGGCCACCGCCCCCTGGTCGATGGACAGGGAGTCGTCCGGGACCAGGGTGGCCCGGTCCACGGTCCGCACCACGCCGGTCCCGCTACAGGTCCGGCAGGCCCCCTGGCTGTTGAAGGCCAGCTCCTCCGCCGATGGGGCGTCGAAGCGCGCCCCGCACGCCGGGCAGACCAGCTCCTGCCCCGCCGCCACCGCCAGGGTGGGGGGCACATAGTGCCCGTTGGGACAGCGGTGGCTGGCCAGCCGGGAGTACATCAGGCGGAGGCTGTTCAAAAGCTCCGTCCCCGTGCCGAAGGTGCTCCGGATCCCGGGCACGCCGGGCCGCTGGTGGAGGGCCAGCGCCGCCGGGACGTACAGCACCTGGTCCACGTCCGCCTGGGCCGCCTGGGTCATCCGGCGGCGGGTATAGGTGGACAGGGCCTCCAGATAGCGCCGGGACCCCTCCGCGTACAGGATCCCCAGGGCCAGGGAGGATTTCCCCGAGCCGGACACCCCCGCCACCCCGACGATCCGGTTCAGGGGCACGTCCACATCCACATTCTTCAAATTATGGACCCGCGCCCCCCGGATCTGAATGGCCGTGGGCGCGCCGCGCTGTTTTTCCATCGCCCTCTCGCTCCTCTCCGCTCTGCCGCGCTCGGCTGTGCTTTCCCCTCTATCTTACAACGCCGGGGCCGCCCATGGCAACCCAAATTTCTGCGCCGCCCGAAATCCCGCTCCCACTCCCGGTCGCAAGGAGCCCAAAACGAGAGGCACGACTTTCGTCGCGCCTCTCGTTTTGTCCTGTGTTGGTAAAAAAGATGTAGAGCTTGAT
>CALWVW010000080.1 GCA_944385075.1 uncultured Oscillospiraceae bacterium | reverse complement strand
GCGGTGGAGGTCCACCTGTCCGACGTGAGCGCCCGGGAGCCCTTCCGGCAGATCTCCTACGCGGGGATGGCCTGTGAAAAGACCTACATGGGTCTGGGCTTCCAGGGGTATGTGGAGGCCATCCGCTACCTGTGGGAGCGGTACGGCCGGACGGCCGGACAGCCGGAGGGCTGAGCCCCGCGGGGAACTGGAAAATTCTCTCTTGACTTTTGCCCGGGATTGGGATGTAATGGAGGGACAGAGGGCCGGCGGCCGGCCAGGCGGGAGGAATGGAACATGAGGATCTTGATCGTGGCGCTTTTTACCGTGGTCGTACTGTCGCTCCAGTACCACTTCGGGCTGTGGCGCAACAAGCTGTTGGGGCTGATCATCCCGGCCATCGCGGCGGCGCTCTTTGTCTATCTCAGCGTCACGGAGCAGACCGGCGAGTATGTGGTCCCGGGGGTCATCTGTGTGGCCGCCATCGGGGCCATCTGGTGGCTGGGCTACCGGCGGGCCTGCCGCTTTGAGGAGAGCGAGCGCAGGCGCATCGCAAAAAAGAATCAGGAGCAGGGGTGACCCTGCCGGGAACCGGGGGACGGCATCGGGATGCCGCCCCCCGTTTTTTGTCTAGATTTCGTACAGAATGTCGTGTGGGAAAACTTTGCGCTTTTCAAGACCGGGGGATTATTGTATAATAGGGCCTAAGAGTGGAGAAAAACTACCGACATTTAAGGGAAATTCGACAAAGAGGAGGAACTGCATTGAGCCGATTATCCATTGAGACTCCCGGTCGCGCCCAGACGGTGCTACAGGGGCTGTACGTGGACATGGAGCGGCGGATCAGCGCCAGCCAGCCGGGCCTGTGCCCGGTGGACATGTCGCTGAACTTTTTGCGCCTGTGCCATGCCCAGACCTGCGGAAAGTGTGTGCCCTGCCGGGTGGGGCTGAGCCAGCTGGCCGTGTTGATCGAGCGGGTGCTGGACCGGGACGCCACCCTGGAGACCGTCGATCTCATCGAGAGCACCGCCCAGGTGATCGCCGACTCCGCCGACTGCGCCATCGGCTATGAGGCGGCCCACATGGTGCTCCGGGGGGTACGCGGCTTCCGGGAGGACTATGAGGAGCACGTGCTCCATGGCCGCTGTATCTGCGGACTGAGCCAGCCGGTGCCCTGTGTGGTCACCTGCCCGGCCCATGTGGACGTACCGGGCTATGTGGCCCTGATCCGGGAGGGGCGGTACCAGGACGCGGTGCGGCTGATCCGGAAGGACAACCCCTTCCCCTCCGTCTGCGGCTATGTGTGCGAGCACCCCTGCGAGGGGCAGTGCCGCCGCCGGATGGTGGACGACGCGGTGAACATCTGCGGGCTGAAGCGGTTCGCCGTGGACCACGCCGGTGTGGTGGACCCGCCGGAGCGGGCCCCCGACACCGGGAAGCAGGTGGCGGTCATCGGGGGCGGCCCGGGCGGGCTGACCGCGGCCTACTACCTCTCCCTGATGGGCCATCAGGTGACGGTCTATGAACAGCGGCCCAAGCTGGGCGGCATGTTGCGGTACGGCATCCCCGATTACCGCCTGCCCCAGGAGGTGCTGGACCGGGACATCGACCACATCCTGTCCACCGGGGTCCGGGTCCACACCGGGGTGTCCATCGGGAGCGACCTGACCATGGAGGAGATCCAGCGGGGTTACGACGCGGTGTATATCGCCATCGGGGCCCACACGGACAAGAAGCTGGGCCTGGAGGGGGAGGACGCCGAAAACGTCATCAGCGCGGTGGAGTTCCTCCGGAGCATCGGCGAGGGGGAGGTCATGGACTTCACCGGCAAGCAGGTGTGCGTCATCGGCGGCGGCAACGTGTCCATGGACGCCACCCGCACCGCCCTGCGCCTGGGGGCGGAGCGGGTCACCTGTGTATACCGCCGCCGGGTGGAGGATATGACCGCCCTGGCCGAGGAGATCGAGGAGGCCATGGCCGAGGGGTGCCAGATCCTGCCCCTCCAGGCCCCCGCCCGCATCGAGGTGGACGGGAGCGGCAAGGTGGCCGCCCTGTGGACCCGGCCCCAGATCATCGGCCCCTACGGGGCGGACGGGCGGCCCAAGCCCAGGGACGCCGCGGTCCGGGAGTTCCGGATCCCCTGTGACTATGTGATCGTGGCCATCGGGCAGGCCATCGAGGCCCGGCCCTTCGAGACTATCGGGGTGACCACCCACCGGGGGGCCATCCAGGCCGATCTGACCAGCGCGGTGCCCGGCGTCCACAACGTCTTCGCCGGCGGGGACGCGGTGTCCGGCCCAGCCACCGTCATCCGCGCGGTGGCGGCGGGCAAGGTGGCCGCCGCCAACATCGACAACTATCTGGGCTTTGACCACAAGATCCGCTGTGACGTGGAGATCCCGCCCGCCCATCTGACCAGCACCCCGCCCTGCGGCCGGGTGAACCTGCGCAACCGGGACCTGCGGACCTGCAAGGGGGACTTCACCCTGGTCAAGGAGGGGATGAGCCTGGAGGAGGCCCAGCAGGAGTCCAGCCGCTGTCTGCGGTGCGACCACTTCGGCTATGGGATCTTCAAGGGAGGGAGGGAGAGAGAATGGTGACCTGTTCCATCAACGGCCGGTCCGTCTGCGTGCCCGAGGGCACCACCATCCTGGAGGCCGCCCGGAGCGCGGACATCCAGGTCCCCCACCTGTGCTACCTGAAGGGGCTCAACGAGATCGCCGCCTGCCGGGTGTGCTGTGTGGAGGTGGAGGGGGAGCGGGCCATGGTGACCGCCTGCAACACCCCGGTGCGGGAGGGAATGGTGGTCCACACCAACTCCCCCCGGGCCCGGAACACCCGGCGGATCAACGTGGAGCTGATCCTGTCCCAGCACGACTGCAAGTGTGCCACCTGCGTCCGGAGCGGGAACTGCCGGCTCCAGGCGGTGGCCAACGACCTGGGTATTTTGGAGCTCCCCTATGCCACCCAGTTGCCCCAGGGCCTGCGGAAGGCCTGGACCACCACATTCCCCCTGTACCACGACTACAGCAAGTGTATCAAGTGTATGCGGTGTATCCAGGTGTGCGACAAGATCCAGTCCCTGAACATCTGGGACCTGGCGGGCACCGGCGGCCGCACCACCATCGACGTGTCGGGCAATCGGGTGATCAAGGACGCGGACTGCTCCCTGTGCGGCCAGTGCATCACCCACTGCCCCACCGGCGGCCTGCGGGAGCGGGACGACACCCAGAAGGCCTTCCGCGCCCTGAGCCGGGAGGACAAGATCACGGTGGTGCAGGTGGCCCCCGCCGTCCGCACCGCCTGGGGCGAGGCCTTCGGCCTCACCCGGGAGGAGGCCACCATGGAGCGCCTGGCGGCCACCCTGCGGCGGCTGGGCTTCCGGTACGTCTTTGACACCAATTTCGCCGCCGACCTGACCATTATGGAGGAGGGGAACGAGTTCCTCCACCGGCTGAAGGCGGGGGACCTGAAGCAGTGGCCCATGTTCACCAGCTGTTGCCCGGGGTGGGTGCGCTTTTTGAAGAGCCAGTACCCGGAGCTCACCGGCCAGCTGTCCACCGCCAAATCCCCCCAGCAGATGTTCGGGAGCGTGACCAAGAGCTGGTTCGCCGAGAAGCTGGGGGTGGAGCCGGAGCGGCTGTACTGCGTGTCCGTCATGCCCTGTGTGGCCAAGAAGGCGGAGAGCGAGCTCCCCACCATGGCCACCGAGCACGGGCCGGACGTGGACCTGGTGCTGACCACCCGGGAGCTGATCCGCATGATCCGGGCGGACAAGCTGGACCCGTCCAGGATCCCGGAGGAGCCCCTGGACGACCCCATGGGGGTCCACACCGGGGCGGGGGTGATCTTCGGCGCCACCGGCGGCGTGATGGAGGCCGCCCTGCGCACCGCGGCCTATGTGCTCACCGGGGAGAACCCGGAGCCCGATGCCTTCCGGGCGGTCCGGACCGGCCCGGGCCTGCGGGAGGCCACCTATGAGGTGGCGGGCATCCCGGTCCGGTGCGCCGTGGTCAGCGGACTGGGGAATGCCAGAAAGCTGATCGAACAGCTGAAGGCGGGCCGGGCCCACTACGACTTTGTGGAGGTCATGGCCTGTCCCGGCGGCTGTGTGGGCGGCGGAGGCCAGCCCATCCCGCCGGAGGAGGAGGAGCTGTACGGCGTCCGCGGCCAGCGGCTGTACGACCTGGACCGCTCCAGCGCCATGCGTTTCTCCCACGAGAACCCCCAGGTGCAGGTCCTGTACCGGGAGTACCTGGGCGAGCCCCTGGGCCAGCGGTCGGAGGAGCTGTTGCACACCGACCACCTGGCCTGGGAGATGCCCCATTAAAAAGAAAAAGGGCGGAGAGAGGGCCCTAAAAGGGTCCTCTCTCTGACTTACAACCCCATTTGACTGGAGAGGGGAGGAAAATCAATATGTTTACTGCGGAACAGATCCACCAGGTGGTGGAGGCAGCACGGCAGGAGGCAATCGACTGTCTGGTGGAGCTTCTTCAGACGCCCAGTGTGACCGAGGATGAAGTGGCGGTCAGCAAGGTCTTCTGTAAGTGGATCTCCCGGGCCGGCCTTCAGCCGGAGATCCATGGGATCTCCGAGGAGCATCCCAATGTGTTGGCGGAGTGGTTCGGATCCCGGCCTGGAAAGCGGTTTATTTTTAACGGCCATATGGATACCTTTCCGCCAACGGAGGGCGACCCGGGTACATATGGCCCCTTCTCCGGCAAGGTGACCCAGACCCACATCTATGGCAGGGGAGCCGCCGATATGAAGGGGGGAGACGCCGCGGCGCTGATGGCGGTGACCCTGTTGAAGCGGATGGGCTTCGACCCCAGAGGGAGCATTTTGCTCAGCTATATGTGCGACGAGGAGATCGGAGGACGTTACGGGGTCAAATGGCTGGTGGATCAGGAGTTGCTGAACGGTGACTTTGGCATCTGCATGGAGCCGACCAAAGGGAAAATCCTGGTGGGCCACAGCGGGATCTATCGGGCGTGGATCACCTATACCGCACCGGCGTACTCCTCCGGGCGGGAGCACCCGACCAAGAACGCGCTGGAAAAGTCTGTCATCGCGATCAATGCCCTCTACGCCCATCGGGAGAACGTCCGGGCGCGCAAAGATCCCTATTACGACTGTGCGTCTCTGTCCATTACCACCCTCCATGCGGGCGGGGCCACCAACGTCCATGCTTCCCAGAGCAGGTTTTCCATTGACTACCGTATGGTGCCGGGCCAGACCCACGAGCAGGTGGAGGGGGAGCTCCGGGAGATCCTGGATCGCCTGAAAGCTGACGACCCGGAGATGGAGTATACCATCGAGGTGATCTCTGATCGCCCGGTGCTGGATATTCCGGAGGACGCAGAGGTGGTCCGGGCCTGTTGTGCGGCCTTTGAGGAGGTCACCGGCCGGCCGGCGCAACTGGTGCGGCGGCACGGTGGATCGGATGCCGCCACCATTTTTGGGCACAACGGGATTCTGATGCCCAACTGGGGGGCCGCCGACGACTTTGGAGAGTCCACCATGCCGGACGAAAAAATCCCGATTGCAGAGTATCTCCAGTCGGTGGAGTACTATATGCTCACGCTGGTAAAGCTGATGAGCTGATGGAGATGCAACCCCTTTTCTGACCGCAGAAAAAGTGAAGAGCCCCCAGGCCAGGAAAAAGTAAGAGGCCCCCTCCCATGGGAGGGGGCCTCTCTTGTGTCTGGAAATTATCTGCGCAGGTAGGCGGGCGGCCGGTACTGGAGGGCCTCGGCCAGGTGGGGCGGGCGGATGGCCTCGCTCCTGTCCAGATCGGCGATGGTCCGGGCCACCCGGAGGATGCGGTCATAGCTCCGGGCGGTGAGCCCCATGCGGTCAAAGGCCCCCTTCATCAGCTTCTGGCAGTCCCCGTCCAGGGCGCAGTAGCGGTCCAGACCCTGGCGGCCCAGCTGGGCGTTGCAGGGGACGCCGGTCTCGGCCCGGCGGCCGGTCTGGACCGCCCGGGCCCGGTCCACCCGCTCCTTCACCTGGGCGGAGGACTCGGCCCTTTCCCGCTGGGACAGCTCGTCAAACTCCAGGGGGGCCACCTGGACGAACAGGTCGATCCGGTCCAGCAGGGGGCCGGACAGCCGGGAGAGGTACTTCTTCACCTCCGCCTCGGTGCACTTGCACCGGCCGGAGGGGTGTCCGTACCACCCGCACTTGCAGGGGTTCATGGCGCACACCAGCATAAAGCGGCTGGGGTAGGTGACGGTGCCCGCCACCCGGGAGATCTGGACCTGCCCGTCCTCCAGGGGCTGGCGCAGGACCTCCAGCACCTCCTTGGGGAACTCGGGGAGCTCGTCCAGAAACAGCACCCCGTTGTGGGCCAGGGAGATCTCCCCCGGCCGGGGGTTGGAGCCGCCGCCGGACATCCCGGTGGCGGAGATGGTGTGGTGGGGGGAGCGGAAGGGGCGCAGGTCGATGAGGGGATGCTCCGCGCTG
Organism: uncultured Oscillospiraceae bacterium; assembly: GCA_944385075.1. GTDB lineage: Bacteria > Bacillota > Clostridia > Oscillospirales > Oscillospiraceae > Lawsonibacter. Next base: position 1,595 of record CALWVW010000080.1, on the reverse strand, counting down.
GTCAGCCCCATGACGGAGTGGATCTCGGTGCACTCCAGGGCCTCCTGCCGGGTCAGGTCGGGCAGGATGCCGGGCAGGCGGCGGGCCAGCATGGACTTCCCCGTGCCCGGCGGGCCGGACATGAGGACGCTGTGCCCCCCGGCGGCGGCGATCTCCAGGGCCCGCTTGGCCTGCTCCTGCCCCTTGACCTCGGAGAAGTCGGGGTAGTGGGATATGTGGGCGCCGGGGCTCCAGGGGCGCGCGGGGGAGATGGGCTCCTCCCCGGACAGGTGGCGGGCCAGCTGTGCCACGTCCCGCACCGGGTAGACTGTGGGCCCCTCGGCCAGGGTGGCCTCGGCGGCGTTGTCCTCGGGGACGTAGAGGGCCTCGATCCCCTCCCGCTTGGCGGCCAGGGCCATGGGGAGCATCCCGGCGCAGGGGCGGAGCTGTCCGGACAGGGACAGCTCCCCCAGAAAGGCGCAGTTCTCCCGGGGGAGCTTCCACTGTCCCCCGGCGGCCAGGATGCCCACCAGCATGGGCAGGTCGTACAGGGTCCCCACCTTTTTCACATGGGCGGGGGCCAGATTGACAGTGATCCGGCTGACGGGAAAGGTGAAGCCGCAGTTCTTGATGGCGGAGCGCACCCGCTCCCGGGCCTCGTTGACGGCGGTGTCGGGCAGGCCCACCACGGTGAAGGCGGGCAGTCCGCCGGACAGATCACACTCCGCGTTCACCAGATAGCCGGATACCCCATGCAGGCCCAGCGAGCAGATGGAGCGCACCATACTTTCAACCTCCCGGGAAAAAACTCTGTGTGAGCCTATTGTATCTGCTCCAGAGGAAAAATGCAATACCGGGCCGGCCGGGAAAGAGACCGGGAAAAATGCCGGAGGAAAGTTTACAAATGAGAAAAAACGTGTTACACTATATCAATATGAGGAAAGCGTCTGTGCCCTGTTCTGCCGGGGGGCGGCGCCGGTCCGTCCCCACATAATAAAATGATTATGATGGACATAACCCTTTTCACCATGGTCAGACGGGGACAGCGTTGTAAAATAGAGCAGAACAAGTATTTTCAGGGATGCGGTCCCCGTGTCCCGCCAAATCAGGAAGAAAGTAGGGAACGCAATGGCAAGAAAGTTCAAAACCATGGACGGCAACAACGCCGCGGCCTATGTCAGCTATGCCTTTACGGAAGTGGCCGGCATCTACCCCATCACCCCCTCCAGCCCCATGGCCGACTATGTGGATCAGTGGGCCGCCCAGGGACAGAAGAATATCTTCGGCACCACTGTCAAGGTCATTGAGATGCAGTCCGAGGCGGGCGCCGCCGGCACCGTCCACGGCTCTCTGAACGCGGGCGCTCTGACCACCACCTACACCGCCTCCCAGGGCCTGTTGCTGATGATCCCCAATATGTACAAGATCGCCGGCGAGCTGTTGCCCGGCGTCTTCCACGTGTCCGCCCGGACCGTGGCCGCCCACTCTCTGAACATCTTTGGCGATCACTCCGACGTGATGGCCTGCCGCCAGACCGGTTTTGCCATGCTGGCCGAGGGCAACGTGCAGGAGGTCATGGACCTGGCCCCGGTGGCCCACCTGGCCGCCATCAAGGG
>CALWVW010000079.1 GCA_944385075.1 uncultured Oscillospiraceae bacterium | reverse complement strand
CTCCACCATGGGCCCCGGCGTCAAGATCAACGGCGCCAAGCTGGCCTGAGCCCGCGGATCCACAAAAAAATCTGTCCAAAAATATCCCCAGAGCCGAGATACCAGCGGCTCTGGGGATTTTTTGCGGGCTTTTCCCGGCGCCGGGCGGGGGAGAGGCAGGGGCGGGCGCCGCAGTCGGATATGGTCAAATAAGACAAAAACAGGGCGGTAAATCAGGGGAGTTTCAACAATCTTTACATCAGAGACGAAAAAACAGTTGCAATGGGGGAGAAATAATTTTATAATCAAGACAAATAATAATATTATATATTTAGTTTGAAGATAATAATATTCTATTTTTACTCAGGTAGTTTTCGACGGAGCCCATATAGGCCTTGGCCTCCTTGGGGTGCCGCTGGACATATCCGGTCATGATGGCCTCGATCAGCCCGGAGGCGCTGACGATGGAGGGCACGTTGGTGGCCGACCGCACCTCGCAGACAAAGGCGTACTCGGCCTGGACGGCGATGGGGCTGAGGAGGGAGTCGGTGATGGCCACGTGGGGGACGTGCATCTCGGTGGCCTGGTTGGCGATGTTCAGGGCGTCCACCGAGTACCGGGAGAAGGCGATGGAGATCAGCAGGTCCTTCGGGGTCATGCACAGGGCGGTGGTGTGAAAGTCGCCCCGCCCCGGGGCGATGAGGAAGGCGCGCCGCCCGGCCAGGGTGAGGGAGTTGGCCAGGAGCTCGGCCAGGATGGCGGAGGTCCGGAAGCCCATGACATAGATGTCCGCCGCCCTGTCCAGCTGGTTCAACAGCTTCTCATAGTTCTGGCGGTTCATGGGGTTGTTGATGGTGCTCTTCAGGTTCTCGGTGGCCACCTTGTACACGGTCTCATACCCGTCCCGGTCCCCCAGGGAGGTCAGGTTCTGCTCCATCCGGGACAGCCAGTCCGATTCGCTCCTGACCCGCTCGGTGATCTGCTTCTTGAAGTCGCCGAACCCGCTGAAGCCGATTTCCATGCAGTATTTGATGATGGTGGTGTCGCTGACCTGGATCTTCTTGGCCATGGCGGTGACGGAGAGAAAGGGGATCTCCTGATAGTGGTCCACGATGAATTCCGCCACCGCCCGCTGGGCGGGGGCCAGGTTGTCGTAGGAGCTCTGGACCGTCTTCAAAATATCATCCACAAAAATTCCACCTTCCGCTTTTGTATAGCAGATTATAGCAAAAATCGGGAACAAAGAAAAGTGGTTGGAGGAAATTTTGCCCTATTTAATGGCAAAATATGAGGAGGGGACGCGATATGAAAGGGAATGCACCTGCAAAAATTGCGTGCATCCAGATGGATGTGGCGCAGGGGGAGGTGGACAAGAACCTGGAGAAGGCCGGATCGCTGATTCGAGAGGCCTGCGGCAACGGAGCGGATCTGTTGGTGTTGCCGGAGATGTTCAACTGCGGATGCATCTTTGAGAACCGGAAGCAGGTCTACGCTGTCGCGGAAGAGGTCCAGGGGGGTAAGACCGCGAACTATCTGGAGAAGTTGGCGCGGGAGCACCGCGTCTATATTGCCGGCTCCATATGTGAGCTGGACGGAGTGGACATCTACAATACCTCGATCCTGGTGGGGCCGGAGGGGTACATCGGCAAGTACCGGAAGCTCCACCCCTGCGAGGACGAGGTTTACTGGGTGGAGCCTGGCGATCTGGGGATTCCCGTCTTTCACACCCCCATCGGGCGGATCGCCCTTCTGGTCTGTCTGGACGCCTACTATCCCGAGTGTTTCCGTATCGCGGCCCTCCAGGGCGCCGATATCGTCTGTGTGTCCTTTAACGCGATGGATGTGAAAAAGGCCCGGGGATTGCCCGACCCCTACTACACCATGATGCCGGCCCTGTGCATGGCAAACTCCCTGTCCAACCATATTTTTGTGGTGGGGTGCAACCGGATCGGCGGCGTCGGCACGGTGCGGTTTGCCGGCCAGAGCACGATCTCGGACCAGTGGGGGGGCCTGGTCACGCCGATGGCCAGCCACGACAGAGAGGAGATCCTCTATGCGGAGGTGGACCTGTGTGACAGCAGGCGCAAGTACTTCCACCCCACCAACAGCAGATTGGCCAACCGGCGCACGGATGTGTACAGCGCCGACCTGGGGTATCAGCCGGAGAAATACCGCTGAGCCGGGTGGCCGCCGACTGGGATCAAATGCGGTGGGAAAGGCCGGCCGCCCTTTCCGCCCTTTGAAAAATTTTTGAAAAGAGGAGATGTCTGTATGAAAAAGTGTTCCAAATTCACCCGAGCCCTTGCACTGCTTCTGGTCGCGGTCATGTCGCTTTCGGCCTGTAGCCAGGGCGGCACGTCCTCCCAGAGCGGGACGACATCCCAGGGGACCGACGCCGATCCGGTGGCCCATGACAACGATATTGTTGTCGCTGTGGCCGCCGACATTTCCGGATTCGATCCCACCGCCCTCTCCTCTCTGTACAATCAGACGGTGCTGTGGCAGATGTATGACCGCCTGTATGAGCTGGACGAGGAGAAGAAGCCCGTGCCCCACCTGGCCAAGGAGGCCGAGATGGTCAGCGACACCGAGTGGGTGATCTCCCTGGTGGAGGAGGCCAAGTTCAGCGACGGGAGCGATGTGACGGCCAACGACGTCAAGGTCTGTTTGGACCGCGCCATTGCCTGCGGCCTGGGTGGCGCGATCTTTGCCCCGCTCCAGAGTGTGGAAGTGGTGGATGAGCACACCATCAAGATCAACACTTCCTCCCTCTATCCCCAGCTCCCCATCGCCCTGACCAACCTGATCACCTGTATCCTCCCCGCCAGCTATATCGAGCAGGCGGAGGCCTCCGGCGACTGGACCCAGCCTATCACCTCCGGCCGGTATAAGCTGAAGGAGCGGGTCGTGGGCGAGAGCGTCACCCTGATCCCCAACGAGTACTTCTGGGACGAGAGCACTGCCGCCAAGAACGACTCCCTGACCTTCCGGGTCGTCCCGGAGGCCAGCACCCGCACCATCATGGTGCAGACCGGCGAGGCGGACCTGAACACGGAGTTCTCCACCGCCGACTATGAGATCGCCGCGGCGGACCCGAACGTGAAGATCTACGAGCACGAGTCCTCTGTGATGACCTTTATGCCCCTGGACTGCCAGACCGAGTACTTCGGCAACGAGAAGGTCCGCGAGGCCATGCAGTACGCCATCGACCGGGAGAGCGTCCTTCTGGTCCAGGCCAACGGCTATGGCACGGTCAACTACTCCTATATTTCCCCCACCTGCTACGGCTGGCTGGACAACCCCGGTGGGTACAGCTATGACCCGGAGAAGGCGAAGGAGCTGTTGGCGGAGGCCGGTTATGCCGACGGTTTCACCTTTGATCTGTACTGCACCTCCGCCTTCACCCCGGCGGCCACGCTGATCCAGAGCAACCTGGCCGAGGTGGGCATCACCGCCAACATCCAGATGATGGAGTCCGTGGACGAGATCGTCTCCCGGGCCGTGGACGGCAACATGCCCGCCTGTATCACCACCTGGGGATGCAACCCCGACCCCGCCCTGGTGCTGGAGCGCAACATCGGCGAGAGCGCCCTGGGCGCCTACAACGTCTCCCGCTATGTGAATGAGGAGCTGGAGGAGCTGTGGCAGTACGGCAGTATCTCTGAGAACGTGGAGGACCGGATCCCCTACTACGAGCAGTGGCAGGAGATCCTGTGCGAGGCCAACCCCTGGGTGCCCCTGTATGTGGGCGAGCTGTTCGCTCTGGCCAACGCCGACCTCCAGGGCGTCCAGCTGAACACGGAGCAGTGCTATAACTTCTATGACCTGCACTACTAATAATTGGTAATTGGACAGTGATCTATCTGGTTCGTCATTCAGTCATGTAGCAAAATGGGCGGGCCCCATGTTTCCCCTGGGTCCCGCCCATCTGATTTACGGAAGGGTGAAGTCATGTACCGTTATATCTTAAAAAGACTTCTTTTAATGGTCCCGGTCGTTATTGGAGTCATTTTTGTCGTCTATTTGATCATGTATCTCTCCCCCGGCGATGTGACGGCCACCATTCTGGGCTCAAACTGGACGCCGGAGGGGGCAGAGATCATTCGAGAGCGGCTGGGACTGGACCGGTCCTTTATTGAGCAGTTTATCTCCTATCTGGTCAACTTTGTCCACGGCGACTTTGGTATCTCGTATATCAATTCCACCCCTGTCATTGACCAGCTCAGCGTGGCGTTTCCCAATACGCTGATCCTGGTGATCATCTCCATCACCCTGGCGATCGTGCTGTCTATCCCCATCGGCATCCGGACCGCGGTCAAGCCCAACTCCATTTTCTCCGGCTTTGCCACTGTGTTTGCCATGATCGGCATCGCGGCCCCCGGCTTTTGGATCGCGCTGTTGCTGGTGCTTCTCTTTTCCGTCTACCTGGGTTGGCTCCCGGCCTCGGGGATGGAGAACTGGAAATCGATTATTCTGCCCTCCATCGTGCTGAGTCTGAGCTTTATGGCGGGCATTTCGAGGATGATGCGCTCGTCCATGATCGAATCGTTGCGCACGGACTATGTCCGCACGGCCCGCGCCAAGGGCGTGAAGCCCAAGGGGATCACCTATGTCCACGCGCTGAAAAACGCGCTGTTGCCCACGATCACGGTGATCGGCTCCTACACGGGAGAGATGCTGGGCGGCGCGGTGATCTGTGAGACGGTCTTTGCGATCCCCGGGATGGGGCGGCTGATGATCGAGTCGGTCCTGTCCCACGATGTACCCTGTGTGTTGGCCGCCGTGTCCGTCATGTCCATCTGCGTGGCGATCATGTCCCTGGTGGCCGACCTGCTGTACGCCTATTTCGATCCGCGGATCAAGGCGCGGTATATGAGAGGGAGGGTGTCACGCTGATATGAGTGCTACGACGATAAACCGGAGTGATATCACCCGGAAAGGATACATGAAGGCGTACCGGAAGACAAGCCGCGCCAAAGAGATGTGGGATGTCTTCAGCAACAACCGGACCGCCCTGCTGGGGCTGTTCATCATCGTGGTGTTTGTGGTCCTGGCCCTGTTTGCGAATGTCATCGCGGATTACGAGACCGTGGCCATCAAGACCAATCCCATTGAGCGGTTTACCAAACCCTGCGCGGAACATATTTTCGGAACGGATGAATTGGGGCGGGATATTTTCGCCAGAATCATCCATGGGGCGCGGGTCTCCCTGCGGCTGGGCGTTCTGTCCGTCATGGTGGGGACGGCCCTGTCCTGTATCATCGGGGCGATCGCCGGCTATGTCGGGGGCGTGGTGGACGACCTGGTCATGCGGGCAATGGACATCATGGCCTGTATCCCCCGTCTGGTGCTGGCCATCGCCATCGTGGCGGCCTTCGGCTCCAGCGAGGTCAATCTGGTGGTGGCAATGGGCGTCTCCACGGTGGCGGCCATGTCCCGGGTGGTGCGCTCGGCGGTGATGTCGGTGCGCGATATGGAGTATATCGAGGCGGCCCGGGCCCTGGGCCAGAGCACCACAAAGATCATTGTTCACCACATTCTGGTCAACTGTGTGGCCCCCATTATCGTGCAGGCGACGCTGGCGATCGCGACGAATATCATGAGCATCTCCTCGCTGAGCTTCCTGGGGATGGGAATCGCCGCGCCGATCCCGGAGTGGGGCTGTATGGTGGCCGGCGCCCGGGACTATATGAGACAGCATCCCTATCTGGTCATCGCCCCCGGTATGTCCATCCTCCTGTCCGCCATGGCCTTCAACCTGGTGGGGGACGGATTGCGGGATGCGCTGGATCCCAAGCTGAAACGGTGAGAAGGGGTGTCCACTATGAATGAGAATGAAAAGAAGAATCCACTTCTGAAGATCGAAAATCTCCATGTCCACTTTGTGAGCAAGGCGGAGACGGTGAAGGCGATCAATGGGCTGGATCTGGAGGTGTACCCCGGCGAGACCCTGGGCCTGGTGGGGGAGACGGGGGCGGGCAAGACCACCACGGGTCTGACCATCCTGAACATGGTCCCCAAGCCCCAGGGCCGTATCGTGGAGGGGAAGGTCACCCTGGATGAGATGGACATCCTCTCCAAGAGCGAGTCGGAGATGAGCGACATCCGCGGCGACGTGGTCTCCATGATCTTCCAGGACCCCATGACCTCGCTGAACCCGGTCATCACAGTGGGCGATCAGATCGCCGAGGTCTTCCGGCTCCACCGGAAAATCGACAAGAAAGAGGCGCTGGAGCAGGCGGAGGAGATGCTGGAGATGGTGGGGATCCCGCGGGTGCGCGCCAATGAGTACCCCCACCAGTTCTCCGGCGGCATGAAGCAACGGGTGCTGATCGCCCTGGGGCTGGCCTGTACGCCGAAGCTGTTGATCGCCGATGAGCCGACCACCGCACTGGACGTGACGATCCAGGCCCAGGTGCTGGAGCTGATGCAGAGACTGAAAAAGCGGCTGGACATGGCGATGCTGATGATCACCCACGATCTGGGGATCGTGGCGGAGGTCTGTGACCGGGTGGCGGTGATGTATGCCGGCACGGTGGTGGAGAGCGGAAGCCTGGTCGATATCTTCGACCACAAGCGGCACCCGTACACCGAGGGGCTGTTCAACTCCCTGCCCAACATCAAGAACCGGGACCGGGATCTGATCCCCATCAAGGGGCAGATGCCCAATCCGGCCGATCTGCCCACCGGGTGCCCCTTCCACCCGCGCTGTGAATACGCGACGGAGCGGTGCGCCCAGGAGGAGCCGGAGCTCCACTGGTTCTCAGAGACCCACTGCGCCAAGTGCTGGCTCTACGAGAATCTGCAGGAGGACAAGTCCATGCTCCATTCCAAAGATTACGGGGAGAGCAAAGGGGGGACTCAGGCGTGAGTAACGGGGATACCATTCTGGAAGTCAAGAATTTGAAGAAGTATTTTAAGACAAGCTCCGGCATGCTCCATGCGGTGGACGACGTCAGCTTCACCATCCCCCGGGGAAAGACCCTGGGCCTGGTGGGGGAGTCCGGATGCGGCAAGTCCACCACCGGCCGGGTAATCCTCCGGCTGATCGAGCCCACCTCGGGGGAGATCTACTTCGACGGGGAGGATATCCTGAAGCTGGACAGTAAGGCGCTTCAGAAAAAGCGCCATGAGATGCAACTGATCTTTCAGGACCCCTTCTCCTCCCTGAACCCGAAGAAGACGGTGTGCCAGACCCTGGAGGAGGCCCTGAAGCTGACGGGGAGGTATAAGAACTCCGACGCCAGATTCCGGCGGGTCCTGGAGCTGATGCAGGTGGTGGGTCTGGACGAGCGGCTGATCAACGCCTACCCCCACGAGATGGACGGGGGCCGGAGACAGCGGCTGGGGATCGGCCGGGCGCTGGCCATGGACCCGAAATTCATCATCTGTGATGAGCCGGTGTCCGCGCTGGACGTGTCCATCCAGGCACAGATCCTGAATATGATGCGGACCCTGCAAAAGGAGCTCGGCCTGACCTATATCTTCATCACCCACGACCTGTCCGTGGTGAACTATATTTCAGACGAGATCGCCGTGATGTATCTGGGCCGCCTGATCGAAAAGGCGCCCACCGTCGAACTGTTCGACTCGCCCCTGCACCCCTATACCAAGGCGCTTCTGTCGGCGTTGCCCGTGCCCAGTCTGCACGACCGGGGCGAGCGGATCCTGATCAAGGGGGAGATCACCTCCCCCATCGACCCCAAGCCGGTGTGCCGGTTTGCACAGCGCTGTGAGTACTGCACGGAGGAGTGCCTGAAGAGCGAGCCGCCCCTGCGGGAGGTCTCTCCGGGGCACTTCGTGGCGTGCCATAAAGTGTGACACATGTTGCATCTTCCTCCTATACAGCCAAAGGGCCCCACATATTGATGTGGGGCCCTTTGGCGCGTCTCCGCCCCGGGCGGGCGGGGGAGGGGAGGGAACGGTCTCCGCCGGGGCGGCGTTTGCCCCCGGCGGAGATTTTGCTTTATACTGGGCGTGTCAGCCGCTCCCCCGGGGAGGCCGGGCGCAGAATGAACGGTGAGGAGATGGTAATTTGGAGCATCAGATCGACAGGGCCCACGTGGAGGGATTTGCCC
>CALWVW010000078.1 GCA_944385075.1 uncultured Oscillospiraceae bacterium | reverse complement strand
CTGTATCATTGTATCACCACATTATTTCATATTTTATGGCGCTGGGTCTTGGGTCACCTTCACTATACCAAAATTCTCCCAAAAAGAAAATCAGCAAAACAGAGAATTTTGTAAGTTCCTCTTGATAATATAATTTTTTCGTGCTATCATGTGAAGTATAAAAATTTTTTACTTTCAAGTTATTTCTAATATATTTTATTTTTTGTCGTCATAGCATATTTGTCAAATTGTGGGAATCGCGCGGCCGGCGCCTCTGGCCTCGGGTTCAGCGGAATCGGCCACTCTGTCCGGCGGGACATACTCTGGCCGTGCGCTTCCCCATTTGAATAATTCTGTTTCCATCAGAAACAAAACGGGAAGGAAATGGTTTTATGGAAACGACTGTTGCTGTCATCGGGGCCGGAAACGGTGGGACCGCCATTGCCGGTTATTTGGCCAGCCGGGGCGTCAAGGTCAACCTGTGCGACCTGTTTCCCCAGTATCTGGAGCCCATTCAGGCCGCCGGCGGCATCGACCTGACCCAGGATGGGCAGACCACCCACCAGGTCATGAACCTGATCACCACAGATGTGGCCCAGGCGATCCGGGGCGTCCACCTGATCATGGTGGTCACCCCCTCCTTCACCCACAAAATGATCGCCGAGGCCTGTTATTCCGCCCTGTCTGACGGGCAGGTCGTGGTCCTCAACCCCGGCCGGACCGGCGGCGCCCTGGAGTTCTTGACCACCATCCGCGCCAAGGGCTGTCAGGCGGACATCACCATCGCGGAGACCCAGACCCTGATCTACTCCTGCCGGAAGACCGGGCCCAACGCGGTGGGCATCTTCGGCGTCAAGAAGGAGGTCCTGCTGGGGGCCTTCCCCGCCAGCCGGACCCAGCAGGTGCTGGATCTGCTCCACCCCTACTACCCCCAGTTCATTCCCGCCAAGAACTGTCTGGAGACCAGTCTGTCCAACATCGGCGCTCTGTTCCACCCCACCCCGGTGCTACTCAACATCGGCCGGATCGAGCACGACACCAACGGCTTCCGCTACTACTGGGACGGGATCTCCCCCTCTGTGGCCGTGCTGATCCACGCCATCGACCTGGAGCGCCAGGCGGTGGCCGAAGCCTACGGCGTCCACATTCTCTCCGCGGAGGAGTGGCTCAAGGACTGCTACGACACCCACGGGGAGGATCTGTACCACCTGATCCAGAACAATCCCGCCTACGGCGATATCAAGGGGCCCACCAATATCCAGGTACGCTATGTCACCGAGGACGTCCCCATGAGCCTGGTCCCCATCTCCACCCTGGGCCAGGTGGCCGGCGTCCCCACCCCCAACATCGACGCGGTGATCCAACTGACCAGCTCCATCTACCAGACCGACTTCCGGAGCAAGGGCCGCTGTGCCGCCAACCTCGGCCTGGACGGCATGACCAAGGAGCAGGTCGCCCACTATTTCGAGACCGGGGAGCGCTGATCCCCGTTTCTCCCCTATTACACTATACTATGATGAAAGGAATGATCTGTGATGAGCAAAGTAGACATTCTGTTCCTGAACAACAAAGATATGGAGGAGCTGGGCTGTGGCGATATGCCCTCCGTCATCCACGACGTGGAGCGGGCCTATATCCTCACCGAGCAGGGGGACGTGCTGGTCCCCGGCAAGTGCGTCATGCGCTGGGGCTCCTCTCCGGAGGATGAGAACACCCTGGGCCGGATCAACGCCATGCCCGGCTATCTCGGTGGCGAGTACAATATGGCGGGTATCAAGTGGATCGGAAGCGGCCCTATGAACTACAAGAAGGGCCTGCCCCGGGCCAGCGTCACCGTCATTCTGAATGACCCGGACACCAAGCTCCCCGTCTGCGTGGCCGACGGCACCGAGGTCAGCGCCAAGCGCACCGGCGCCTCCGGCGGCGTGGCCATGAAGCTCCTGTCCCGTCAGGACTCCAAGGTCATGACCATCTGCGGCGCCGGCGCCCAGGGCCGTACCCAGCTGGAGGCCGCCCTCACCGTCCGCCCCGGCATCAACAAGGTCTATGTCTATGACATCCGGCCCGAGAGCTCCCAGCGCTTTGTGGAGGAGTCCAAGGCCAAGTACCCCAACGTGGAGTTCATCGCCGTGGACGACCCCGCCAAGGCCGTGCCGGAGAGCGACATCACCGTCTGTGTCACCCTGGCCAACGAGCCCATCGTCCAGGCCGATTGGCTCAAGAAGGGCTGTCTGCTGATGAACATGGCCGACTACGAGGTCACCTATGACTGCGTCAAGAAGGCCAGCAAGATCGTGGTGGACAACTGGGACACCATCAAGCACCGGATGATCAGCACCGTCGCCCTCATGTGGAAGGACGGCCTCATCAAGGACGAGGACATCACCGGCCAGCTGGGCCAGCTCCTGCTCGGCACCAAGCCCAGCCGTGAAAACGATGACGAGATCATCTATTTCAACGCCGTGGGCACCGGTATTCTGGACCTGGCGGTCACCACCCGGTGCTACCGCAAGGCCCTGGAGCTGGGGAAGGGCACCACCCTTCACTACTGGGAGTAATTCCTTCTCTCTCGCCTGGGGCCATATCCTGATGATATGGCCCCAGGCACTTCCATTTCTTAAAAAAGGAGCACTGTACCATGGGAAACACCGTGAAAGTCCTGTTTTTGAACAACCGGGATATGCGGGAGCTGGGCGCCGAGGATATGTCCGCCGTGCTCCACGATGTACACCGGGCCTACTCCCTGTTTGAGTCGGGGGATGTCATCACCCCCGGCAAGGTGGTCATGCGCTTCGGGGAGAAGCCGGAGGACGAGAACACCCTGGGCCGGATCAACTGCATGCCCGGCTATATCGGCGGCGAGTACGACATGGCCGGCGTCAAATGGATCGGGAGCGGCCCCATGAACTACAAGCAGGGCCTGCCCCGGGCCAGCGTCATGATGGTCCTCAACGACCCGGACACCAAGCTCCCCCTCTGCTTTGCCGACGGCACCGCCGTCAGTGCCAAGCGCACCGGCGCCTCCGGGGGCACCGCCATGAAGCTCCTGTCCCGCCAGGACTCCAAGGTCATGACCATCTGCGGCGCCGGCGCCCAGGGCCGCACCCAGCTGGAGGCCGCCCTCATCGTCCGGCCCGGCCTGCAAAAGGTCTATGTCTATGATATCCGGCCGGAGAACGCCCAGCGCTTTGTGGAGGAGGCCCGGGCCAAGTACCCCGGCGTCACCTTCGCCACCGTGGACACCCCGGAGCCGGCCGTCCGGGAGAGCGACATCATCGTCACCGTCACCCTGGCCGACACCCCCTTTGTCAAGGCGGAGTGGATCAAAAAGGGCGCCCTCATCGTCCATATGGCGGGCCACGAGGTGGAGTACGGCTGTGTCACCCAGGCCGACAAGATCGTGGTGGATTTCTGGGACACCATCAAGCACCGGATGGCCAGCACCATCGCCCTGATGGCGGCGGAGGGCCTGGTCAAGGACGAGGATATCGACGCCAATCTGGGCGAGATCCTCAACGGGAAAAAGACCGGCCGGGACAACGACGATCAGATCATCTACTTCAACGCCGTGGGCGCCGGGATCCTGGATCTGGCGGTCACCACCCGCTGTTATCGCAAGGCTCTTGAGCTGGGGATGGGCGTTTGGCTTCCCTACTGGGCCTGATCCTTTCTTCCTTTCCAAAGGGCGAGGGGCGCACCTGACACCAGGTGCGCCCCTCGCCCCCTTCTTTGCCGCGGTAAAAAAAGAGGGACCCGGTCCGGGTCCCTCTTACCGAAAGAAATATTATGCCAACGCGGCGGTGATGATGGCCATGGAGTAGACCTCCTGGGCGTTACAGCCCCGGGACAGGTCGTTGATGGGGGCGTTCAGGCCCAGCAGGATGGGGCCGTAGGCCTCAAAGGAGCCCAGGCGCTGGGCGATCTTGTAGCCGATGTTGCCCGCGTTGATGTCGGGGAAGATAAAGGTGTTGGCATAGCCGGCCACCTTGGAGCCGGGACACTTGGTCTGGGCCACCCGGGGGGAGACGGCGGCGTCGAACTGCAATTCGCCGTCCACGGGCACGTCGGGCATGGCGGCCTTGGCCTTTTCACAGGCGTTGCGCATCTTGTCCACGTCCTCGCCCTTGCCGGAGCCGAAGGTGGAGTAGCTCAGGAAGGCCACCTTGGGGTCGATGCCGAAGATCCGGGCGCACTTGGCCGTCTCCACGGCGATTTCCACCAGCTCGTCCTCGGTGGGCTTGATATTGATGGCGCAGTCGGCCATGGCCAGCACATCGTTGTCGCCGGTGGCGGAGGGGCGCACCAGAATAAAACAGGAGGAGACGATCTTGTTGCCCGGCTTGGTCTTGACCAGCTGAAGGGCGGGCCGGACGGTGTCGGCGGTGGAGTAGGTGGCGCCGCCCAGAAGGGCGTCGGCCTCCCCCATGGCCACCAGCATGGTGCCGAAGTAGTTGCTCTTCTTCAGGGCGGCGCGGCACTCGTCCTCGGCCATCTTGCCCTTGCGGAGCTCCACCATCTTGGCCACCATGGCCTCCATGTTCTCATACTGCTCCGGGTCGATGATGATGGCGCCCCGGATATTGAACCCGGCCTCCTCAGCGGCGGCCTGGATCGCCTTCTCGTTGCCGATAAGGATGGGGGTCAGGAAGGTCCCGGACAGCAGTCGGGCGGAGGCCTCCAGGATCCGGGGGTCGGTCCCCTCGGTAAATACGATCTTGCGGGGGTGTGCCTTCAGGGTCTCGATCAATTTTTTGAACATAGCTGTTCCCTCCAAGCCAAAATTTGATGTGAACGTCACACCTGTTTCTGGTGAATATGGTAGCATTTCCCCCCGAAAAATGCAAGGGGCTGTACCATAGTTTTCACCGGGCGGCCACAAAAAATCCGCCCGCCTTCCCGAATTTTTTCCGTTTTCCTCTTTACGCCACGTATTGTTTTTTAGTATACTATACCATGTGTATTTTTGCTGTGCCAAGTCCATCCGCCGTCCGCCGGCGATCCATCTTTTTCCCGAGGTGAACCATCTTGAATCCAGAGTTTTCCCGCACCCTGTCCCTTCTGCGGCAGGAAAAAAAGGTCAGCCAGCGCACCGCCGCCACGGCCCTGGGGATCTCCCAGGCCCTCCTCTCCCACTATGAGAACGGGATCCGGGAGCCGGGGCTCTCCTTTGTGGTGCGGGCCTGTAACTACTACGGCGTATCCGCCGACTTCCTTCTGGGGCGTACCCTCAGCCGGGACGGCACCACCATCGCCCCGGAGGAGCTGTACGACCTGAGCGAGGAGAAGGGCAACACCCTGAAGGGGAGCGTCCTGGCCATGCTGTCCAAAAAGCTCCTGGTCAACTCCATCGGCGCCCTGTTCGACCTGCTGAGCAAGACCGGGAACCGGGAGGCCATCCAGGCGGCGGCCAACTACCTGTCCACCGCCGTGTACCAGGTCTACCGCCGGCTCTACCAGGCCAGCCCCAGCTACACCCCCGACTTCTTCTCCGTCTCCCCCCGGCACTTTCAGGCGGGGCTCCCCGACGCGGACATGAAGTGCTCCCAGGCCGAGCTGGAGGACGCCCTGGCCGCCCACGCCAAGGACAAGGGCCCCATGCCCGACATGGACCACGAGGCGCTGACCCGGGACTACCCCGTCCTCTACCAGTCCCTGTACCAGCTCATCCACGCCGCCGGCGAGCGGATCAACGGGCTGATGTCCGCCCGGAACCAAAAGTGATTTGCTTCTCCTCTGCCTTATTTTCATGGAGGTTTTCTGACTTATGACCGACCTCGTCCTCACAAGCTCCATATCCCTCGCCTTGCCCCAACGGGCAAGGCTCGCTCATTCCGCTGTTCGTCCTCTCCAAATCGGACCCGCTGACGCTGGGCTCCGATTTGGTGATTCTCCGATGGAGGTATCCTGATTTATGACCGACCAATCTCATATCCGTAACTTTTCCATTATCGCCCACATCGATCATGGAAAATCCACCCTGTCCGACCGGCTCATCGAGCTGTGCCACGCGGTGCCCCAGCGGGAGATGGAGTCCCAGCTGCTGGACAACATGGACCTGGAGCGGGAGCGGGGCATCACCATCAAGGCCCGGGCGGTGCGGCTGGACTACACCGCCGAGGACGGGGAGACCTACGCCCTGAACCTCATCGACACCCCGGGCCACGTGGACTTCAACTATGAGGTGTCCCGCTCCCTAGCCGCCTGCGAGGGGGCGGTGCTCATCGTGGACGCCTCCCAGGGCATCGAGGCCCAGACCCTGGCCAACACCTATCTGGCCATGGAGCACGACCTGGAGATCCTCCCCGTCCTCAACAAGATCGACCTGCCCGCCGCCGACCCGGCCCGGGTGAAGGAGGAGATCGAAAACATCCTGGCCCTCCCCGCCCAGGACGCCCCGGAGATCTCCGCCAAGCAGGGCATCAACATCCCCGCCGTGCTGGAGGACATCGTCCGGAACATCCCCGCCCCCCAGGGGGACCCGGACGCCCCCCTGAAGGCCCTGGTGTTCGACAGCCAGTACGACCCCTACGTGGGGGTCATCGTCTACTTCCGGGTGATGGAGGGGACCCTGAAAAAGGGGATGACCGTCAAGATGATGGCCTCCGGGGCCAGCTATCAGGTGCTGGACTGCGGCTGGCTGCGCCCCCTGGGGATGGACTCCTGCGACGCGCTGTCCGCCGGGGAGGTGGGCTGGTTCACCGCCTCCATCAAGAACGTGAAGGACACCCGGGTGGGCGACACCATCACCGGGGCCGACCGGCCCACCGCCGAGCCCCTGCCCGGCTACCGCCCGGCCCAGCCCATGGTCTACTGCGGCATCTACACCGAGGACGGCTCCAAGTACCCCGACCTGCGGGACGCCCTGGAGAAGCTCCAGCTCAACGACGCCTCCCTGTCCTTCGAGCCCGAGTCCTCCGCCGCCCTGGGCTTCGGCTTCCGGTGCGGTTTTCTGGGGATGCTCCACATGGAGATCATCCAGGAGCGGCTGGAGCGGGAGTTCGACCTGGATCTGGTGACCACCCTGCCCTCTGTCATCTACGAGGTCACCAAGACCGACGGCACCGTGGTCCGGGTGGACAACCCCCACAACTACCCCGACCCCGGCTCCATCGCCGAGGCCCGGGAGCCCTACGCCAAGGTGTCCATCATCTCCCCCCCGGACTATGTGGGCAACATCATGCCCATGTGCCAGGAGCGCCGGGGCGTCTTCAAGGATATGCAGTACCTGGACACCAATCTGGTGGAGCTCCACTACTCCATGCCCATCGGGGAGATCATCTACGACTTCTTCGACGCCCTGAAGGCCCGGACAAAGGGCTACGCCAGCCTGGACTACGAGCTGGAGGACTACGAGAAGAGCGACCTGGTGAAGGTGGACCTGCTCCTCAACGGGGACCAGGTGGACGCCCTGTCCTTCATCGCCCACAAGGACAAGGCCTACCCCCGGGCCCGGCGCATCTGCGAAAAGCTGAAGGAGAACATCCCCCGCCAGCTCTTTGAGGTGCCCGTCCAGGCGGCCATCGGCGGCAAGATCATCGCCCGGGAGACCGTCAAGGCCCTGCGCAAGGACGTGCTGGCCAAGTGCTACGGCGGCGACATCACCCGGAAGAAAAAGCTCCTGGAGAAGCAGAAGGAGGGCAAGAAAAAGATGCGCACCCTGGGGACCGTCCAGCTCCCGACAGAGGCGTTTATGGCTGTGCTCAAGCTGGACGAGGAGTAGGCCGCCGAAGGCGAGCTCGGTAATCCCTACAATATATTCAAGCAAGGGGCTAGTCTCAGCCTTCGTCTGGATAATATAATCTCGTTCAGGTGGCACTTCAGCTGAATCCATCCATATGATACAACAAAACAGGCCCCCGGCTATGCCGGGGGCCTGTCCGTTGTATTCGGCTTTCGGTGGAGCGCGGCACCAGGTCGGTATCGTCACCCCTCGTCGAAGCAAAGTCCGCTCCGCGCGGGACACCCTGGCGGGCATCCCTTGCTACGTTCCCTTGCTCCTCCTCTCCAAACGCGACCCGCTGGCGCCGGGCTCGCGTTTGGTCTTAGTTGGACGCGGTGTCCAGGTCGGTGTCGTCGCCCCAGAGCATATTCTTCCGGAGCTCGGCGCCCACGGTCTCCATCTGGTGCTTGGCCAGCTGGGCCCGCTTGGCGTTGAAGAAGGTGCGGCCGTTCTT
>CALWVW010000077.1 GCA_944385075.1 uncultured Oscillospiraceae bacterium | reverse complement strand
TATTGTACCATATTTTACGGAACAGTCAATGATTTTCCGGGGGAAAAGCGGCAACTTTCGAAAGTTGCTTCTCAAAAGAAAAGACGGGGATGATTTTATGCACAATTATAAGGGGTATTTTTAATATATATTTAACAAAAAAACGGGAACTTATGAAATATTCCTTGACTTTTATAAAATGAGTTATAAAATTGGAGATGAAGAGAGGGGAGGTTCCTCTCGACTCAAGAGGCAAAAGTTCTATCATTATTTAGGAGGAAAAGAACATGAAAAAAGCGCTTGCCTTACTTCTTGCGGCATGCATGTCTCTGGCCCTGGTCGCCTGCGGCGGCGGGGACGAGAGCACCAGCGGTTCCACCCCCGGTGGAAGCGCCTCCACCAGCCAGGGCGCGACCAGCGCCACCGGCGAGGCCAAGACCGTCGGCATCTCCATGCCCACCCAGTCCCTGGAGCGGTGGAACCGTGACGGCTCCTACCTGGACGAGCAGTTCCAGGCCGCCGGCTACGAGACCATCGTCACCTACTCCGACAACGACACCAACCGCCAGGTCAACGACATCCAGAACATGATCGCCGAGGGCGTGGACCTGCTGGTGGTCTCCGCCATCGACGGCGAGGCCCTGAACACCGTCATGAACGAGGCCGGCGAGGCTGGCATCCCCATCATCGCCTATGACCGTCTGATCATGAACGACAACGTGTCCTACTACGTGTCCTTCGACAACTACACCGTGGGCACCCTGCAGGGCCAGTACATCGTGGAGACCCTGGACCTGGCCAACCAGGCCGGCCCCTTCAACATCGAGCTGACCGCCGGCGACCCCGCCGACAACAACGCCGGCTACTTCTTCCAGGGCGCCATGGACCAGCTCCAGCCCTACATCGACGAGGGCAAGCTGGTGGTCGTCTCCGGCCAGACCGACTTTGACGCCGTCGCCACCGCCGCCTGGGACACCCAGACCGCTATGGAGCGCGCCCAGAACATCCTGGCCTCCTACTACGCTGACGGCACCCAGGTCGACGCCTGGCTGTGCTCCAACGACTCCACCGCTCTGGGCGTGACCCAGGCCATCCAGTCCGACTACGCCGGCGCCAACAAGGCCGACATCCTGATCACCGGCCAGGACGGCGACGTGGCCAACCTGAAGAACATCAAGGACGGCCTGCAGTCCATGACCGTCTACAAGGCCGTGGCCAACGAGGCCGTTGTCACCCTGGATCTGGCCAAGGCCATCCTGGAGGGCGCGACCATCGACGAGAGCCTGATCGAGGCCTCCGGCTGGGACTTCGACTGCGCCTATGACGTCGAGTCCTACTCCACCTCCGAGGGCCGTATCTGCCCCTCCTTCCTGCTGGTGCCTGACGTGGTCACCACCGACAACATGCAGGAGAAGCTGGTGGACACCGGCTACTACACCGTGGGCGACGACGGCTACCTGGTCGCCGCGGCCTGATCCGACCGCCATATCCGCATAGGCAATCAGATGGGCGGGGCGCCTGCCCCGCCCATCTTTTTTTCATCTTGAGATCGAGGGGAGGAACCTTATTTGTCTAAAGTGCTTTTGGAGATGCGCTCCATCACAAAGGAGTTCCCCGGTGTCAAGGCTCTGGACAACGTGAACCTGAAGGTGGAGGAGGGCGAGATCCACGCCCTCATCGGCGAGAACGGCGCCGGGAAGTCCACCCTGATGAACGTGCTGTCCGGGACCTACCCCGTGGGGAGCTATACCGGGGAGATCTACTACGACGGAAAGCTGTGTCAGTTCAAGACCCAGAAGGACAGCGAGGCCCAGGGGATCGTCATCATCCACCAGGAGCTGGCCCTGATCCCCCTGCTGTCCATCGGCGAGAATATGTTCCTGGGCAACGAGATCCGGAACAAGATGGGCTACATCGACTGGAACAAGACCTATTACGAGGCCGAGCGCCACATGGAGCGGGTGGGCCTGCACGAGTCGGCCCAGACCCTGGTCAAGGACATCGGCACCGGCAAGCAACAGCTGGTGGAGATCGCCAAGGCCTTTTCCAAGAAAGTGAAACTGCTGATTCTGGACGAGCCCACCTCCTCTTTGAACGACGAGGACGCCAAGATGCTGTTGGACCTGCTGATCGAGTCGAAGAAGAGCGGGCTTACCTCCATTATTATCACCCACAAGCTCAACGAGATCATCTACTGTGCCGACAAGGCCACCATCATCCGGGACGGCTCCACCATCGAGACCCTGGTCAAGGGGGTGGACGAGTTCAGCGAGGACCGGATCATCAAGGGCATGGTGGGCCGGTCCATGGAGGACCGCTACCCCCACCGGGAGCACAAGGTCCAGGACCAGGTGAGCCTGGAGGTCAAAAACTGGACGGTGCACCACCCCCTGTACCCCGAGCGGGTGGTGGACGACCACGTGTCCTTCCACGTCCACAAGGGCGAGGTGGTGGGCTTCTCCGGCCTGCAGGGCGCCGGGCGCACCGAGCTGGCCATGTCCATCTTCGGCCACAGCTACGGCACCGGCATCTCCGGCGAGCTCTATCTCAACGGGGAGAAGGTCAACCTGAAGAGCCCGGAGGACGCCATCCGCCACAAGATCGCCTACGTCACCGAGGACCGGAAGACCAACGGCCTGATCCTGGACGAGTCCATCCGCTTCAACACCACCCTGGCCCGGCTGGACAAGGTGTGCCGCGGCGGCGTCATCGACACGGACAGGGAGGTCCAGGTGGCCGAGGACATGCGCAAGGAGATGGGGACCAAGACCCCCACCATCGAACAGCGTATCGGCAACCTGTCCGGCGGCAACCAGCAGAAGGCCCTGCTGGGCAAGTGGATGTTCACCGAGCCCGACGTGCTCATCATGGATGAGCCCACCCGGGGCATCGACGTGGGCGCCAAGTACGATATCTACTGCCTGATCAATGACATGGTGAGCCAGGGGAAGTCGGTGGTCATGATCTCCTCCGAGCTCCCCGAGCTGTTGGGGATGTGCGACCGGATCTATGTCATGAACGAGGGGCGGCTGTTGGCCGAGGTCAACGCCGCGGAGGCCACCCAGGAGAACATCATGGGTTACATTATCCGGGATGCCGCCAGGGCATAACAAGGGGAAGGTGTGATAGTCAATGAAAGTGATTACCGATACGAACAAGAGCCAGAGAAGGTTTTCCTCCAAGATGTTTGACTTTTTGCGAAAGTATACCATGGTCATCGCCCTGGTGGCGGTGTTCGTCCTGTTCGCGATTCTGACGGACGGCCGTCTGGTCTACGCCCAGAACCTGTCCAACCTGATGCTCCAGAACGGCTACGTGCTGGTCATGGCCTGCGGTATGTTGCTGTGTATCCTGACCGGCGGTAACATCGACCTGTCCATCGGCTCGGTCATCTGCCTGGTGGGCGGACTGGCGGCGGTCATGATCTCCAATATGTCCGTCAACCCCATCCTGACCATCGGCATCTGCCTGCTGGTGGGCCTGCTGGTGGGCGTGTGGCAGGGCTACTGGATCGGCTATGTGCGCATC
Organism: uncultured Oscillospiraceae bacterium; assembly: GCA_944385075.1. Taxonomy (GTDB): domain Bacteria; phylum Bacillota; class Clostridia; order Oscillospirales; family Oscillospiraceae; genus Lawsonibacter. Next base: position 4,992 of record CALWVW010000077.1, on the reverse strand, counting down.
CCGCCCTTCATCACCACCCTGGGCGGTATGTTCATCTTCCGCGGCCTGGGCCGTCTGGCCCTGGACAACAAGACCGTGGCCATCCAGGATTCCACCTTCCTGAACATCTTCACCGCCTATATCAAGGTCCCCGGCCTGGACGACGGGGAGACCGTCCTCTCCGCCCTGATCGTGGGCATCGTGGCCGCCGTGCTGGTGGTGCTGAACACCATGAAGAACCGCCGGGAGCGGGCCAAGAACGGCTACCGGCAGAACAGCGCCCTGGCCGACTACCTGAAGGCGGGCGTCATCGCCGCCCTGATCCTGGTCTACTGCTATCAGCTCAGCCAGTACCGGGGCATCTCCGTGATGCTGGTCTGGGTGCTGGCCATCTGCCTGATCTACAACTTCATCACCGCCAAGACCGCCTTCGGCCGGTACTTCTACGCGGTGGGCGGCAATGAGAAGGCCACCAAGCTGTCCGGTATCAACACCAACAAGATCTACTTCATCGCCTACGCCAACATGGGCCTGCTGGCCGGCCTGTGCGGCCTGCTGAACGCCGCCCGCGTGGGCTCCGTCAACGGCAACACCGGCACCTCCTTTGAGATGGACGCCATCGGCGCCTGCTTCATCGGCGGCGCGTCCGCCTACGGCGGCAGCGGCACCATCGGCGGCGTGGTCATCGGCGCTCTGCTGCTGGGCGTCATCAACATGGGCATGTCCATCATGGGCATCGGCGACTCCTGGCAGTATGTGGTCAAGGGCGGCGTGCTGTTGGTGGCGGTCATCTTCGACGTGGTCACCAGCCGCAAGTCCGGAAAGGGCTAAAGAGGCGCGGTATGCTGTATATTGGAATTGATTTGGGCACCTCCGCCGTCAAGCTGTTGCTCATGGACGGGGAGGGGGAGATCCAAAACGTGGTCTCCAAGGAGTACCCCATCGAATTTCCCCAGCCCGGCTGGAGCCAGCAGAACCCCGAGGACTGGCGGGACGCGGTGCTGGAGGGGATCCCGGAGCTGCTCCGGGGCTTCGACGCCGCCCAGGTGGCGGGCATTGGGGCCGGGGGCCAGATGCACGGGCTGGTGGTGCTGGACGAGCACGACCAGGTGATCCGCCCGGCCATCCTCTGGAACGACGGCCGCACCGCCCGGGAGGTGGACTACCTCAACGGGACCGTGGGCAAGGAGAAGCTGTCCGCCTGGACCGCCAACATCGCCTTCGCGGGCTTTACCGCCCCCAAGCTCCTCTGGATGCGGGAGCACGAGCCGGAGAACTTCGCCCGGATCCGGAAGATCATGTTGCCCAAGGACTACATCAACTTCCTGCTCACCGGGGTCCACTGCACCGACTACTCCGACGCCAGCGGGATGCTCCTGCTGGACGTGGAGCACAGGCGCTGGTCCCGGGAGATGCTGGACCTGTGCGGGATCACCGAGGGGCAGATGCCCCGGCTCTTTGAGAGCTATGAGACGGTGGGGACCCTGAGGCCCGAGGTGGCCGCCCGGCTGGGGCTGTCCCCCCAGGTGCAGGTGTGCGCCGGGGCGGGGGACAACGCCGCCGCCGCCATCGGCACCGGCACCGTGGGGGAGGGGGCCTGCAACATCTCCCTGGGCACCTCCGGCACCATCTTCATCTCCAGCGAGAAGTTCGGGGTGGACCCCCACAACGCCCTGCACGCCTTTGCCCACGCCGACGGGCACTACCACCTGATGGGCTGTATGCTGTCCGCCGCCAGCTGTAACAAGTGGCTGATGGAGGACATCTTCCGGACCGGGGACTACGCCGCCGAGCAGGCCCCCATCACCCCGGAGAAGCTGGGCAACAACCACGTGTACTTCCTGCCCTATCTCATGGGGGAGCGCTCCCCCATCAACGACACCGACGCCCGGGGGACCTTTGTGGGGATGACCATGGATACCAGCCGCTCCGACCTGACCCAGGCGGTGCTGGAGGGGGTGGCCTTCGCCATCCGGGACAGCCTGGAGGTGGCCCGGTCCCTGGGCATCTCCATCCGGCGCAGTATGCTCTGCGGCGGCGGGGCCAAGAGCCCCCTGTGGCGGACCATCCTGGCCAATGTGCTGAACATCCAGCTGGAGGTCCCGGCGTCGGAGCAGGGCCCGGGGATGGGGGGCGCCATGCTGGCCATGGTGGCCTGCGGCGCCTACCCCACGGTGGAGGCGGCGTGCGCCAGGCTGGTCCACACCGCCCAGACGGTCCGGCCCGACCCGGCCGTGGCCGCCCGCTACGAGGCCAGATACCAGCAGTTCCGGCAGATCTACCCCGCGATGAAGGGGCTGTTCCCGGTGCTGGCCCGCTGAATCCCCGAGGTGAGGAGGGGCCCCTGTGCGTGAGAAGAAGCATTACCATGTGACAAGAAAGAGCCGGGCGGACACCGCCGCCGTGCTCCGGGCGGCGGTGGCGGTCTATCTGCTCTACCTGGCCTGGAAGATCGCCACCGCCAGCGGAGCGGACGCCTCCTTCTCCCAGCCGGTCAGCCTGCTGATCGGGGGGGCGTTCGCGGCGGCGGCGCTGGCCTTCGGCTGGTACACCTGGCGGCGCTACCGGGCCGACCTGAAGGAGGCCCAGCTGACGCCGGAGGAGGAAGAGGAGCTCCGCCGGGAGCGGGAGATGGAGCCGTGAGAGGGATGCGTCTGCCCGAGCTGTTGGTCCGGGCCGCCCTGCTGTTGGCGGGGCTTGCGGTGGCCCATCTGGGGGTCACGCTGTTTCTGGAGATGGACCTGGGGTCCGACCCCTTCAACGTGCTGATCCAGGGGATCCACCTGGGCCTGCCCTGGCCCGGGTGGGTGACCCACGGACAGGTCCATCTGCTGGTGTCCCTGCTGATCCTGGTGATCCTGCTGGCGGTGGCCCGGAGCCTGGTGGGGGTGGGGACCGTCCTGTGCATGGCCCTGGGCGGCCCCATCATCGACCTGTGGACCCTGTGCCTGGACCCCCTGTTCCCGGAGGGGATGGCACTGCCCCACCGGGTGGCGGTGCTGGCCCTGGGCTGTGTGGTGCTGGCCTTCGGGATGACGGTGGTGATCCGCTCCCAGCTGGGGGTGGGCCCCAACGACCTGGTGGCCCTGTCCATCAGCGAGCTGAGCCACAGGCCCTTCGGGCCGATCCGGGTGGCGGTGGACGTGAGCTTCGCCCTGGCCGGCTTCCTGCTGGGGGGGCTGGTGGGGGTGGGCACCATCGTGTGCGCCTGTCTGGTGGGCCCCTGCGCCCAGGTGTTTTTACCGGTCAGCGGCCGACTCTGCGACGGATGCGTCAGACGAGTGGCGGGAAAATGACCGGCAACTGAAAATTGAAACCGTGAGGTGATCGAGCATGAAAATCGAATCTGTCCACGACCGGGCCTTTGCCCCCTACGGAAAGGTGCTGGAGGGGTATGACACCGGCGAGCTGTTGGCCACCCTGGAGCGGGTCACCCCCCTGCCCGAGGGGACGGCCTATGTGCCCTCCCAGCCGGAGCTGGAGGCCCTGCCCATCGCCGGCCAGCTGGCGGGCAACGCCTATGGTGGGATGCCCATCCAGCTGGGCTGGTGCAACGGGCACAACACCAAGCTCAACTGCCTGGAGTACCACCGGGACAGCGAGATCAACTGTGGCACCCGGGACTTCATCCTTCTGGTGGCCCGGGAGGACGACATTGTGGACGGGCGGCTGGACACCGCCCGGGTGCGGGCCTTCCGGGTCCCCGCCGGCGAGGTGGTGGAGGTCTACGCCACCACGCTACACTACGCCCCCTGCTCCGCCAAGGCGGGGGAGGGCTTCCGGGTGCTGGTGGCCCTGCCCCGGGGGACCAACGGGCCCAGGCCGGAGATCACCCCCCTCAACGGGGAGGACAGGATGCTCTGGGCCTGCAACAAGTGGCTCCTGGCCCACGGGGAGAGCGCCGAGGCCGCCCAGGGCGCGGTGGTGGCGCTGGACGGAGAAAACATTGACATCGCCGGAGATATCGGCTGAGTCCGGTAAATTTGCAAACGAGGTGTGAAGACTATGCTTACCAACATTCCTACTGTGAAACTGGGGATCATCGCGGTCTCCCGGGACTGCTTTATCATCTCCCTGTCCGAGCGCCGCCGGGCCGCCATCGTGGCCGCCTGCAAGGAGAAGGACCTGGAGATCTACGAGTGCAAGACCACCGTGGAGAACGAGAGGGATATGCTCAAGGCGGTGGACGAGGTGAAGGCCGCCGGCTGTAACGCCCTGGTGGTGTTCCTGGGCAACTTCGGCCCCGAGACCCCCGAGACCCTCATCGCCCAGAAGTTCGACGGCCCCGTCATGTACGCCGCCGCCGCCGAGGAGACGGGCAAGGACCTGATCGACGGCCGGGGCGACGCCTACTGCGGCATGCTCAACTGCTCCTACAACCTGGGGATGCGGCACCTGAAGGCCTTCATCCCCGAGTACCCCGTGGGCACCGCCCAGGACGTGGCCCGCATGATCCAGGAGTTCGTCCCCATCGCCCGGACCCTCATCGGCCTGTCCAAGCTGAAGATCATCACCTTCGGCCCCCGGCCCCAGGACTTCTTCGCCTGTAACGCCCCCATCAAGGGGCTGTACGAGCTGGGCGTCGAGGTGGAGGAGAACTCCGAGCTGGACCTGCTGGTGGCCTATAAGGCCCACGCGGGCGACCCCCGGATCCCCGAGGTGTGCGCCGACATGGCCAAGGAGATGGGCGAGGGCCGCTACTACCCCGAGATGAACGAGCGCATGGCCCAGCTGGAGCTGACCCTGCTGGACTGGGCGGAGGAGCACAAGGGGGCCCGGGAGTATGTGGCCTTCGCCGACAAGTGCTGGCCCGCCTTCCCCAAGGAGTTCGGCTTTGAGCCCTGCTATGTGAACTCCCGGCTGGTGACCCGGGGCATCCCCGTCTCCTGCGAGGTGGACATCTACGGCGCCCTGTCCGAGTACATCGGCATGTGTATCTCCGGCGACACGGTCACCCTGCTGGACATCAACAACTCCGTCCCCGCCGACCTGTACCACGAGGACATCGAGGGC
>CALWVW010000076.1 GCA_944385075.1 uncultured Oscillospiraceae bacterium | reverse complement strand
TGGGCGGCCTCCTGGACCAGGTTGGCGGCGGTCTCCACCTCCTCCAGGCCGATGTCCATGGAGCCGGTGACGTTGATCAGCACGCCCTTGGCCCCGTTGATGGAGGTCTCCAGCAGGGGGCTGGAGATGGCCATCTTGGCGGCCTCCTCCGCCTTGTTCTTGCCGGCGGCCCGGCCCACGCCCATGTGGGCCCGGCCGGCGTCCTTCATGACGGCGGACACGTCGGCGAAGTCCAGGTTGATGAACCCGGTGTTCTTGATCAGGTCGGAGATGGACTGGACCGCCTGCTGGAGCACGTCGTCGGCGATCTCAAAGGCGTTGACCATGGTGATCTTCTGGTCGGTGGCCAGCTTCAGCCGCTCGTTGGGGATGATGACCAGGGAGTCCACCTTGTTGCGGAGCTCGGCGATGCCGCCCTCGGCCTGTTTCATCCGGCGGGCCCCCTCGAACCGGAAGGGCTTGGTGACCACGCCCACGGTGAGGATGCCCAGCTCCTTGGCGATATCGGCCACGATGGGGGCCGCGCCGGTGCCGGTGCCGCCGCCCATGCCGGCGGTGATGAACACCATGTCGGTGTCCTCCAGGGCCTTGGAGATCTGGGTACGGTTCTCCTCGGCGGACTTGCGGCCCACCTCCGGGTCGGACCCGGCCCCCTGGCCGTTGGTCAGCTTTTCGCCGATCTGGATCTTATGGGTGGCACTGGAGATGGACAGCGCCTGCTTATCCGTATTGACGGCGATGAATTCCACGCCCTTGGTGCCGGTGCGCACCATCCGGTTGACCACGTTGTTGCCGCCGCCGCCGACGCCGATCACCTTGATGTTGACTACGCTGTCAGGTCCCATGTCTAGCCCAAACGCCATGTCAGTTCCTCCTAATATCCTATGTGAAGTGGAGCCCGCGGACCAAAGTCTTGTGGGCGGGCGCCCCAAAATAGCAAGATTTTGTGTTAGATTGTAACCATTGTAGCGCGGTTTTTCCCCCGGGTCAAGAGGAAATCGGCCGTATGGTCAAACTTTCCTTCCTTTTCTTTGCGCGGATCACGCGGAGGGGTCGTAGACCGCCTGAAACTGCTCCTGGGTCAGGTCGATGGAGCCGGAGGCCTGGGGCCCGTGGTTGGTCTCGATCTGCCCCACCACCTCCCGGACCACCTGGATGTCATAGCGGAAATCGTCGTTGAGCTCCATCTTGATCGCAAAGCGGCCCTGGTAGTCCATGGTCACCAGCGTGTCGTCCAGCCGGATGGCGGAGATCTGCGGGAGCATCTCCGCCTCCTCCAGGGCGGACAGGAGGGAGAGCAGGGCCGTCAGCTTGGTCTGCTCCGCCTGGGGCACCGCCAGCTGGCTCCCCGCCTGGGGCATCAGGGGGGTCAGGCCGGTGACCACCATGGCGGCGCTGTCCGGGGGCGCCGCCTCCAACAGCTTGCCCTGCACATTGATGAGCCAGGGCTCCCGGGCCACATAGTCCGGCTCCTCCCCGCCGGAGGCCGCGCCGCTCCCGTCCCCCCCCGGCTCCTCCTCCGGGCTGTCGCCCTGGCGCTCGGCCTGGGCGGCGGCGATCTGGGCCTGATCCGGGGCGGCGATCTGGGCCACCGCGTCCCACTCGGTCACCGCGATGGTGATGCCGCTGGGCAGATCCCGCCGGATCATCACCGTGCCGATATAGGGGAGGGACTGGCGCAACCGCTCGTTGATCTGGTTCTTGTTCAGGGCGAAGAGATTGTCTCCCGCCTGGATGCCGGTGGCCGCGATGATCTCCTCCTGGGTATAGCGCACATTGCCGGTGACGGTCACCGCCTCCACCCGGAAAAAGACCGTCACGCCGGCGGTCAGCGCCACCACCAGCGCCACCAGACACAACAGCTTGAACAGCAGGCCGAAGCGCCCCCTGTTCCTCCGCCGTGTTTTGTTGTGGCTCCTTCTTGCCATGGAATGGTTCTCCTTATGTCATAGGCGGCCGCCCGTCAGGGCAACCGCCGGATCTCCGCCCCCAGGGCCCGCAGGTCCCGGTCCAGGGCCGCGTAGCCCCGGTCGATGTGGGCAAGGCCGGTCACCCGGGTGGTCCCCTCCGCCGCAAGGCCGGCCACCACCAGCGCCGCCCCGCCCCGCAGGTCGGTACTGCGGACCGCGGCCCCGTGGAGCTTGCCCACGCCGGACACCATGGCCGCCCGGCCGGCCACCTGGATATCCGCCCCCATGCGGCCCAGTTCGTCCACATGGCGGTAGCGGTTCTCAAAGATGTTCTCCACAAACAGGGTGGCCCCCGTCCCCCCGGCCAGGGCGGCCATCAGGATGGCCTGGGCGTCGGTGGGAAAGCCGGGGTAGGGGGCCGTACGCACCTGCCGCACCCCCCGCAGGGGGGCCGCGCTGGACAGGCAGATCCGCCCGTCCTCCGTATGTATGCGGCACCCAGCCTCCTCCAGCCGGTCCAGCACCGCGGACAGGGTGCCCGGCTCCACGCCGGTCAGCTCCAGCTCCCCCCGGGCCGCGGCCACCGCGCACAGGTGGGTGGCGGCCACGATCCGGTCCCCCATGACCCGGTGCTCCGCCGGGTGGAGGGGCCGCCCCCCCGTCACGGTGACCGTGGAGCTCCCCGCCCCCGACACCTCCGCCCCCATGGCGCGGAGAAACCGCTGGAGGTCGGCGATCTCCGGCTCCCGGGCCGCCCCCACGATGGCGGTGGTGCCGGGACAGCTACAGGCGGCCAGCATGGCGTTCTCGGTGGCCCCCACGCTGGGGAAGGGCAGGCAGATCTCCCGCCCCGCCATGCCGCCCCGGCCCCGCCGGGCCAGAAGGGAGCCCTGCTCCTCCAGGATCTCCGCCCCCAGGGTCCGCAACGCCGCCAGGTGCAGGTCGATGGGCCGGGGCCCCAGCTCGCACCCGCCGGGGTAGGACAGCTCCACCTCCCCCATCCGGGCCAGCACCGCCCCCAGGAAGATCACGGAGGAGCGCATCTCCCGCATCAGGTGCTCGGGGATGCCGGTGCGCCCCGGCGCGGTGGCGTCCACCGCCACCGTGTCCCCCTGTTGCTCCACCCGACAGCCCAACAGCCGCAGGATGTCCAGGGTGGCGGACACGTCGGACAGGTCGGGGCAGTTGTGGATCACGCTCTCCCCCGGGGCCAACAGCGCCGCGGCCAGGATGGGCAGGACGCTGTTCTTGGCCCCCTGGACGGTCAGGCGGCCGGACAGGGGCCGCCCGCCCTGAATTTCATAGTAGCTCATGGAATGGCCTCCAAATCCTCTGATTTGGGCCATCCTATGCCGCAACGGGGCAATTGGTTTCGGGGGCGCGCGCCGCCCGCCGGTCTCCCGTCATTTTCAGGTCCCGCAGGGGCCGCGGGGAGCTACCTCTACTTTTTCACGATCTCCATCAGCGTCTCATAGATCTTCTCCCCCGCATCGGGGACCGCCATCTCGGTCAGCGCCCGGGACATCTTCTCCCGCCGGTTCCGCTCCCGCATGAGAAGGGCCACCTGGTCGTAGAGGGTGTCCTCCACGCAGTCGGCCTCCCGCAACAGGACCGCCGCCCCCTGGTCGGCCAGCACCCGGGCGTTCTTCTCCTGGTGGTTGGCGGTGACGTTGGGGGAGGGCACCAGCACCGAGGGCTTGGCGATGGCGGTGATCTCCGAGATGGTGGAGGCCCCCGCCCGGCACAGCACCAGGTCGGCGGCGGCCATCACCAGGGGCATATCGTAGATATACTCCCGGACCTCCACCCCGTTGTCCCCCAGCTTCAGGCCCCGGCGGAGCAACTCCTCCTGCATCCAGGGGAAGTCCCGCCCGGCCCCGTGGACGTGCCGCCAGGGGGCGCCCTCATAGCACTCCTTGGCGATGAAGTCCACCATCTTCTGGTTCATCACCTCGGCCCCCAGCGAGCCCCAGTAGGACAACAGCAGGGGCCGCTCGTCGTCAAAGCCCAGCTTGGCCCGGGCCTCCTGCCGGGTATAGCGGAAGAAGTCCCCCCGCACCGGGGTGCCGGTGACCACCACCTTCTCCGGGTGGTCGTAGTGGGCCCGGCTCTCCTCAAAGCCCACCATCACCCGGTCCACCACCCGGGACAGGGCCTTGGTGGTCAGGCCGGGGACGGCGTTGGACTCGTGGACGGCGGTGGGGATGTGCCGGCGGGCGGCCTCATTGACCACGGGGAAGGAGGCGTACCCCCCGGTGCCCACCACCAGATCGGGCCTGAACTCGTCCAGGATGCGCCTGGCCTGCCCCCGGGACCGCTGCATATTCACCAGGGTGCCCAGGTTGTGGGCGATGTCCGCCGGGGCCAGGGAGCGGTGGAAGTTGGTGATGGTGACCGAGCGGATCTCATAGCCCTCCTTGGGCACCAGCTTGTTCTCCATCCCCCCGTCCGCCCCCACGAACAGGACCCGGCAGCCGGGTTGCCGCTCCTGGAACAGGCGGGCCAGGGCCACCGCCGGGTTCACATGGCCGGCGGTACCGCCGCAGGTAAACAGGATATTCATAGAAACACCTCTCTATGGTAGAGTGGAGAGTGCAGAGTGGAGAGTGGAGATGGGGTTATCTTCACTCTTCACTCTTCACTCTTCACTCTCAACTCTTCACTCTCAACTCTTCACTCTCAGTCTTTCTTGGGCGCCGGGATCTGCCGGGAGATGCCCAGCACCACTCCCATCTCCGCCAGCTGGATCATCAGGGCCGTCCCTCCGTAGCTGAAGAAGGGGAGGGAGATGCCCGTGTTGGGGATCAGGTTGGTGACCACGCCGATGTTCAAAAAGACCTGGACCGCCAGCAGGGTGATGATGCCCACAATGGTCAGCATCCCGAATTTGTCCCGGGCGTGGAGGGCCAGCCAGTAGCCCCGCAGGATGAGCAGGGCGAACAGGAGCAGTACCAGAAGGCCGCCCACCAGCCCCAGCTCCTCCACCACGATGGGGAAGACGAAGTCGTTCTCCGGCTCCGGGATGTAGAGGAACTTCTGCATACTGTTGCCCAGTCCCCGGCCCAGCAGGCCGCCGGAGGCGATGGCATACAGGGACTGGATGGTCTGGTAGCCGTCTCCTCGCGGATCTGACCAGGGATTCATCCACAGGTTGATCCGGGCGGTCATATAGTCGGTGGCGAAGATGATGGCGGTCAGGCCGGCCGCCGCCAAGGAGCCCAGACCGATGAACCACTTCAGGTCGATCCCCGACACAAAGAGCACCGCCGCCGCCCCCACCATGATGAGGATGGTGCCCGACATATGGGGCTCCAACAGCACCAGCCCCAGCACCACGGCCAGCACCACCCCGTAGGGGACCAGCTCCAGAAAGCCGATCTTCTCCAGCCAGTTCAGGAACCGCCCCAGGGAGGTGCGCCTGGTGAAGCGCTTCTTTTTCTCCGTGTCCCGCTTGGACAGCCGGGCGGCGAAGAAGATGATGACCGCCACCTTGGCGATCTCAGAGGGCTGGAAGGTGGGGCCCCGCAACAGGAAGGTATACAGCCACCGCTGGGCGCCGTTGATCTCCACCCCCAGGGGGGTCAGCACCAGCACCAGCAGGAAGATGGCCACCATCAGCAGGGGGATGGACAGGGGCCGCAGGATCTGATAGTTGATCTTGGAGATGATGTACATACAGACGATCCCCGCCGCCGCGAACAGCCCCTGCCGCTGGATGTAGTACAGGGGGTTGTTCTGGACCGAGGCGGAGGAGTCATAGTAGGCCGAGGCGTAGGAGGCTGAGAACATCATGATCAGTCCGATGCCCACCAGGAGCATCAGGATCATCAGGAAGGGGAGATCCACGGGGCCCCGGGCCAGCTGTTCCTCCATGGTCAGGTCGCGTTTCGGTTTTCTGGCCAAGGGCCTCACCTCCTTCGTCGTCGCAAGCTCCATATCGTTCGCTTCCGCCTGGCGGCGAAAGCTCCCTCATTCCGCCGCTCCTCCTCTCCAAACAGGCCCCGCTTCGCTGGGCTCCTGTTTGGGTGCCGCCGCGGCGGGGCGGGGGATCTCCCCGGAGTCGCGCCCCACACAGGGGCCGGTGCCCCCAAAATTCCTAATTCCTAACTCCTAATTCCGCCCTCACACCGGATACCGGTCCATGACCCCCAGAAAGGCCAGCCCACACAGCAACAGGGTGGCTCCGGAAAACACGCAGAAGAGTTTGGTCTCGCTCCATCCCCCCATCTCCAGGTGGTGGTGGAGGGGGGCCATGCGGAAAAACCGCTTGCCCCCGGTCTTTTTGAAGTAGACCACCTGGATGATGTCGGACAGGACCTCGGCCACATACACCAGGCCGATGATGGGGATGACCAGGGGGATGTCCAGGGCGAAGGCCAGGCCGCACACCATGCCCCCCAGGAACAGGGAGCCGGTGTCCCCCATGAATACCTTGGCCGGGTGGAAGTTGTAGATCAGGAAGGCGGCCAGCCCCCCCGCCAGGGCGGCGGACAGGACGGCCAGGTCGGTGCGGCCGAACCAGGCGGACACCGCCATGTAGAACAGGGCCACGGGGAGGGTCACCCCGGTGGCCAGGCCGTCGATGCCGTCGGTGAGGTTGACGGCGTTCACCGTCCCCACCATGACGAAGGCGGCGAACACCATGAACACCACCCAGGGGATGCCCACGATCTCCACATTGAGGAAGGGGATGTACAGGTCGGGGGTGAGATAGCCCTCCCGGCGGAGCAACGTGGTAAAGACGATGGCCGCCGCCAGCTGGAGCAGAAATTTCTGGGGGGCGGTGAGGCCCTCATTGGCGTGGTGCCGCAACTTCTGAAAGTCGTCGATGAAGCCGATGGCCCCGAACACCAGGGCAAAGAGAAACACATACCAGTGGTTCCAGTTCCCCCGCCGGAGCTCCTCCCACCCGGCCAGGGCCAGGGCCACCCCGATGGCCAGGATAAACATCAGCCCGCCCATGGTGGGGGTCCCCTGTTTGGACATATGCCAGGTGGGGCCATCCTCCCGGATGGACTGGCCCGCCTTCCACTTCCGCAACAGGGGGATCAGGATCTGCCCTACAATGGCGGCCACCCCAAAGGCCACAATAAAGCTGAGGATACACGTCATTCCAACTGCCTCCCAGTCTCCGTTCTCTTTCGTGGCAACGGCCCAGGGCCGTACGCGCGGCAAACATCATACCATATTTGCCGGTACTTTTCCAGTCTCTTCTTGTCCGGCGGAGGAGGCGCGGAAGTACTCCGCCACCGCCTCCCGCTCGTCCAGAGGGTAGCGGACGCCGCCGATATCCTGATAGGTCTCGTGTCCTTTCCCCGCCAGGACGATCACGTCCCCCGGCCGCCCCTGGGCCAGCGCCCAGGCGATGGCCCGGCGGCGGTCCGGCTCCACGTAAATCTCCGCCCCCGGCCCGTCCATCCCCGCCAGGATGTCCCGGATGATGGCCATGGGCTCCTCGGTGCGGGGGTTGTCGGAGGTGACCACCGCCAGATCCGCCAGCTCCCGGACCACGGCCCCCATGATGGGCCGCTTTCCCCGGTCCCGGTCCCCGCCGCACCCGAACAGGCAGATCAGTCGGCCGGCGGTGAAGTCCCGGGCGGTCATCAGGATGTTCTCCAGGGCGTTGGGGCTGTGGGCGTAGTCGATGAGCACCGTGAACGCCCGGGGCACCGGGACCACCTCCACCCGCCCCTTGACCCCCCGGACCGACCGGATGGCCCGGGCCATCTCCTCCAGGTCCAGCCCCAGCACCAGCCCCGCCGACAGGGCGGCCAGGGCGTTGTAGATGGAGAAGCCCCCGGGGATGGGCAGGTGGATGCGGGCCAGCCGGCCCAGGGTCAGCGCCTCAAACTCCACATGGCTGGAGTACAGCCGGATATTCCGGGCGCACAGGTCCGCCCGGGCCGAATTCTCTGAATAGGTGAACACCGGGCAGGACACCCGCTCCCGGTACCAGCGGCCCGCCTCGTCGTCCAAATTGAGGACAGCACAGCGGCTCTGGCGGAACAGCAGGCCCTTCGCCTCCCGGTAGGCCTCCATGGTGTGGTGGTAGTCCAGGTGGTCCTGGGTCAGATTGGTGAACACGCCGGCGGCAAAGGTGAGCCCCGCCGTCCGGCGCTGGACCAGGGCGTGGGAGGAGGCCTCCATCACCACGTGGGTACACCCGGCGTCCGCCATCTGCCGCAGGAGGGCCTGGAGCTCGTAGCTCTCCGGCGTGGTGCGGTGGGCGGGGAGCTCCCGCTCCCCGATCATGTTCCGGTTGGTGCCCACCAGCCCCACCTTCGTCCCCAGCACCCGCTCCAGAAGCTCCTTAAGCAGGCTGGAGGTGGTGGTCTTGCCGTTGGTCCCGGTGACCGCGGCCAGCACCATCCGCTCCCCCGGGCGGCCGAACCAGTTGGCGGAGACCAGGGCCAGGGCCAGCCGGGTGTCCGCCGTCAACAGCCAGGGCCCGGGGCCCTCCGGCGCTCTGGCGCACAGGACGGCCCCCGCCCCCCGCTCCAGGGCCTGGGGGATGTAGCGGTGTCCGTCCGTCTTGTCGCCCGGCAGGGCCACAAACAGGGCGCCGGGCTCCAGGGTCCGGCTGTCGTAGGATATGGAAGATATTTCCATATCCAGGTCTACCTCTCCCCCGCTGAGGGGGACGCCATCCAACAGATCGCGCAGTTTCAAGGTGTCACCCCTCATCGGGTGAGTTTCATTCTCTATAAGAAGTGCCGGCTTCCCGAGCAGGGGAGCTTGGAGCGGAGCGAGGGATACAAACCAGGCGCCG
>CALWVW010000075.1 GCA_944385075.1 uncultured Oscillospiraceae bacterium | reverse complement strand
GCTACAGGGTCCGCCAGTCGGTCTGTTTGCCCGCCTGCCCGGCCTGTTGCCACAGCAGTTCATTGCCCGCGTTGCCCGGGCCGAAGGCGGACAGGGTACACACCACCCGCTCGCAGGAGGCCATCAGGGCCCGGGCCCGCTCCAGGGCGGCGGCGCCGATGGGCTGATAGGCCCCCTCCTCCACCAGCTCCGCGGCCAGGGCCCGGGCCACGGGGTAGTCCAGGTCGTTGGCCTGCAGGACCCCCGCCGCGAAGGGGACGCCCCGCCGCTGGAGCAGGCGGTAGGCCGGGATGCCGCTCCCCCCGCCGCCAATGACAAAGACCCGGGGGGGCCCCGCCACCGGGGCCAGCTCCGCCCCGGCGAGCAGGGCGCTGTAGCGGCCCTCGGGCAGGTGGTACAGCCGGGAGATGATCTCCGGCCGGAAGATCTCCTCCGGCGGGCCCACGGGGCCGATGGCGTCCCCCTGGACGCAGACCACCGTGTCCGAGATCTTCTGGGCCAGGTCCAGCTCGTGGAGGGACAGGACGGCGGCCAGGTGCTGGGTCCGGACCAGCTCCTTCAGGATCTCCAACAGCTCCAGCTTGTGCCGGATGTCCAGGAAGGAGGTGGGCTCGTCCAGCAGGATCACGTCCGGCTGTTGGCAGATGGCCCGGGCCAGCAGGACCCGCTGGCGCTGGCCGTCGCTGATGCGGGCGAAGAGCTGGTGGGCCAGCTGGCCGGCGTGGACCTGCTCCAGGGAGCGGGTGACGATCCGCCGGTCCTCCGGGCTCAGGATGCCCAGCCGCCCGGTGTAGGGGTAGCGGCCGGTGCTGACCACGTCCCAGCAGGTCATCAGCTCCGGATCCACCCGGTCGGTGGTGACCAGGGCCATCCGGCGGGCCAGCTCCAGCTCCCCCAGCCGGGCCAGCGGGGCCCCGTCCAGCACCACCCGCCCGGCCAGGGCGGGCAGTTGCCGGGACAGGCTCTTGAGGATGGTGGACTTCCCCGCCCCGTTGGGGCCGATGAGGGTGACGATCTCCCCCCGGCGGACGGACAGGGCGATGTGCTCCAGAAGGGGGCGCCCGCCGTAGCCCACGGACAGCCCCTCGGTGTACAGATAGCCGGCCATCAGCGCGCCCCCCTTCTCCGGGAGGCCATCAGGCCGATGACCACCGGCGCGCCGAAGACGGCGGTGACCGAGCTGATGTTGAGCTCGGTGGGGGCGAAGAGGGTGCGGGCCAGCAGGTCGCACAGCAGGCAGAAGGCCGCCCCGCCCAAAAAGCAGGCGGGGAGGACCAGCTGGGGCCGGGCGGTCTTCAGCATCCACTTCATGATATGGGGGACGGCGATGCCCACAAAGGAGATGGGCCCGGCGAAGGCGGTGACACAGGCGGAGAGCAGGCTGGACAGCAAAATGAGCTCCACCCGGAACTTCCGCACGTTGACCCCCATGCTCCGGGCGTACTGCTCCCCCAGCTGATAGGCCCCGATGGGCTTGGCCATCAGCACCATAGGGACCACCAGGGCGGCCAGCAACAGGGACATATCCCGCACATTGTCCCAGGAGATGCCCGAGAAGGAGCCCTGGGACCAGTTGTGGAGGTTGACGATGTCCGCGTCGTCGGCGAAGGTGACCACAAAGTCGGTGACGGCGGAGCAGATGTACCCCACCATGACGCCCCCCACCACCAGCAGGGACATGCTGTGGATCCGGCGGGAGAGCAACAGGATGACCCCCATGGAGAGCAGGGCCCCCACAAAGGCGGCCCCCACCATGGCGGCGGAGCTCATCACCAGCCCCCGCTGGAGAAAGACGATCAGGGTCAGGGCCACCGTCAGCTTGGCCCCCGAGGAGATGCCCAGCACGAAGGGGCCGGCGATGGGGTTGGCAAAGAAGGTCTGAAGCAGAAAGCCGGAGACGGACAGGGCCCCGCCCAGCAGGGCGGCGGCCAGGATCCGGGGAAGGCGGATGTCCCACACGATGCTGGCCCAGGTGGCATTTCCCCCGTGGCCCAGCAGGATCCCCAGGACGGCGGCGGGGCGGATGGGGGTGCTCCCGATGCAGATGTTGCCCAACAGCAACAGGACCAGCAGGGCGGCCAGCAGGGCGAAGGCGGAGAGGGCGCGTTGTCTGTTCATGGGCGCGTCCCCCCTCAGGTCAGGCGGTGCAGGTAGGTCAGCCCCTGGGGCTCGGGCTGGGTGAGGATCTGGTGGATCTCCAGGATCATCTGCCCCAGGCCCATGCTCTCCTGGAACATATTCTTGCCCGTGCACCACACGTCCCCGGTCTGCACCGCCTTGAAGTCGGCCAACAGCCCGCTCTCCTGCAACAGCTGGTCCACCGTCTGGAGCTCCCCGAAGATGGTACTGCTGTAGATCAGCACGTCCGCGTCCCGGGCGGCGGCGTAGAAGCTCTCCAGATCCATGTTCATGGTGGACAGGGCGTTGTCCTCCCCGGTCAGGCCGGAGGGGACGTACTCGCCCCCCGCCATCCGGATCATCTTGGGGATGTAGTCGCCCGACTTGCGCACATTGGCCGTGCCGGTGGTGGTGAGGTAGAAGAAAGCCACCGTCTTGCCCGTGGGCTCCTGGTCCAGAATGGGGGCCAGCTCCTCCAGCATCCGGTCATAGAGGGCCGCGGCCTCCTCCTCCTGGTCGAGGAGGGCGGCGTACAGCTTGATCCACTCCATCCGCCCCAGGGGGTGGCCCTCATAGCTGGAGCGCTCCACCAGCACCGGGACGCCCAGCCGCTCCAGCTGTTCCTTCACCTCCGGGTTGTGGTAGATCATGGTGGACTCCACCGCCAGGTCGCACCCCTCGGACAGGATGAGCTCGTAGTCCGGGGCGTTGTACTTGCCCGCGTAGAGCATCTCCCCGGACTCCAGGGCCTGCCGGGCCTCCGGAATCTCCCAGCCGTCCGCGTCGGTGCCCGACAGGCGGATGGCATCCACGGCGTCCAGGGAGCGGAACAGGTCCATGGCGGAGGTGGCCACCAGATAGATGCGGTCCAGGGGCTGGTACAGGACGGTGACGTCCTCCGGCAGTTCCTCGGGGGCCTCCCCGCCCTCGGGGACCACCAGATACCGGCCGCTCTCGTCGATGGTGATGAGCTTGTAGTCCCCCTCGTAGTAGTCCACGGTGAACTGCTGGGCGTAGGACAGCTCCATGCGGGAGACCGGCTCCGCCACCGGCTCGGACCGCTCCGGCCCGGCGGCGGCACAGCCGGCCAGGGCGGTCAGAGCGGCCAGGGCGGCCAGGGTCAGAAGGGCGCGGCACTTCATGGCGTGACTCCTTGCAGGCTGTCGGAGTGGAAGGTCAGGGTGTACTCCACCTCGTGGGGGGTGCTCATGGCCACCGTGTCGGCGACCATGGCCAGGGGGGTGTCCAGGGCGGCCACCGGGACCTCAAAGACAGAGGTCCCCTCATTGCTGACCGCCAGGTACTGGACGCCGTCCACCTTCATGTAGTCGTAGTTGGGGCTGTCCCAGACCAGGGTGGCGAACATGGCGCCCCCCTCCACCCGCAGGGCGGCGGGGCTGTCCACCCCGGCCCGGCCGGAGCCCCCCTCCAGGGTGACGGCGCAGGTGTAGGCGCCGTCCTCCGGTGCCGGGGCGGGGAGGGGCTGGGGGTCCCGGACGCTGACCCTGTGGTCGTACCAGGTGCCCTTGCTTCCGATCAGTGCCAGATCAAACTCCACCCCGATAGCGGGCACGGGCACATCGAACCCATATACCTCTTCGCTGATGCCGTCGGAATAGGTGACGGTATCCACCGTCGGCTCCAGCCAGACCGCCCCGTCCCCCTGGGCCTCCTCCGCCGTGCCCGGGTACAGGTGGACGATATTCTGGGACACCAGACTGACATGGATGGTCATCTGCCCATCCTCCACGGTCAGGGTGCCCCGGCCGTCACAGGCCTCGTTGACATGGAACATACCGCTGTCTGTCTCAAACTCCGCCGTGTACACCCCGTCGGGCAGGGGGGCCTCCCCGCCGCCGGAGGGGGCGGAGGAGGACGTCCCCGGCCGGGGGGCGCTCTGGGCGGGGGCGGGGGTTCCACAGCCCGCCAGCAGACACAGGGCAAGTGCAAGGGGGATCCATTTGCGCATTTTTCTCAACCTCCAAAAAGCTGGCCCGGGGGGTGCCCTCCGGGCCCTGTGGTTCTCAGCCGCCGGCGGTCTCCATGGCGGCCGCGGTGTGGGCCACGTACAACTGCTGGATGGCCGGGACGCTCCCCAGCCCGGCCATCTGGCACTCCACCGCCTCAAAGGAGCCGGAGGCGGTGAGCGCGCTTTTCCAGGAGTCCTCCTCCCCGGCCATGTCGTTGTGGGCGTGGTCACCGGCCACCACCATCAGGGGGCGCAACACCACTTTGCTGTAGCCCGCCGACTGCATCGCCGCCATGATCTCATCACAGGAGGTGCCCTCCGGCTCCCCCTCCACAGTGCCGATATAGACATTGTCGTACCCCAGCTGTTCCATCTGGGTCTGCATCTGACTGTAGCTGACCTTGGCCACATGGGCGGTGCCGTGGCCCAGCAGGACAAAGGCGGCCCCGTCCCCGGCGGCCTGCTCCAGACTGGCGTAGCCGGCGTCCGCCACTGCGGCGTCCACCGCCGCCCGGGCCACCGCCTCCTTGTCGGCGTTGATGACGGTGGCGTCGTTGCCCACCTCGCCCAGCAGGGGCTCGGCCACCGCCACGTGCTCAAACCGGTCCCGGTACTGGTCCAGGGTCTCCACCAACTCGTCGTACTCGGCGCCGTGCATCAGATGGGTGGGCTGGACCACCAGGTGCTTCACCCCGTTGGCCACGGCCCGCTCCAGGGCCTGTTGCACATTGTCGATGACCTCGCCGTCCCGGGCCTGGATGTGGTTGAGGATGATCTGGGAGGTAAAGGCCCGGCGCACGGACCAATCCGGGAAGGCGGCCTGCAGGGTGTCCTCCACGCCCTTGATATCCTGTACCCGGCTGTCGTTGAAGGAGGTGCCGAAGCTGACCACCAGGATCTCGTTTTCTCCGATGTCATCCCCGTTTCGCGGGTCATCCGCCGAGGCATCGCCGGTGTCCAGCCCAAAGTAGTCCGGACCGGCATTCTCCCCCTCCACCAGCTGTTTCTGGGCGTCGGTCAGAGCGTCCCATGCCTCCTTTGCCGCGGCGCACTGGGCATCCGTCTCCCCGGTGCGCTGTTGCACATAGATGGCGTCGATCAGCTCCGCCACATGGTCGGCGGCGGCCTGGTCCGGGTCG
This sequence comes from uncultured Oscillospiraceae bacterium, assembly GCA_944385075.1. GTDB lineage: Bacteria > Bacillota > Clostridia > Oscillospirales > Oscillospiraceae > Lawsonibacter. Next base: position 3,476 of record CALWVW010000075.1, on the reverse strand, counting down.
ACGGCAGTCCCGGAACTGCTCGTCCCCCCGGAGGAGACAGCGCTACCGCCGGCCCCTCCACCACCGGCGGGCGAACCGCAACCGGTCAGCATCAGCCCGGCCAGTACGGCCAGGGCCAGCAGGCTCTTCCCTCTTGTTCTGTTTTTCATGTTCTGTTCCTCCTTTTTTCTATGGATGCCGAGATGAATACAACGGAACAAGGAGAGAACAGCCAGCCCCCGGCGTCTCCTGCATTGCACCCAAACGAAAAGAGTCTTTCCTGATGAGGAAAGACTCTTCATACGCAACACAAATGAGCCGTGGCGGCGGCATTCTTCGGTACGACCAATTTCCTCGCGGCCCGGGTGTCTCCACACCCTGTACCAATGGGCGGCAGGTTTCCTGACTGAAGGATCGCCGCGCGCGGCCGTCTTCCCGGTTTCCCAGTGACGTGGTGGCCGCGCACTCCCCTTTCACAGTGACGAGTTCGCGCAGGAGTTTCACCTGCTTCCCTTTTACCCCTTGCCCCGCGCGGCGCGCGCGGAGGTCGGGCACCGACCATTTTCTGTATTCACTTTTGTTCCACTGTGCCCACTATAGCAGACACATGGGGAAAATTCAACCCCCCTTTTTACAAATCAATGCACGGATGCCGCATTGACAACTCCCTTTTTGTTCACTATAATGGGACTACAACTTCATAGGACCGCATACAGTGCTTCCCACCCTTCGGGGCCGGGGGAAGAGAATAGGGAAACAGGTGAGATTCCTGTACGATCCGGTCACTGTGATCGGCGGGGCCGCTGGGGCGAGACAGCCGCGGCGGGCCCGCGCCGTAAGTCAGAGACCTGCTGTATGCGGAGGTTAGTATGCTTCCGCAGAAGGCAGAATGACCGGGCCGCGCCCAGACGCAGTTGCCCAGGACCATGTTTTTTGCAGAACATGGTCCTGTTTTTTTGCGATCCTGGGAGAGGGGGGCGCGGGAATGGCCTTCGAGCACTATGTGAACAGCAACGGGCGGCGGCTCCGCTGTGGCTACACCACCGGCACCTGCGCGGCGCTGGCGGCGGCGGGGGCGGCCCGCCTGCTCCTGACCGGGCGGGCCCCGGAGACGGTGCGCCTGCGCACCCCCAGGGGCTGGGAGGTGGAGGTCCCGCTGGTCCGGGCGGAGTTGCGGTCCCCCACCGGGGCCACCGCCGCCGTGGTCAAGGACGCGGGGGACGACGCGGACGTGACGGCGGGGGCGCTGATCGTGGCGGACGTGGACCTCCGGGAGGGCCCCGGCGTGGACATCGACGGGGGGGACGGCGTGGGCCGGGTGACCCGGCCCGGGCTGGACCAGCCCGTGGGCGCCGCCGCCATCAACCGGGTGCCCCGGCGGATGATCGCGGAGGAGCTGGAGGCCCTGGCCGGCCATCTGGGCTATGAGGGGGGCTTTCGGGTGGTGATCCGGGTGCCCGGGGGACAGGAGATGGCCGGGCGGACCTTCAACCCCAAGCTGGGGGTGGAGGGGGGCATCTCCATCCTGGGCACCAGCGGCATCGTGGAGCCCATGAGCAACCAGGCCCTGGTGGACACCATCGGCCTGGAGATCCGCCAGGCGGTGGCCGGCGGGGCCGGGCGGCTGGTCCTCACCCCGGGCAACTACGGGGCGGATTTCCTGGCCGGCGGGGCCCTGCCCCTGCCGGAGGGGGTCCCGGTGGTCAGGTGCTCCAACTTCGTGGGGGAGGCCCTGGACTGCGCCCGGCTGGAGGGGGTGGGGGAGGTGTTGCTGGTGGGCCACCTGGGCAAGCTGGTCAAGCTGGCCGCCGGCATCATGAACACCCACTCCCGCTGGGCGGACGGCCGGATGGAGGTGCTCTGCGCCCACGCCGCCCTGTGCGGGGCGGACCGGGAGACGGCCCGGGCCCTGATGGACAGCGCCACCACCGACCGGTGCCTGGAGGTGCTGGACGGGGCGGGACTGCGGGGGCCGGTGCTGGCCTCCGTCCTGGAGGCGGTCCAGGAGCACCTGGACCGGCGGACAGGACAGGAGATGCCCACGGGGGCGGTCCTGTTCAGCAATCAGTTCGGACTGCTGGGGGCCACCCGGCGGGGAGAGGAGATGTTGGCGGAATGGAATCGGTAAAACAGACCCCGGGGACCTTCTACGGGGTGGGGGTGGGCCCGGGGGACCCGGAGCTCCTCACCCGGAAGGCGGTGGGGGTGCTGGAGCGCTGTCCGGTGCTGGCTACCCCCAGGACCCGGACCGGCTCCTCCGTCGCCCTGGAGATCGTCCGGGGGGCGGTGGAGCTGGAGGGGAAGACCCTCCTGCCCCTGGACTTCCCCATGTCCCGGGAGGAGGGGGAGCTCCGGGCCGCCCACCGGGCGGCGGCGGAGACCGTCCGCCCCCATCTGGAGGCGGGCCGGGACGTGGCCATGGCCGTGCTGGGGGACGTGTCCCTCTACTCCACCTTCTGCTATGTGATGGAGATCTTGCGGGGGGAGGGCTTCCCCTGCGCCATGGTGCCGGGGGTGCCCAGCTTCTGCGCCGCGGCCGCCCTGCTGGGCCGGAGCCTGACCCGGCCGGACGCCCCGCTCCACATCCTGCCCGGGGGCTGGGAGGGGGCGGAGGGGGCCCTGGACCTGCCCGGGACCAAGGTGCTGATGAAGTCCGGGCGGCAGTACCCCCGGCTTCTGGAGGAGCTGGACCGGCGGGGGATGCTGGAGGGGGCGGCCATGGTGGAGAACTGCGGCCTGCCCGGCCAGCGGGCCTTCCCCACCCTGGGGGACCGGCCGGAGTCCACGGGATATTTTACCACCATCCTGTTGCCCTGAGCGGCGGCGGGTGTGACGGAGAAAGGAGCCGTTTCTATGGTCCATTTTGTGGGGGCCGGCCCGGGCGGGCCGGATCTGATCACCCTGCGGGGGGCGGAGCTGTTGAAAAGGGCCGGCTGTGTGATCTACGCCGGCAGTCTGGTCAACCCCGCCCTGCTGGGGCTGGTCCGGGAGGGGGCACCGGTGTACGACAGCGCCCGGATGACCCTGGAGCAGGTGCTGGAGGCGGTCCGGACCGCCGAGGGGCGGGGGGAGGACACGGTGCGTCTCCACACGGGGGACCCCTGTCTGTACGGCGCCATCCGGGAGCAGATGGACGCCCTGGACGCCATGGGCATCCCCTATGACACCACCCCCGGCGTGTCCAGCTTCTGTGGGGCCGCCGCCGCCCTGGGGGCGGAGTACACCCTGCCCGGGGTGAGCCAGAGCGTCATCATTACCCGGATGGCGGGCCGCACCCCGGTGCCCCCGGGGGAGTCGGTGGCCGCCCTGGCCGCCCACGGCTGTACCATGGTGATCTTTCTGTCCGCCGGGATGCTGGAGGAGCTGTCGGCGGAGCTGCTGAAGGGGGCCTACACCCCGGACACCCCGGCGGCCCTGGTATACAAGGCCACCTGGCCGGAGGAGAAGGTGGTCCACTGCACGGTGGGTACCCTGGCCCGGGCGGGGGAGGAGCACCG
>CALWVW010000074.1 GCA_944385075.1 uncultured Oscillospiraceae bacterium | reverse complement strand
CGAGCAGGGGGTGGCCCGCCAGGCCGACCGGGTGGCCCAGCTGGAGGAGCCCACAAAGGAACAGCTGATGGAGCTGGTACCGGCGGATCTGGGCGTGGAAGAAGAGGAACAGACAGAGAGAGGAGAAGAGCCGTGCTGATTTCATTCGACAACATGGAGGAGACCGTCATTCCCCATATGCGGGGGGGAGAGGGCCGGGTCATGGCCCGGATGTACACCGACGGGGACAATAAGATCATGCGGGGGAAGCTGGAGCCCGGATGCTCCATCGGCCTGCACACCCACGAGGGCAACAGCGAGACCATCTATATCCTGTCCGGCACCGGAAAGGTGCTGTACGACGGGGAATATGAGCCGGTGTCCGCCGGGAGCTGTCACTACTGCCCCCGGGGACACGCCCACAGCCTGATCAACGACAGCAACGGGGATCTGGTCTTCTTCGCGGTCGTCCCGGAGCACCTGGGATGAGGGTGGCTTTTTACACCCTGGGCTGTAAGGTCAACCAGTATGAGACCCAGGCGCTGGAGCAACTGCTGACCCGGCGGGGCCACACCCTGGTCCCCTTTGAGGGGGAGGCGGACGCCTATGTCATCAACACCTGCACCGTCACCGCTGTCAGCGACAAGAAGTCCCGGCAGGTGATCCGGCGGGCCAGGAAAATGGCCCCCGACGCGGTCATTGCGGTGTGCGGCTGTTACCCCCAGACCCACCCCCAGGATATGGAGGCCCTGTCCGTGGACCTGGTCTCCGGCACGGGAGACCGCAGGGGCTTTCTGGATCTGCTGGAGCAGACCTGGCGGGAGCGCCAGCCCCACTGCGCCCTGGACGACGCCATGCGCCGCCGGGTGTTCGAGGAGCTCCCCGCCGGCGGACTGGAGGGCCGGACCCGGGCCATGCTGAAGGTGGAGGACGGATGCGTCAACTTCTGTACCTACTGCATCATCCCCTACGCCCGGGGGCCCATCCGCTCCCTCCCGCTGGAGCGGGCGGAGGCCCAGGCGGCGGCGCTGATGGAGGAGGGGTACCGGGAGCTGGTCCTCACCGGGATCGAGCTGGCCTCCTGGGGCCACGAGTGGCGGGACGGCCCCGGGCTCATGGAGCTGATCGAGAGGGTGTGCCGGGCGGCGCCCCGGTGCCGGGTGCGCCTGGGTTCTCTGGAGCCCCGGGTCATCACGGCGGAGTTTTGTGCGCGGGCGGCCCGGCTGGACAACCTGTGCCCCCATTTCCATCTGTCTATGCAGAGCGGCTGTGACGCGGTGCTCCAGCGGATGAACCGCCGGTATGACACGGCCCGGTTTTTCCAGAGCGTGGAGCTCCTCCGGGCGCACTTTGCCGACCCGGCCATCACCACCGACATGATCGTGGGCTTCCCCGGCGAGACGGAGGAGGAGTTCCAGACCTCCCTGGACTTCATCCGTCGGTGCGCTTTTTCCGCCATGCACATTTTCCCCTACTCCCGGCGGCCGGGCACCCCGGCGGCCAGGATGGCCGGCCAGGTGCCCAACGGGGTGAAGGAGGAGCGGGCCCACCGGGCGGCCCAGGTGGCGGCGGAGATGGAACAGCATTATCTGGCCCGCTTTGTGGGGCGGACCGAGCCGGTCCTGTTCGAGGAACAGCGGGACGGCCTCTGGTGGGGGCACACCACCCGGTACAGTGAGGTGGCGGTGGAGAGCGGAGACGGGCTCCACAACCAGATCCGGGGGGTCCGGCTGACCGGCGTGGAGGGCGCCACATTGCGGGGGACCCTTTTCTCCCCCGCGGGTGGCGCGGCGGAGGAAACTGTGGTATAATAGCCGCAAAGCGGCTATTATACTTGGATTTCGAGTCCTTTTTCTCGCCCATGACGGGGCGACCGAAAAAGCTGACATTGTATACCATGCCGGTTGCGCCGCCGTGGTATACGACTGCAAAGAACGCGGACGGGAGACGCCCGCTTGAGAGGAGTGCTTTCCATGAGCCAGGAGAACGCCTATTCCGTCAATCCGGGGAAACAGCTGGTCCGGACGGTGGACGGTGTGGACTATCTGCGCATCCCGGTCAAAACCCACTTGATCACCAAAGAGGACGACATGGCGGACGTGGTGGCCCGCTATCCCAAGGAGCAGATGCAGGAGGGGGACATCCTGTTCATCTCGGAGAAGGCGGTGGCCTGTACCCAGAGCCGGGCCATCCCCATGGAGGATATCCACCCCCGGAAGCTGGCCGTCACCCTGAGCCGCTATGTGACCAAGACCCCGGCGGGTATCGGTCTGGGCATCCCGGAGACCATGGAGATGGCCCTGCAGGAGTGCGGGACGGTGCGTATCCTGTTTGCCGCCTTCTGTAGCGTCATCGGCAAGCTCCTGGGGAAGAAGGGCTGGTTTTACATGGTGGCCGGCCCCAAGGCCCGGGGCATCGACGGCCCCACCGAGGGCACCATCCCCCCCTATGACCACTATGTGGTCCTCACCCCCGCCGACCCCACGGGGACGGCCAAGCGCCTGGCACAGGCGCTTGGGTATCCCGTCGCCATTGTGGATATCAACGACCTGGGGGCCAACATCCTGGGCTTCTCCGAGAAGGAGCCCTCCATGGCCTTTCTGGCCAAAGCCCTGGGGGACAACCCCCTGGGCCAGGGGGAGGAGTGCACCCCCATGGGGATCCTGCGCAGAGCATGAAAAATGCCCCTCCTCGCAACGAGGCAGGGGCATTCCCTATTCCTCCGCCCTGGGGTCGGGCAGATCGATATAGACGGGCTCGTGGCCGGTGGAGGCCACATAGCGGAGCAGGTCCTCCCGCTTCAGCCGGAGGGTGGAGGTGGAGATTCCCGGGTGGCCGGAGATGAACGCGTCTGCCATCAAATCCCGGTCGATGACCAGCTGGACGTGCCCCCCGGTGTCGAACAGGAGCTCCAGCGCGGACACGGAGCCCGGCGTGGTCCGGAGATACTCCGCCATGTGCCCGGCGTCAGCAAAGGAGAGCCGGGTACACCCCAGCTGGGCGGACAGGTATTTGGTCTTGAAAGGCTTGTCCCCCGGCATCATCAAAAGATAGAACTGGGTCTGTTGCCGGTTGCACAGAAACAGATTTTTGCAGATCTTGGCGCCCAGCACCTGCTCCACCTCCAGGCAGAACTCAATGGTGTCGGCGTGGTCGTGGTCCACCCGGATATAGGGGATGGCCAGCTCCTCCAGCCGGTCGTAGATGGCCAGCTCCTGGGGGATGCGGTCGTCCGTCGGGCGGCCGGAATAGCGGTTGGGGTCGATGTACATAAGGGTCGCTCCTCTGCGGAAAGTTTGACCTAATCATACCACGGCGAGGCCGGCCGGGCAAGCCCCTGTGGAGGGTGGCGCGGCCGCGCCGGGGAAAGGGAGTGTTTTAATGGAACAGTACGTACTGGAGGGCCCGCTCACCGCTCTCGACCGCCCCCTGCGGGCGGAGGAGCCGGCGCTTCTTCTGCTCACGCCGGAGGAGCTGGCCCATCCCACCGCCCTGGACCCGGAGTGGTCCGCCCTCCTCCCCCACACCCCCACCGCCCGGCAGGCCAGGCGGTGCAAGCTGGAGTCCCGCCGGGATGTCCTCTGCGGCACCGTGCTCACGCCACGGCTGACCCGGAGCGGGGCCAGGATCTCCTTTGGCTATCTGCTGACCCGGAGCCGGATGGTCCTGTGCGACGACAGCGGCGCGGTCCGCCCGCTGATCCGGCAGTTGGTCCGGAGCGGGCAGTGGCAGGGCGGCGGCGTGGGGCGATTTTTCTATCTGTTGCTGGACCATCTGCTGGCCAAGGACCTCCGGGATCTGGAGGGGCTGGAGGACCGGCTGATCCAGCTGGAAGACCAGGTGCTGACCGGGGATCTGGCCGACTTCAACAGCAAGATCACCGCCCTGCGGAAGGAGACGCTGGGCTGGTTCCGCTACTACGACCAGTTGGGCGAGCTGGCCGGCGAGCTGGAGGAGGACGGAGAGGACTTCTTCTCCCAGGAGGAACAGCGCCTGTTCCATGGCCTGGGCAGGAGGCTGTCCCGGCTCCAGAGCGAGGCACAGCTGTTGCGGGAGTACTGCCTGCAGGTGCGGGAGCTGTTCCAGGCGGAGCTGGACCTGCGGCAGAACCGGATCATGAAGATCCTGACGGTGGTCACCACGCTGTGCCTGCCGCTGTCCCTGGTGGCCGGCTGGTACGGGATGAACTTTGTGGGGATGCCGGAGCTCACCTGGGAGTACGGCTATCCGGCGGTCATTGTGGTCAGCGTTCTGATCGTGGCCCTGTGCCTGTGGATCATGAAAAAGAAAAAATTCTGGTAGAAATTTCAAAATATCCGTTGGCCGGGCGACGCGCTCCCGGTATGAGATCCCCTGCTCCCAGGAGCGGGGGATTTTTTGTGGGCAAATGGGCATAGTGGGGCACAATTTCCAATAAATGTATGGGATTGTGCAATTTTAGGTGGGGTGCACCGTATGGGTGGGAGGGCCACCTCCCTCTGCTTGACACGGGGCACCTGTAGGGTACGGCATCCCTGACGCGCCGCCCCTGTGTGGCGTAATGCCGTAGGGCGGGGGCTTGCCCCCGCCGTTGGCTCCACATTGCGCTCTTGGCTTTTTGTAGGGGTGGCCCCGTGTGGCCGCCCGTTTCGACTCATATGGGGCCCGTTCCCTCGTAGGGGAGGGGCTTGCCCCTCCCGCCGGGTTTGTACCGCGCCTTTTGATTTGGAGGGATTTCGCCGCCTGCGGGCGGCGAGCCCCTTTTGGAGCGATCCAAAAGGGGCGAAAAGATCGCCGGGGGACGGCTCCGGCGAGCACCAAATGGTGCTCTTAGTCGCTCGCCCCCCGGACCCCGTTACGAGGAGAGCTTGATTCGGGGGCTTGGTGCAAATGTACCGGCGCGGGGTGGCCTCTGACGCCTCGCCGTCCTCCCGCCCGTTGCCACTGTGCGGCAAGACCTGAGGGCTGTTTGTGCTACCCGCTGAGACGCGCCTCCACTGGTGCTCCCCCGTGGTGTGGTGTCAAACGATGCGAACCTGTAGGGCGCGACGACCACGGCGCGCCGTTCCCATGTAACGTAACGATGTAGTGCAGGGACACTGCGCACGCCGGGTCGTCGTGTGCCACGAAAAACGCATCCTGTAGGGCGGGGGCTTGCCCCCGCCGTCGTTCTACGCTACATTTTAAGGGATCTTGTAGGGGCGACCCCGTGTGGCCGCCCGCAGGCGCACATCGTGCGCCCTCCCCGTCATTCCGAGGCCCCGGAGGGGCCGTGGGAATCCGTTTTCCTGGACGGGGGGACGGATTGCCACGTCGGGCCTGTGGCCCTCCTCGCAATGACGGATTATTTTCGTAGGGGCGGCCCTGTGTGGCCGCCCGCGGGCGCCCGGAGGGCGCCCCTACACCAGTTCGCCTTGCCCCAAAACAATCCCCTCACCAAAACAAAGACACCCCGGTTTGGGGCGAACAGAGGGAGGAGCTTTTTGTGGCAAGCAACTACACGACGAACTATCAACTCAACCAGTGGGAGGCCGGGGACCAGGTGCTCCGCACGGAATTCAATCGGGACAACCAGAAAATCGACGCCGCCCTGGCGGGGCTGGACAGCCGGACAGAGGCGCTGGAGACGTTGACAGCGGGCTTTGGCAACTGCCGAGTTGAGCACTTCACCTATGTGGGTACAGGTACTTCGGGCGCGAGCGCCCCTACACAGATCACGTTTTCCGCGCCCCCGCTTCTGTTTCTCATCCGGGGGGACGCCTCGCTTATGGTGGGTTCCAGCCTGTCCAATACCGCAACGTCCGTAGCGCTGGACTCCATCGCCCATGCGGCCGGACTGATCGAGTGCGAGGTGACCTGGTCGGGGGCCAAAGCGTCCCTCATCTCCACGGCCTATTCCAACCCGGTGGGGTTCCAGATGAACTCCAAGGGAAAAACCTATTGGGTCGTGGCACTTTACGCAAAAGATGTATGGTAACAAAGATGTCCCCGGGCATATACCCGGGGACATCTTTGTTAAACTTGGCTTATGTGATCACCATATGATAATCACATATTTAGAAGGAAATCGTCCAGGAGTTGACATCCTTGGTCAGGCCGGAAACAGCAATCTCAACAGTCAGGGTCAGCTTATCCTTGCTGAGAGTTCCGGTGGTGGTTCCGGTCAGGCCGGTCAGGCTGTAAGAATAGCTACCAGCGAAAACGCTTCCGTCATCCTTGACAAAGGTCAGGGTGATGGTATCACCGTTCGCATAAGTGCCAGCGCCAGCGTCGACCAGCTTGGCCCACTTATCGGTGGTGGCGGCCAGAGTCACATCCTTGACCTCATAGATCCGAACATAGTTAGCCTTCTTATCAACAAAGACAAAGTCCTTGCTGAAGCCGGTCTTGTTGTTCTCGGCGGTGAAGGTGTAAGTATTGCCCTTCACGGTCTTGTCGGTCACAGTGTAGCCGTCGGCCTCGATGGCCTCCTCGATGGCGACCAGGGTATCCTCCAGAGAGGGCTTGTTCTCCTTGCCGTAGTAGCGGATCTTCACGTCAGAAGGAGTGCTCAGGTCAACGCCGTCGGTCAGTTCAGCGTCGGACTCGGGCTTCTCATAGGTGTTGGTCATGTCGTAGATGACCACAGAGGTGGCGGCGCCGTCCTCCAGGATCGCGCTGATCTGATAGTTGAACTTGCCGTTCTTCTCATTCAGATCGTTGACGATGTCCTCCAGGTTGTCCACGCCGGTCTCGAAGGTGGTCTCCAGATCGTTCTTGACCCACTGGATCAGAGCGATGTTGACGTTCTCGTCCACGAAGAAGCCCTGAGGGTTCTTGGTGGTGACGTACAGAGTGCTACCGCGCATGGTGGGCTGGTCGTTCTTGAAAGCCTGATCATAGAGGACGGTGTCCTCCTTGTCAATGGCGTTCGCCAGCTTGTTGATGTTGGAGACATACTCATTGGCACCCAGAGCGGAGGAGGCGGGCTCGACGCCGATCACTTCGTTCTCAGCGTTGAACTTCACCTGATACCAGCCGTACTGGGCCATCTTGCCCTCGCCGGTGGCGGCGTTGCCGATGTAGGACAGGCTGTCGCCCACCTCAGTGAGCTCGGTCTCCTCGCCGTTCATAAACACCTTGCGGGTCCAGGTCCACTCGTCGGTGGCCTTGTCATAGCCCTCCTGCTCCACGTTGCTACTGTAGACGTAGACCAGGTTCTTGGAGGCGGCGGAATCCTCGCCAACCACCACGGAGGCGATGATGTAGCCGTTGCTCTTGTACAGGGTGTACACGCCGGAGGACTGAGAGGAGGACTTAGTGGTAAGATCGTCCTCTACCTTGGTAAGGTCAGTGCCACCGGCCTCCCAGGGCTGGATGTTGGCGTTCTTGATGCCGGTGGTCACGGAATCCACATCGTCAATGATGATGGCAGTAGTGGAAACGGCAGTGGTGATCTCCTTGATGGAGGCGGTCAGGTAGACGGAGTCGTCGTTGCCATAGACACGATAGTACTCGTTACCCTTGGTCGCATTACCGGGCAGGGAGATGTGCTTCTTGTCGATGGTGGTGTTGTAGTCCTTGTCGGCATACTGAGCCACCTTGACGCCCTTGTCGGTGTCGATGGCGCCGGCGACTTCCTTCACAGTGTACACACCGGAGTTGTTCACGGTGTAGGTGAACCACTTGTTCAGAGTAGCGGAGTTGCTCAGACCCGTGCTCTTGGAGGTGTTGACCTCGATGGTGTCCATGGTGCCGTCAATGAAGATGGCGGCGGCGGTCACGTTCTTGCTGGACAGATTGCTGTAGCTGTCGTCCACGCCGGTGATGAAGACGTAGTTGTTGGGGGTCTCCACCTGGTCCACGCCGATGGCGTAGCCGTACTGATCCAGATACACGTTGTAGGTGGTATCCTTCAGGTTGCTACCGTTGGTGGTGGAGGTGTAGTTGTCCAGAACCTCGAAATCATACTCGGCGGTGGAGGCATAGCTGTACTTGGTGCCGTCCACAGTGACGCTGGAGCCCAGCTTGAAGGCAGTGATCTCGGAATCAGACACGATCTCGGGCACGGCCACGGACTGGATATCGCCCTCGGCCACGGTGACCAGCAGGGCGTCATCCTCCAGGACGTCTTCCACAAAGAAGTCCTCGCCGGCGATGTCAAAGCCCTCGTAGTCGTTGTTCTTGGTGTCGACCTTGACATACTCGGTGCCCTTCTTGTCCAGACCGTAGACGGTGACGGCGACCTCATCCTTCTTGGTATCATAATCCTTGTCGGCGATGGCCAGATAGGTGTTGATGATAGAGATGATGATCTCCTTGTCGTTCTTGTCCAGGAACACCTGGGTCAGCACGCCGTTGCCGGTGTCGCCCACGCCGTCCTTGTTGTTCTTGTTCATGTCGGCGGCGGTGAAGATGGCGCTGTTGATCTTGGAGTCGGACACACCGTCGATGACCACGGTCAGGCCGTACTCCTTGATGGTGGTGGCGCCCAGCAGGTCATACAGGTCCTTGCCGGTGACCTCGGTGGTGTACTCCTCCTCCAGCATGTCATAGTTGACATAGGTGCCGACTTCCTTGCCGTCGTACTCCCAGTAGTTGGCGGGACGGCCGAACACGTCGGTGCGGTTCCGGAGCTTCAGGTCGCCGTTGTACAGCTCCTCGCCCAGCTGGACGTAGTACTGATTGTTCTCGGCGATATCGGTGGTACCCACATCGATGGAGTTGTACTTGCTGTTGGCGCTGGTGCGGGCGGTGTACTCGGCACGGTAGCCGATCTCCACACCGTTGATCACCAGGCCGAGGTCGCCGGTGAAGGTGACCATGTTCAGCTTCAGAGCGTTCAGGGCCATCTGGGCCACATCGTTCCGGGTCAGGGGGGAGGTCCGGTCGACGGTGATGCCGTCGAAGATGCCGATCTC
>CALWVW010000073.1 GCA_944385075.1 uncultured Oscillospiraceae bacterium | reverse complement strand
CCACTCGCGAATTTATGCGGTTGCTCTTTTTGAAAAACGGCTATGAGGTGGATTGGGCCGCGGCGCCGGCAGAGGATCTGCTGGACGCGATGGAGTGGTCTGTCTACGATACGGAAAAACTCCAAGACATACTCCGAAAATGTCTGATAGAGAAAAAAGAATGATGAACTCATCGGCTTTTATTGTGACTAAATTCAAGCGAATAGCCCGCCCCCTCCGCGTCAGCGGCGGGGGCGACTTTTTGCCCCCCATCAGAGGAGGCCAGAACTGCCTGAGGGCGCGACCACTGGGCGCGCCCCGCCCGGGAAAAAGCCTTTACATTTTCCGGGAGGGACCGTATAATGTAAAAAATGACAATTTGGGAGGGAACTGTCTTGCAGGAGATTTTGGCCTTTGCCCCGGTGGTCTGCCTGATCGCCTACGCCGTGCTCACCAGACAGATGGCGCAGGCCATGGTGGTGGCCGGGGTGCTGGCGATGGCCATCCTCCACGGCGCCAATTTTCTCAGCGGCACCATTGATTCCCTGTACAGCGTCCTGGCCGACTCCTCCTACCAGTTCGTGCTGTTGATCATGGTGTGCTTCGGGGGGATGATCGCCCTGCTCCAGAAGTCGGGGGCGCTCCAGGGCTTTCGGGACAGCCTGCTCCGGGTGGCGGCGGGCCCCAGGCGGAGCCTGTTCCTGGCCTGGTGCATGGGGCTGTTGCTCTTTGCGGATGAGTATCTCAACGCCCTGGCGGTCTCTTTCTCCTTCCGGGAGATCACGGACCGGCACAGGATCCCCCGGGAGCACCTGGCCTTTCAGATCCAGGGGATGGCCTGCTGTATCTGTGTGGTGGTCCCCTTCTCCAGCTGGACCGCCTTTATTGTGGGACTGCTGGCCGAGCAGGGGATGGGCTTTGAGGACTATCTGCGGGCCCTGCCCTATATGTTTTTCCCGCTACTGATGATCCTCCTGTGCCTGTTGCTGGCGCTGGGGCTGTTCCCCCGGGTGGGGAACCTGAAGCGGGCCTACGACCGGGTGGCCGGGGGCGGGCCCGTCCTGTCGGAGGCGGACCAGGGGGACGCCCTGGTGGACCTGGAGCTGAAGGGGGAGGAGAGGCCCTCCGGGGCGATCAACGCGGTGCTCCCGCTGGTGGCGCTGGTGGCCGGGGTGTTGCTGTTCGACAACGACATGATCCACGGGTTGGTGCTGGCCCTGCTGACCCAGCTGGTGTTGTACGTGGGACAGCGGCTGATGTCCATTGGGGAGTTTCTCAACTGCTTTTTCCAGGGGGCCAGCTCCATGACCACCCTGGCCATCGTGGTGTGCTTCAGCTTTCTGCTCAGCCGGGCCAACCGGGAGCTGGGGATGTTCGAGCTCCTGATCCAGGGGGCCAGACAGGTCATGTCCCCGGAGCTGTTGCCGGTGGTGGCCTTTGGGGTGGTGGGCCTCACCACCTTCGCCATGGGCGGTTGCTGGGTGGTGATGACGGTGACGGTGCCGGTGCTGATCCCCATTGCTGTGGCCGTGGGGGCCTCCGCCACCCTGGTGGTGTCCGCCATCATGAGTGGGATCTGCCTGGGCTACTGTCTGTGCATCTACGCCGACGCGGTGTTTATGACGACGGTGGGCACGGGGCTGTCCAACACGGCCGTGATCCGGACCATGGTGCCCTACACCGTCGGGCTGGGGGTGCTGACCGCCGCGGGGTATCTGCTGTGCGGCGTGTGCATGACATAGGACGCCTGGCTGGAGCCGGAAACAGACAATGATCTCCCTGTGGCTGGTATGGTTGCCGGCTACAGGGAGATCCTGTTTCTGGGGTGGAGCGGCCACCCGGTGAGGGACCGTTAGACCAGGCCGTAGGCGAGCATCGCGTCGGCGATCTTGGAGAAGGAGGCGATGTTGGCCCCGGCCACAAGGTTGCCGGGCATCCCGTACCGCTCGGCGGCCTGGGCGGCGCTGTGGTACAGGCGGGTCATGATCTCCTTCAATTTGGCGTCCACCTCGTCGAAGCTCCAAAACAGGCGCATGGAGTTCTGGCTCATCTCCAGGGCGGAGACCGCCACGCCGCCGGCATTGGCGGCCTTGGAGGGGGCGAAGAGGACGCCCTGCTCCTGGAAGAGGGCCACCGCCTCGGGGGTGGAGGGCATATTGGCGCCCTCGGCCACGGCAAAACAGCCGTTGGCCACCAGGGCCCGGGCGGAGGGGAGGTCCAGCTCGTTCTGCGTGGCGCAAGGGAGGGCGATGTGGCAGGGGATCTGCCAGATGCCGCCGCACCCCTCGTGATACTGGGCGGAGGGGCGGTGGGTGACATATTCCCGGATGCGCCTCCGCTCCGTCTCCTTCAGCTGTTTCATCAGAGGCAGGTCGATGCCGTCCGGATCGTAGACATATCCCTCGGAGTCAGACATGGCCACCACCTTGCCGCCCAGAGCGGTGGCCTTCTCACAGGCGTACAGGGCCACGTTTCCCGAGCCCGAGACAACGACGGTGGCTCCGGCGAAGGAGCGGCCCGCCGCCCGGAGCATGTTGTCGGCGAAGTAGCACAGCCCATAGCCCGTGGCCTCGGTCCTGGCCAGGGAGCCGCCGTAGGCGGGGCCCTTTCCGGTGATGGCCCCAGAGAACTGGGTGGTCAGCCGCTTGTACTGGCCGAAGAGGTAGCCGATCTCCCGGGCGCCCACGCCGATGTCCCCGGCGGGCACGTCGGCGTCCGGACCGATGTACTTGTACAGCTCGTTCATAAAGCTCTGGCAGAAGCGCATGACCTCCGCGTCCGACTTGCCCTTGGGGTCGAAGTCGGAGCCGCCCTTGGCGCCGCCGATGGGCAGGCCGGTCAGGCAGTTTTTGAAGATCTGCTCAAAACCCAGAAATTTGATGATGCTCTCATTGACGGAGGGGTGGAAGCGCAACCCGCCCTTGTAGGGGCCGATGGCGCTGTTGAACTGGATGCGGTAGCCCCGGTTGACATGGACTCTGCCCTGGTCGTCGGCCCAGGGCACCCGGAATTTGATGGTGCGCTCCGGCTCCACCAGGCTGTCCAGCACGCCGCTGGAGGCCAGCTCGGGCCGGGCGTCCACCACGGGAGCGAGGGACGAGAGGACCTCGTGCACGGCCTGGTGGAACTCCCGCTCCTGGGGGTCCCGGCGGACGATGCGCTCCATCAGGTCGTTCAGATACGGGTTGCGGATGTTCATGTCAATTCCTCCTTCAAGATCAAAATGGGGTGAAACAGGGGCGGTCCCGCCCGGGGGCTGGAACTTGTGTCCAGTTATAACACTGCAAAAAATGCAAGTCAATGATTTATTTCCTGCAAAATGGAATTTTGTAGAAAGGACAGAAAATAGAGGGACACACTATAGAGACATTTGTCTCTATAGTACATACAGATGTTAAGAGAGTGAAAAGAAGCAATAGCAGGAACAGACAGGGGATTTCCCATGTGATTTTTGAAAGATCAAAGAGAATGAGAGTGAAAAGTCGAAGAGCGATGCCATGGAACAAGAGAAAATCGACCAAAATATAAGAATGAAGAAATAATTTTTCCTTCAAAAATTGAAAAGAGAGGTAGCTTGTTTTTTCCAGTCAGGTATAGTACAATGGCTCCAGATCGAAAGGACGAAGGAGGGGGAGCTGGTGGAGTACCGGAACAGCGTGGAGGGGGCCTTTCTGGCCCGGCCCAACCGCTTTATCGCCCACGTGGCGGTGGAGGGAGAGGAGCAGGTCTGCCATGTGAAGAACACCGGGCGATGCCGGGAGCTTCTGGTGCCCGGGGCCCGGGTGTGGCTGGAGGAGAGCGGAGTGGCGACCAGAAAGACCAGATTCGACCTGGTGGCGGTGGAGAAACAGCGCCCGGAGGGCCCCCTTCTCATCAATATGGACGCCCAGGCCCCCAACCGGGTCTTTGGGGAGTGGGCCCCCGGCCGCCTGGGGCCGGCCGACGCCCGGTGGCGGCCGGAGGTGAAATTTGGCGCCTCCCGGTTCGACTTCTACTGGGAGAGCGGGGCGCGGCGGGGCTTTTGGGAGGTCAAGGGGGTCACCCTGGAGGAGGGGGGCGTGGCCCGCTTCCCCGACGCGCCCACGGCCCGGGGGGTGAAGCACCTGGAGGAGCTGATCCGGGCCGGGCAGGCGGGCTATGAGGCCGGTGTCTGCTTTCTGGTGCAGATGGAGGGGATGCGATGGGTGGAGCCCAATGACCGCACCCACCCGGAATTTGGGGAGGCCCTCCGGCGGGCGGCCCGGGCGGGGGTCCGGGTGTTGGCCCTGGAGTGCCGGGTGTGGCCCGGGGGGCTGGAGGTCAGGGGGGAGCTCCCGGTCCGGCTGTGAGGGGGGCGGAGAGACGCCCGGCGAGGACAGATGGAAAGAGATAAGGCCCGCTGTGGAAGTTCCACAGCGGGCCTTTGTAGCGATGGGATCAGCGGGATCGGAGGGAGCGGGGGAGCTTGTACCGGCAGAGCTGTTCCTGACAGTGGGCGCACTGGAGCAGGCGGTTGGAGCCCGACCAGAAGCGCTCCGGGTGGAGGAAGTAGCGCCGCTCCCAGACGGCCAGCACCAGCAGGCCGGCGCCGAACAGGGACCAGGCGTACCAGTGGGGGACGCACATCAGGGGGGCGGCCATCATCCAGGAGCCCCAGGCGAAGATCCGGCAGTTGACACAGCACCGGTTCTTCATGAGAAAGGTCTGGAAGGGGCAGAAAAACAGGACGCAGACCAAATCGCACAGATAGGCCAGGGCGCACAGCAGGACCAGATCGGCGGCCCGGAGGTGCCCCCGGTGGTACAGCCACCCGAAAAGCAGGTTGACCGCCAGCCAGAGGACGGCCACTTTGACGGCCCCCCGGTTCTGCTGGCGCACCGCCTGCCGCAGGGCGGCGGGGTCATAGCCCGGGACGGGGTCGAACCGGTTGGGGAACTGCTTCATGCACCCGGCGGTCAGCCCGCTGTTGGGGTTGAGCTGGACCAGCATGGAGCCCAGCACGCCGGCCCAGAGAAGGGCCAGCGGCCAGTGGGACAGATCCAGGGGGGCGGTGAAGTCCAGCCGGCCGGGAGAAAAGAGCCACACAGCGCCCACCAGCAGAAAGACGGCCAGCCGGAGGGCGAACTCCCGCAGATACCGGCGGGTGACGGGGGAGAGGGCGGTGGACATGGGCGGCCTCCTTTCAGAGAGACTGGGCCGGAGGCCGGGGGAGCGCTAGAGCTCCCGCCTGCCCTCCAGGGCGCGGACCAGGGTGGCGTCGTCGGCGTACTCCAGGTGGCTCCCCACGGGGATGCCGTAGGCCAGCCGGGTGACCTTGACCTGGAGCGGCTTGAGGAGCCGGGAGAGGTACATGGCGGTGGCCTCCCCCTCGGTGTCCGGGTTGGTGGCCATGATGACCTCCTCCACCCCGCCGGCGGCCACCCGGTCCAGCAGGGACTTGATGTGCAGGTCGTCGGGGCCCACGTGGTTCATGGGGGAGATGACCCCGTGGAGCACGTGGTAGACCCCCTGGTACTCCCGGCTCCGCTCCATGGCCACCACGTCCCTGGGGTCGGCCACCACGCAGATGGTGGCGTGGTCCCGCCGGGGGCTGGCGCAGATGGAGCAGGGGCCGTCCCCCTCGGTCAGGTTCTGGCACACGGGACAGCAGTGGATCACGTGCTTGGCGTCCCGGATAGACTGGGCGAAGGCCTCGGCCTCCTCCTGGGGGAGGGAGAGCACGTGAAAGGCCAGCCGCTGGGCCGATTTGATGCCGATGCCGGGGAGCTTGGCAAAGTGCTCCACCAAATTTTCCAGGGCGGGGGGAAAGTATTCCATGGGAGACCTCCGGAGCATTAGGAATTAGGAGTTAGGAGTTAGGAATTAGAAATTAGAGATTAGGAGTTGCGGGACGCGCGCTTGGGATCTTGTCCGGCTTTGCCGGACACCAAAATTCCTAATTCCCAATTGACTCAGCCGCGCAGGGCGGCGATGGCGGCGGCGGGGTCGGCCGCCCCGTAGACGGCGGAGCCGGCCACCAGCACGTCGGCCCCCGCCTCCACCACCAGGGGGGCGGTTTTGGGGGAGATGCCCCCGTCCACCTCCAGCTCACAGGCGGGGTTGTACTTCTCGATGAGGGCCCGGACCTGCCGTATGGTGTCCAGCTGGGACTCCATGAAGGCCTGTCCGCCGAAGCCGGGTTCCACCGTCATCACCAGCACCAGGTCCAGCCGCTCCAGATAGGGCAGGACGGCCTCCGCCTTGGTGATGGGCCGCAGGGCCACCGCCTTCTTCACCCCGCACTGGTCCATCAGGTCCAGGGCCCGGGCGATGCCGGTGGGGTGGTCGGCCTCCAGGTGGACGGACAGCAGGTCGGCCCCCGCCTGGGCGAAGGCCTCGATGTACCGCTGGGGCTTTTCGATCATCAGGTGGACGTCCAGGAACATGTCGGTGCACTTGCGGATGGACTTGACCACCGGCACCCCGATGGTGAGGTTGGGCACGAAGGCCCCGTCCATCACGTCCACGTGGAGGTAGTCGGCCGAGGCCACCCGGCGGATGTCCCGCTCCAGGTTGGCAAAGTCGGCGGACAGGATCGAGGGGGAGATTTTCACCATGGGACACAGCTTCCTTTCCAGGCCTGCCGCGGGACAGGCGCGATTTGCGCTCCGGGCGCATAGGATGCGTCAGCGGAGGAGGGGAGTACCCCCCGGGCGCCGGGCAGGGAGGGATCGCTCCGGGCCGTGCCCACGGCCAGATCCATCTGCGATTGCCCGGCCGCCCGCCGCTTTGGAATAGCCGCCCGCCGGAGTGACACTCCGGCGGGCGGCGGCTGGGAAAAAGGACGGGGGCGTCCGGCCCGGAGTGGGACCGGACGGCCCCGCGTTTGGCGGGATCAGGTGTAGAAGTCGTTGGTATCGGTCTCCACGGCGTGGAAGCCGGCCTGGCGCAGGGCCGCGAGGATCTGTTCCTTGTGGTCGTGGCCGAAGGCCTCCAGGGTGACCTTCAGCTCCACGCCGGACTGCCGGTTGATGTTGACGAACTGGTTGTGCTCCAGCTTGATGATGTTGCCGCTGTTCTCGGCCAGCACCTGGGCCACGTGGAGCAACTCCCCTGGGCGGTCCGGGAGCTGGACGGCGAAGGTGAAGATCCGGCCCCGGCAGATCAGCCCGTGCTGGACCAGGGAGGACAGGGTGATCACGTCCATATTGCCGCCGGACAGGACCGAGACCACGTTCTTCCCCTGGCAGTCCAGGTGCTTCAGGGCGGCCACGGTGAGCAGGCCGGCGTTTTCCACGATCATCTTGTGGCGCTCAATGATGTCCAGGAAGGCCTCCACCAGCTCCCCATCCTCGATGGTGATGATGCGGTCCACGTTCTTCTGCACGTAGGGGAAGACCAGGTCGCCGGGGGTCTTGACCGCCACGCCGTCGGCGATGGTGGTGGCGGAGGGCAGGGTGACCACGTGGCCGGCCTCCAGGCTGGCCTTCATGGAGGCGGCGCCGGTGGGCTCCACGCCGATGACGGTCACATTGGGGTTGAGGAGCTTGGCCAGGGTGGCCACGCCGGTGATCAGCCCGCCGCCTCCCACGGGGATCAGGATCACGTCCACATCGGGCAGATCCTGGAAGATCTCATAGGCGATGGTACCCTGGCCGGTGGCCAGGGTCAGGTCATTGAAGGGGTGGACGTAGGTCAGGCCCTGCTCCTCGGCCAGCTTGGCGGCCAGCTCGGCGGCGTCGTCGAAGACCTCGCCGTGGAGGATGACCCTGGCCCCGTACTCCTTGGTGTTGTTCACCTTGACCAGGGGGGTGGTGGTGGGCATCACGATGGTGGCGGACACCCCCGCGGCCTGGGCGGCGTAGGCCACGCCCTGGGCGTGGTTGCCGGCGGAGGCGGTGATCAGGCCCCGCTCCTTCTCCTCCTGGGAGAGGGTACTGATTTTATAGTAGGCCCCTCGAATCTTGTAGGCCCCGGTGACCTGCATGTTCTCCGGCTTCAGATAGACGTTGTTGCCGGAGCTTTTGGACAGGCGGGGGGAGTGGATCAGCGGGGTGGGGCGGAGGACCCCGTGGAGGATACCGCGGGCCTCCTTGAAATCTTCGAGGGTGAGCATGGCAGAGCAATCTCCTTTGGTGAAAATGAATCTGCCTAACATGATACTCAATTTCCCGGGAGAAGTCAATGGAAAGTGGGGGCGAGGACGCAAAAAAACCGGGAAAAACAGGGAGTTGCCCCGGAGCGGAACCGCCACAGAGGGGACAGGCCCAGGGCGGGAGATTTGTGGAATCGGACATTGACAGAAAAAATGGATTCCTCTATAATTGACCCGCTATGTGTCTGATCTGTGAAGGAAACAACGAAGGAGGAGAGAAAGTGGCACAGACAGTGCGAGAAAACAAGATGGGCGTCATGCCGGTCAACCCCCTGCTGTTGAGCATGGCGGTGCCCATGATGATCTCCATGTTGGTACAGGCCCTCTACAACGTGGTGGACAGCTACTTTGTGGCAAAAATCAGCGAGGACGCCCTGAACGCGGTGTCTCTGGCGTTCCCGGTGCAGAATATGATGATCGCCGTGTCGGTGGGCACCGGGGTAGGCATCAACGCCCTGCTGTCCCGAAGCCTGGGACAGAAGGACCAACAGCGGGCCAACCACACCGCCATGAACGGCCTGTTGCTGGCCGCCATCAGCTGTCTGGTCTTTACCCTGATCGGTCTGACGGCCTCCCGGATGTTCTACTCCGTCCAGACGGATATCACCACCATTGTGGACTACGGGACTCAGTATATGACCATCTGTTGCGGGATGAGCTTCGGACTGTTCCTGGAGGTCACCTGCGAGCGCCTGCTCCAGGCCACCGGGCGCACCTTCTACACCATGATCACCCAGGCCACCGGGGCCGTCATCAACATCGTCCTGGACCCCATCCTGATCTTCGGCCTGCTCGGCTTCCCCCGGATGGAGGTGGCGGGGGCGGCCCTGGCCACCGTCATCGGCCAGATCTGCGGCGGCCTGCTGGCCCTGTTCTTCAACCTGACCCGCAACCCGGACATCCA
>CALWVW010000072.1 GCA_944385075.1 uncultured Oscillospiraceae bacterium | reverse complement strand
ACCACCTCGTCCCGGTCCTCGGAGTAGCTCAGGCCGGCCAGCATCACGTCGGCGGAGTTGTTCTGCACCGCCATCAGAGCGGCGTCAAAGTCCATGTCGTCGATGACCAGCTCCAGACCCAGCTTGTCGGCGATGGCCATGGCGA
Source organism: uncultured Oscillospiraceae bacterium (assembly GCA_944385075.1). Lineage (GTDB taxonomy): Bacteria > Bacillota > Clostridia > Oscillospirales > Oscillospiraceae > Lawsonibacter. The sequence goes on along the minus strand of CALWVW010000072.1, from coordinate 8,982 downwards.
TCTCCACGTCGATGCCCTCCAGGCCCTGATAGACGCCCTCGCCGTCGGCGACCATCTCATAGGGAGGGAAGGCGGCGTTGGTGGACATGATCAGCTTGCCGGGCTCCACCAGAACCTCGGACAGGTCGGCGGTCTCGCCGCCGGTGCTCTCGTCGCCGGTGGAGGCGTCGGGGGTGGAGGTGGAGGCGTCAGGGGTGCTGGCGCTGGAGCCGGACTGGGAACCGGCGCCGGTACAGGCAACCAGGGACAGGGACATGGCCAGAGCCAGTGTCAAAGCAAGAAACTTCTTCATCATTCAAATCTCCTTTTCATAAGACCGCCCGGGTGGCCGGACGTTGCAAAAAGTATACTCCAGGAAATATTCACAGTCAATAGATAAATATGCGAAAATGCCCGGGAAGTTGGAATTTTTTTGTGAAAAAGACCGGGGGAAGGGGAGAGAAGGGACCGCCCGTGCGGGAGACGGGCCGGCGGAGCGGGGGAGGGGCCCGGCCCCCGGCCCGGATATACAAAAATAATGAATATTCAAAATCGGGAGGAACCGGCGCCCGCCCCCTGCGTCTATAGGGGGTGGGAAGATGAATTTTTTCTGAAGTTTTGCCCCAGCCCCTTGCAATTTTCCCACAATCGAGTATGCTAAAGAATATGCGGCGCGGCCGTATTTTGGAGGATGGAAATGAGAGCGCGATTGGATGAAAAATTTCCCGCCCGGCTGATCCGGGATGTGCGGACAGACCCGGGGAAGTGGCTGTCCCGGGCGGTGTTTGTGCTGGGCCCCTGGGTCTGCCTCTGGATGGTGGAGACCCTCAATGAGAACGACGTGTTCTCCGACCTGTACGCCTGGCAGGTGCTGATGAATCTGGTGTGGTACTACTGCCTGTTCGCCATGTTGCGGCTGATCCTGGGCCGCAACCGCCGGGCCGCCGCCCTGGCCAGTAGCCTGGCTTTTCTGTTCGGGCTGGTCAACCACTATGTGCTCCGGTTCCGGGGGCGCATCCTGTTCCCGGCGGACATCACCGGCTGGCGCACCGCCGCCAACGTGGCCGACGGCTTTGACTACTCCCTGGACTGGTACATCACCCAGGCGGCCGTCCTGCTGGTGGCCTATCTGTTCCTGGTGTGGATGTGCCCGCCCCAGCGGCGCCGGGCCAGGCTCTCCCTGCCCTCGGCGGTGTTCCTCTGGGGCTTTCTCCTGTGCTACAGCTACGCCTTTTTCTTCACCGAGATGCTCCCCACCCTGGGGATCTTCACCCAGCAGTGGGTGACCCAGCGCAACGGCTTTCTCCTGAACTTTACTATCGCCCTGCGCTACAGCTCGGTGGACGAGCCGGAGGGCTACTCCCAGGAGGCGGTGCTGGAGCTGATGGAGGAGTATCCGGCGGTGGAGGGGGACCCGGACCGACAGCCCACCAACATCCTTGTCATCATGAACGAGTCCTTCGGGGACTACACCCTCTTTGACAGCTTTGCCCCCAGCGAGGACCCCACCCCCTTCCTCCACTCCCTGGAGGAGAACACCGTCAAGGGCTGGATGTACTCCTCCGTCACCGGCGGGGGGACGGCCACGGTGGAGTTTGAGTATCTCACCGGCTTCACCAGCCTGTTCCAGCCGCCCCACACGGTGGCCTATCAGCTGTACGTGGAGGAGGGCATGCCCTCCCTGGCCGCCCTGGCCGGGAGCCAGGGCTATGAGACCACCGCCTTCCACCCCTATGACCGGAGCGGCTGGAACCGGGTGCTGGCCTACGACTATCTGGACTTTGACCACCAGCTGTACCAGGAGGACGTGGAGGAGCCCTACTACATCCGGCGCTATATCTCCGACCACTCGGACTATGAGATGCTCTACCGGACCACGGAGGAGCAGGAGGGCAGGACCTTCCTCTTCAACGTGACCATGCAGAACCACAGCGGCTACGCCCAGGGGTGGAACAATCTGGAGCAGACCATCGACATCCCCGACGAGCTCCACGCCGCGGACCGGACGGCCAAGCAGTACTTTGCCTTGGCCCGGGAGAGCGATAACGCCCTGCGGGAGCTTATCGAGTACTACAGCCAGTGCGACGAGCCCACCATGATCGTATTCTTCGGCGACCACCAGCCGCCGCTGACCAACGCCTTCTATGAGAAGCTGTACGGCAAGAAGCTGTCCGAGCGGACCGTCCAGGAGGTGCTGGAGCAGTACGCCGTCCCCTTCTTCATCTGGACCAACTACGACAGCCGGGAGGAGCGGGATGTGGTGGTCAGCCCCAACTATCTGGGGGTGCTCACCGCCCAGAAGGCGGGCCTGCCCCTGACCGGCTTTATGAACTTCCTGTCCCGGATGTATGAGGAGCTCCCCGCCGTCACCCCCGTGGGCTTTGTCACCGGGGACGGGCAGTTCCTCGGCGAGAAAGAGCTGAGCGCGGAGCAGAGGGCGTGGCTGGAGCAGTACGAGATCCTGAACTACTGCGGCATGATCGACCTGTTTGACGAGGCGCGGCCCATGTTCTGTATGGACTAGACTGGCATGATGAGTTGGAAGATGCGGTTCCATCCATGTGGGGCCGCATCTTTTTTGTTCAAAACGCTAAAATAGGGGTGGAAATTTTCACAGAAAGCTGGTATACTGCTCTTTGTCGGCCCAGGTCAAGGGAGAGGTCGACTCTTGTGTAAGGGAGAGAACGCAATGAATCAACAGACTTTGGGCCATCTGGCGGCCCTCTTCACCATCGTCAACTGGGGCACCACCTTCATCGGCACCAAGATCCTGCTGACCGACTTTTCACCGGTGGAGATCCTGGTGTTCCGTTTCATGCTGGGGGTGGTGGCTCTGTATATCATGTGCCCCAGACTGCTGTACTTCAAAAACTGGCGGGAGGAGCTCACCTTTGCCGGGGCGGGGCTGACCGGGGCCTGCCTCTACTACCTGATGGAGAACATCGCCCTGACCTTTACCACCGCGGCCAACGTTGGGGTCATCGTCACGGTGGCCCCCCTGTCCACCGCCCTGCTCTCCTGGGCCATGGGGGAGGAGCGGCCCAAGGGCTGGTTTTTCCTGGGCTTTGCCGTGGCCATGTCGGGCATCTGCCTGATCAGCTTCTCCGGCGTGTCCGAGCTGTCCCTGGACTGGCGGGGCGACCTGCTGGCGGTGGGGGCCACGGTGGTGTGGGCCGTCTACTGTATGTTGCTCAAGCGGATCGGCACCTACGGCTACTCCGTCCTCCAGACCACCCGCCGGACCTTCCTGTACGGGTTGATCTTCATGATCCCGGCGGCCTTCCTCATGGACTTCCACTGGGGGCTGGAGCGGTTTGCCAACACCTCCTATGTGCTCACCTTCCTGTATCTGGGCATCGGCGCCTGCGCCCTGTGCTTCGCCACCTGGGGCTTCGCGGTCAAGGTGCTGGGGGTCATCAAATCCAGCGTCTATCTGTACCTGCCCTCCATCGTCACCCTGATCTGCTCCGCCCTGATCCTCCACGAGCCCATGAGCCGTTTCTCCCTGCTGGGGGCCGGGCTGACCCTGGCGGGGCTGGTGCTGTCCGAGTGGGACAGCCTGCGGGCCATGCTTCGGCAACGGAAGGCCGTCCCCGGGGAGAAATCGGACGACTGCAACCAGCCGTTGTCAAATTGAACGGTCTGTTTGGTTGTCGGGCCGCCCCCCATTTGCTATGCTGGGTCTGCCCTCTCAAGAGGAGTACGGGCGGACCGCCCGGGAGTGAGGAGTGGACGACATGGAATTTCCACAGCGGCTCTATGAGCTGAGAAAGAAGGCGGGGCTGTCCCAGGAGGGGCTGGCCGATCTGGTGGGGGTGACCCGGCAGGCGGTCCAGAAGTGGGAGGCGGGCACCAGCCGGCCCGACATGGACAACCTGGTCGCCCTGGCCCGGTATTTCAATGTGAGCCTGGATTGGCTGATCACCGGACAGGAGCGGGAGGAGCTCCCCCGGGAGCGGCCGGTGGTGGTGGAGAACCACTACCACTACAGCGGCTGGCAGTACGAGTACCGGAGCAAACGGACCCTGTGGGGGCTCCCCCTGGTCCACATCAAGCTGGCCCAGAGGGGGTTCTGTGTGGCCCGGGGGATCATCGCCATCGGGAATGTGGCGGTGGGCCTGTTCGCCCTGGGCTGTGTCTCTCTGGGCCTGATCTCGGTGGGATGTCTGGCGCTGGGCCTGCTGGCCCTGGGGTGTCTGAGCCTGGCGCCGCTGGCTCTGGGGTGTATCGCCATTGGGCTGGTGGCCGCCGGCGGGGTGGCCATCGGCTATCTGGCGGTGGGGCCCACCGCGGTGGGGGTTTACGCGGCCGGCGGCGCGGTGGTGGCCTCCCGGATCGCCATTGGGGACGCCGCCTCGGGGGAGCTTCTGGCCATCGGGCGACAGGCGGAGGGGGCCCTCGCCCTGGGGCTGGGGGCCGCCCGGGAGGAGATGGCCCAGGCCATCGCCCAGGCGGACCCGGGGGCGCCGGCGTGGCTCCGGGACCTGCTCCTGTGGTTTGCCGGACGATAAAAACGAAAAAGCGCGCCCCGGAGGGGAGACCGGCAGACCGGCCCCTCCGGGGCGCGCTGTTCTGTTGTATGTATCACATGGCCAGCAGTTCGACGGCCTCCCCGTCGGACCGGGCGGTCAGCCGGGTCACCGGGGATTGGTAGCTCTCGATCAGCCGGGCGGCGATGGCGTCCTCCAGCTCCTTCTGGATGAGCCGCCGCAGGTTCCGGGCGCCGTAGGTGGCGGAGTAGGACTTCTTTACCAGATAGTCCAGCAGGCTGTCCTCCCAGGAGAAGGCGATGTCCTTCTCGGCCAGGGTGGCCTTCAGCTCCTGGAGCATCAGGGCGGCGATGCCCTTGAAGTTCTCCTCGGTGAGCTGGTTGAAGTAGACGATCTCGTCCACCCGGTTGATGAACTCGGGCCGCAGGAAGTCCTGCAGGGCCTTCATGGCCCGCTCCCGGCCCTGCTCGTTGGCAGTGCGGCCAAAGCCCACCGAGCCCACCTTGGTGTTGCTCCCGGCGTTGGAGGTCATCACCACCACCGTGTTCTCAAAGTTCACCGTCCGGCCGTGGGCGTCGGTAATCCGCCCGTCGTCCAGGATCTGGAGCAGGATGTTGAGCACGTCCGGGTGGGCCTTTTCGATCTCGTCAAAGAGGACCACGGAGTAGGGTTTCCGCCGGATCTTCTCGGTCAGCTGGCCCGCCTCGTCATAGCCCACATAGCCCGGGGGGGAGCCGATGAGCCGGGACACCGTGTGCTTCTCCATGAACTCGGACATATCCAGCCGGATCAGGGCGTCTGGGGTGTCGAACAGGTCGGCGGCCAGCTGTTTGACCAGCTCGGTCTTGCCCACGCCGGTGGAGCCCACGAAGATGAAGGACACCGGCTTGCGCTTGGGGCTGATCCCGGCCCGGCCCCGGCGGATGGCGGCGGCCACCGCCCGGACCGCCTCGTCCTGGCCGATGATGTGGGTCTTCAGCCGGTCCTCCAGCTTGGCCAGCCGCTGGAACTCCTGCTCCTGGACCCGGCTGGCGGGGATGTTGGTCCACAGCTCGATGACGTTGGCCAGATTCTCCTCGGTGAGGGCGGGCTGGGCGGCGCCCTCCAACTCCTTCTTCTCCGCGTCCAGCCGGAGCTCCATGCTCTTGATGGTGGCCAGCCGGGCGTAGGCCTCGTCGGTGGCGGTGGCCATCATGACCTCCCGCTCCTTGGCCAGATCGGCCAGCTCCTTATCCACCTCGTTGAGGCGGGCCAGGGACTTGTTGTGGAGGTTCACATTGGAGCAGGCCTCGTCGATCAGGTCTATGGCCTTGTCGGGCAGGTAGCGGTCGGTGATGTACCGCTCGCTCATGGTGACGGCCAGCCGGCACATTTTGGGGGAGATGGCCACCTGGTGGTAGGCCTCGTAGTAGGGGGCGATGCCCTCGATGATCTTGACGCTGTCCTCGATGGAGGGCTCCTCCACGATGACGGGCTGGAACCGCCGCTCCAGGGCGGTGTCCTTCTCAATGTGCTTGCGGTACTCGTTGAGGGTGGTGGCGCCGATGACCTGGAGCTCCCCCCGGCTGAGGGCGGGTTTCAGGATATTGGCGGCGTTCATGGAGCCCTCCGCGTCCCCGGCCCCCACGATGTTGTGGACCTCGTCGATGACCAGGATGATGTTGCCCAGCTTGCGGATCTCCTCGATGAGGCCCTTCATCCGGCTCTCGAACTGGCCCCGGAACTGGGTGCCCGCCACCAGGGCGGTCAGGTCCAGCAGATAGACCTCCTTGTCCAACAGCTTATAGGGGACGTCCCGGGAGGCGATCCGCTGGGCCAGTCCCTCGGCGATGGCGGTCTTGCCCACGCCGGGCTCGCCGATGAGACAGGGGTTGTTCTTCTGCCGGCGGTTCAGGATCTGGACCACCCGCTCCAGCTCCCGCTCCCGCCCGATCAGTTTATCCAGCTTGCCCTCCTGGGCCCGCTGGGTCAGGGAGATGCAGTAGCTGTCCAAAAACTTCCGCTTGGGCTGTTTGGGCTGGCCCTTCTCCGTCCGGGGCGGGGGGGTGCTCCCCCCCTCATTGGGGGCGGGGGCGTTGCCTCCGTTGCCGAAGAGCTGGTTCAAAAAGGGGAAGGTGGCGGTGCGGCCGTCGTCGTCCTCGTCGTCCTCGGACTTGGCGGGGTTCATCAGCCCCTCCATCCCCTCTGCGCCGCCAAAGGCGGACATCATCTCGTTGGTCAGGTTGTCCAGGTCGTCGTCGCTGATGCCCATCTTCTTCATCATGTCGTCGATGGGCTTGATGCCCAGCTCCCGGGCACACTTGAGACAGAGCCCCTCATTTTTGGAGGTGTTGCCCTCCAGGCGGGTGATAAAGATGACGGCGACATTTTTGCCGCATCTGCTACACATGGTCGGTTGCATGTTGGCGTGCTCCTTTCAGGGGAAAGTGGTATTTGCAGGTATCCTAGCACGGAATTGTGAACTGCGTATGAATTTTCCCCCTGGGAATATAGGAATTTAGAGGAACAGGGACAGGGGGCTGGTGGTGCAGAAGAAGCGGAGCAGATAGGTCTGTTCCACCGCCTCCGGGGGGATCAGGGCGTCCCGCAACAGCCAGACGGCGATATAGATCACCAGCGCCCCCTTGACGAGCCCCGCGGCGGCGCCGCCCCAGCGGTTCAGGCCGTTGAGCACCGGGAGCCGGGCCACCAGGTCCAGGGCGTGGCTCAGCAGGAACCAGACCACCAGAATGGCCACAAAGGCCAGCAGGAAGAGGACCATGCGGGCGATCTGGACGGCGATGTAGTCGGCGACGGCCCGGACGGCGTGGGAGGTGGCCTCGGCCACCTCCTGGCCTACGGTGGACTGGAAGGCCTCCACAAAGCCCCGGTAGAGGGGGGAGTCCCGCAGGGCCTCCAGCACCTCCTCCAGGGGCAGGCCCTCCCAGAAGCCGTCCTCTCCGGCGGAGCCGCTCTCCGCCACAGGGGGGGCGTACTGGTAATAGCTCTCCACGCTGTCCCGCAGGCCCCGCTCCACCACCGGCTGGATGGCGTCCGCCACCGGCTGGGCCAGGGCGTCGGACACCAGAGTGGCGCCGATCAGGGCCACAAAGACGGCCAGCAGGCCGCACAGGGTGAGGACAAGGCCCCGGGCATAGCCCCGCCACAGGAAAACCAGCAACAGGGCGGCGAGGATCAGATCAAAAAAGAGATAGGACAAGGGTAAGACCTCCTGACGGTGCGCTAATCCGGGATGTAGAGCCACGCCTGCTCGTCGTTGGCCAGCAGGGCGGAGCCGTTGGGGGAGAGGGAGACCAGCCGGGCCCCCTGAGTGGTGGTCAGAGTGGCGTAGGGGGCCAGCTCCCGGGTGTAGATGGCCAGCTCGCTCCCGGTGAGCAGGGTGCAGTAGCCGCCCGCGGCGGACAGGCCCAGGATCTGACCGGACAGCTCCATGGTCTGGGTCAGCTCCCCCTCGGGGCCGACGATCAGGGCCTGGGTGGCCCCGCCCGCCTGATAGCGGCCGGTGAGGAGGAGGGCGAAGCCCTCCCCGGCCAGACTGGCCCCCTTCAGATAGTTGCGGCCCAGGGCATAGGTCTGGACGGCGGAGCCGTCCGGCGTGGCGGTGACCAGCCGGTCGGAGCCCAGCACCCAGACCAGTCCGTCTTCATAGTCCAGATCCAGCACGGCGGTGTTGCCCAGGTCCACCTGGGCCTCGGGCTCCTTCTCGTCCACCGGGTAGAACAGCAGGCGGCTGTAGAAGGAGCCGCCCTCCTGGCCCATGGTGACCACCGCCACCGTCCGGCAGTCGGGGGAGAGGGCGGCGTCCACCACAAAGGTGGAGGACAGGCTGATCTGAATGACCGGTTGCCCCTCGGTGTCATAGACGGTGACCGCCCCCCGGTAGCCGCTCTGCTGGGCGGTGACTGTCAGCCAGCCCCGGCCGTTCACCCGGGCGGAGAGCAGGTCGCCGCCCCCCTCCAGGGTCAGCTGGAAGTACTCCGCCCCATCCCGGAAGGCGAACAGGGACTGCCCGCCGGCGTCATAGACCACGCCGGCGCTCTCCGAGGCGGTGAGCACCGGATTTTCCAGGGGGAGGACCTCCTCCACATAGGGCTCGCCGGACAGGGAGTAGTAGTGGGCCCCGGCGACGGAGGCGGTGAGGACGCCGCCGTCCAGATAGGCGATGGACATCCGGTCCCCGCCCGCATGGGTGAAGGGGGCGGCCTCGCCGGTGTCGCTGGTCTCCAGATCCCGGTAGGCCAGCCAGCGGACCAGGGCGTCCAGATTGAACCGATCCCGGTAGACCACCAGGACCAGCGCCCCCAGCACCAGCGCCGCCGTCACCAGAAGGGCCAGCAGGCGCAGAAAGAGATTGGATTTTTTCGCCTTTCCGGCGTTGGAATCGTGTTGTACCATCATACTCTACTCACAAAACGTCCTCGTCATACCAGAGATTTGTCATGTACAGCCCCCCGGGGGGCACGGTGGGCCCCGCCAGGGTGCGGTTGCCCGAGTCCAGGATGGCGGGGATGTC
>CALWVW010000071.1 GCA_944385075.1 uncultured Oscillospiraceae bacterium | reverse complement strand
GCGGCGGAGCGCCGGGGTGTGCTGGCCCTGTTCTACCTGGAGCTGGTCAGCGGCATCCGGAAGGGCGAGCTGGCCGCCCTCCTCTGGACTGACCTGGACGCGGAGCACGGCACCATCTCGGTGAGCAAACAGGTAGGGCGGAACGCCCAGGGGGAACTGGCCATCTGCCAGCCCAAGACGTCCAACTCCGTCCGGGAGATCTCCATCCCCAGGGAGGCGGTGGAGCTGCTGGTGCAGGAACATGAAAGGCACCCGGAGAGCCCCTACCTGTTCCCATCCCCCAAAACCGGCGGCATGTATCACCCGGACTCCATCGTGAACCTCCACAAGAAGATCTTGAAGGACGCCGGGCTGGAGTACATCAGATTCCATGATCTCCGCCACACCTTTGCCACGGTGGCGCTCCAGAGCGGTGTGGATGTAAAAACGGTGTCCGCCATGCTGGGCCACTATGACGCCGGATTTACGCTGCGCACCTACACCCACACCAACCGGCGGATGCAGGAGAAGGCCGCCGAAAAGATGGGGAATTTCATGGCACAGGTGCTGTAGCACAGGGGAACAGAAAGGGCCGGAGAGGACGAATATCCTCTCCGGCCCTTTCCGGTCATTTCGGCGTGTGGGTCACGGTGTGGGTCAAAGTCTGACCCACATTTTGATCCACACTGTATTCCCTCAAAAAGTGACGAAACCGGCGGAAATCATCCAATTTCCGCCGGTTTGTGGAGCTGGAAACGTGACTTGAACACGCGACCTGCTGATTACGAATCAGCTGCTCTACCGACTGAGCTATTCCAGCATATTAACTTTTTAGTGGGCTTGGGATTGCTGACCTTACGGACAACCGGCGACCTACTGATTACGAATCAGTTGCTCTACCGACTGAGCTACACTAGCTTATAGGTATGGGGCCTGCGGCCCGCGCGGGTGAATGTTATTATACCGGGTTACGGCGGGTTCGTCAAGGGGCGGAGCGGGAATTTTTCGCTATACTTTTCCGGGGCGGGATGCTACAATGGGGGCAAAGAGAGACAGGAGGAAGGCCATATGTCCATTGCCAGTTTTCAGGATCTGCGGGCCCGGCTGAGAGAGGGCCACCCCAAGTGCGCGGTGGTGGCCGCGGCCCACGACAGGCACACGCTCCAGGCGGTCTTTGCCGCCCGGCGGGACGGGCTGATCCGCCCGGTCCTGGTGGGCCGGGGGGAGGAGATCCGGGCCATCGCACGGGAGCTGGGCGAGCCGCTGGACCGGGAACAGGTGGTGAACGCCGGGGAGGAGCAGGAGTGCGCCGCCCGGGCGGTGGCGCTGGTCCGGGAGGGGACCGGGGAGCTCCTGGTCAAGGGGATGCTCCAGACCGGCGCCCTTTTGAAGGCGGTGGTGGCCGGGGAGACCGGCATCCGGACCGGGCGGGTCATGTCCCATGTGGCGGTGCTGGACGTGCCCCGCTACCACAAGCTCCTGTTTGTCACCGACGGGGGCATGGTGGTGGCGCCCGGCCTGGAGGAGAAGCGGCAGATCCTCCGCAACGCCGTGGACTTCTGCCGGTTTTTGGGCTACTCCCGCCCCAAGGTGGCCGTCCTGTGCGCGGTGGAGACGGTCAACCCCGCCATGCCCGAGACCCTGGACGGGGCGGCCCTCAAAGCGGAGGGGGAGCGGGGGGACTTCGGCCCCTGCGACGTGGAGGGACCCATCTCCCTGGACCTGGCCACCGACCGGGAGTCCGCCCGGGTGAAGGGCTACCACAGCCCGGTGGCCGGGGACGCGGATATCCTGCTGGCCCCCTCCATCGCGGCGGGCAACCTGCTGGGGAAGTCTCTGTACGGGCTGGCCGGCGGGGAGATGGCCGGGGTGGTCCTGGGGGCCCGGGTGCCCATCACGGTGAACTCCCGGGGGGCCACCCCGGAGGAGAAGTACTGGTCCATGCTGATCTGCGCCGCCATGGCGGAGAGGAGGGATGCCTGTGAATAAGCGGATCCTGGTGCTCAATCCCGGCTCCACCAGCACCAAGGCGGCGGTCTATGAGGGGGAGCACCCCCTGATCTCCACCAGCCTGATCCACAGCAACCGGGACCTGGAGCCCTACCATACCCTGACCGACCAGCTGGACTACCGGGTGGCCCTGGTGCGGGGGTGGCTGGGGGAGGAGAAGTTCGACCTGACCACCCTGGACGCGGTGGTGGGCCGGGGCGGGATCATCCCCAACATCGTGGCGGGGGGCTACGTGGTGGACGACAACTTGATCGACTGCCTGCTCCACCACACGGTGTTCGACCACGCCTCCAACCTGGGGGGACTGATGGCCCACGCCTTTGCCGCCCCCCTGTCCATCCCGGCCTATATCTATGACGCGGTGACCAGCGACGAGCTGTTGCCCGAGGCCCGGATCACCGGCTTCAAGGAGGTCACCCGCACCAGCTTCTGCCACGTGCTCAATGCCCGGGCCACCTGCCACAAGTTTGCCCAGGCCCTGGGCCGCCGGTACGAGGATATGAATCTGGTGGTGGCCCATCTGGGGGGCGGGATCTCCATCTCCGCCCACTGCCACGGCCGGATCATCGACTCGGTGGCCGACGACGCGGGCCCCTTCTCCCCGGACCGGGCGGGGAGCCTGAATATGCTGTATGTGCTGGAGATGTGCTACTCCGGGAAATACACCAAGGCGGAGATGCTGAAAAAGCTCCGGGGGGAGGGCGGGATGTCCGCCCTGCTGGGGACCCACGACTGTCGGGAGATTGAGGCGCGTATCGCCCGGGGGGACGAGTGGGCGGCGCTGGTGTACCGGGCCCAGGCCCTGCAGATCGCGAAAGGGGTGGGCAGTATGCTGGGGTGCTTCACCCAGCTGATCGACGGGGTGATCCTCACCGGGGGGATGGCCTACTCGGAGAAGCTCACCGGGATGGTGGTGGAGTACCTCCACAACCTGTGCCGGGTGGTGGTGATCCCCGGGGAGAACGAGATGGAGGCCCTGGCCCTGGGCACGTTGCGGCTCCTGAACGGGGAGGAGCAGGCCCACCGGTACCACCCGGTCTGCCCCCTGCCGCCGGGATGACGGATTCGGCCCGCCGCCGGTGCAGTCACCGGCGGCGGGCCGAATAAAATTGTGATTGGATGGGGCTCAGAGGGGGAGTGGCTGTTCCTGGTGTTCCCGGGGCTTGCCGTTGGCCTGGTACAGCTCCCGGAGTTTGTCCAGCTGGCTCTGCTCCGGGTCCACATAGATCTGGCCGGTGTACCCGTCCATCAGGGCCGGGTGCCCCTCCCACTGCTGGGGCAGGTCCACTTCCACGATGGCGGGGATGTGGTAGGCCCGGAGCAACATGGCGGTGTGGCTGTCCAGACTGCCCTGTTGGGTGATGAGGCCCAGCAGGCGCTTCTGGTCAAAGTCCATCACCTCGCTGGGCAAGAAGTAGTCGGCCACCAGGATGGCGGGCTCCTTCATGGTCAGCTCCTGCCGGCGGCCCATCAGGGCCCGGATCACCCGCTGGGAGATGTCCCGGATGTCGGCGGCCCGGGCGCGCATATAGGGGCTGTCCATGGCGGAGAAGGCGGCGGCAAAGCTGACCTCCGCGATCTGGACGGCGTACTCCGCCGTCATCCCCTGGCCCTGGATCAGGGAGTGGATGGTCTCCACATAGTCGGCGTCCTGAAGCAACAGCCCGTGGATGGTGAAGATGGAGGCGACGGCCTCGCCCACCTGCTGGAGGGCCCGGTCGTGGAAGACGTTCAGCTCCTGGATGGCGGTCTGTCTGGCCTGGGTGAAGCGGCTGATCTCCATGCGCCAGTTGTTCTGGGCGTACAGCTGGGGAGAGGGGACGGGGCGCTGGTAGAAGCACAGCCGCCCGGCGACGATTTGCTCCATGATCGCTTTTCCGGAAAAGACCTGCATTTCGCTCCCCTCCCTCTGGCGCGGCCCGTATTTTGTTTAGATTATAGCGGCTTGTACCCAGTTTGTAAAGGACAGTTTTTTCCAGCGTTTTGAATAGACCTGGCAAAATTTTCGGATATTTCCGGGAAAAGATGAATTTTTTTCAAAATTCGAGAAAAAAGATGCAAAAGATCAGCTTTCCGTTTACCTGGCCGGGGGATTGTGCTATAATAGAGCCCATATCCGGTGTTCCCCGGCGATTCGATTTTCAGGAGGTCTTTGTCCATGGTATCTGAACGCATGAAGGGGCTGGGCACCGCCCGGTCCGTGATCCGGGAGCTGTTTGAGTACGGCAAGCTCCGGGCCGCCCAGGTGGGGGCGGAGAACGTCTACGATTTTTCTCTGGGCAACCCCAGTGTCCCGGCGCCCGCCGCCGTCAATGAGACGGCCATCCGGCTTTTGACCGAGCAGGGGGACCAGATCCACTGCTATACCAGCGCCCAGGGGGACCAGGGGGCCCGCCAGCGCTTTGCCGACTCCCTGAACCGCCGGTTCGGCGCCCACTATACCGCGGACCAGTTCTACATCACCGTGGGGGCCGCCGCCTCCCTGTGCTGTGTGTTCAACGGCCTGGCCTGCCCCGGGGACGAGTTTGTGGTCTTCGCCCCCTATTTCCCCGAGTATCAGGTGTTCATCGAGGGGGCGGGGGCCAGGATGGTGCTCATCCCCCCGGAGATCGAGGGCTTCCAGATCGACTTCGCCGCCTTCGAGGCGGCGGTGGGCCCCCACACCAAGGGCGTGGTGGTCAACAGCCCCAACAACCCCTCCGGCGTGGTCTACTCCCGGGAGACCCTGGAGCGGCTGGCCGACGTCCTGACCCGGAAGAGCCGGGAGTACGGCCACCCCATCTACCTCATCTCCGACGAGCCCTACCGGGAGATCGTCTACCCCGGCTTCCAGGTGCCCTGGATCCCCCATATCTATCGGGACACCATCGTGTGCTACTCCTTCTCCAAGTCCCTCTCTCTCCCCGGCGAGCGGCTGGGCTATGTGCTGGTCCCCGGGGATATCACCGACGCGGGCGATGTGTACGCCGCCGTGGCGGGGGCGGGCCGGTCCCTGGGCTATGTGAACGCCCCCAGTCTGTTCCAGCAGGTGACCTCCCTGTGCTGTGACCTGACCTCGGACCTGAAAGTGTACGAGGAGAACCGCAATCTGCTGGTGACCTCTCTGCGGGAGATGGGCTACCACGTGGTGGAGCCCGGCGGGGCCTTCTATCTGTTCCCCCGGACCCTGGAGGCGGACGACATGGCCTTCAGCGAGCGAGCCAAGCAGTTCGACCTGCTGGTGGTGCCCGGCTCGGGCTTCGGTGCCCCGGGGCACGTGCGGATCTCCTACTGCGTCCAGACGGACATGATCCGCCGGGCCCTGCCCAAGTTCAAAGAGCTGGCCGACTCCTACCGCTGACCGGCGGGGCGGCCCGAAGGAGCACAGGCGCGCGGACAGGGGACGCGCGCCTGTCTTCGCGCGGCAAAAAATTTTGGGTCAAATTGGACAGGGGAAGATTGCACACTTTTCCCGTTTTCGGTCTTGCAAAAAGGGGAGGCTTCTGGTACAATAATAAACTGTCTGGGTGCGTATGGTATCCCGGGATCGGGCAAAAGGTCGGATTTTGTCCCAAAATTTTCAATCAGATTACTGAACGGGCCCTGTTTGGCCCGCGACAAGGAGCATGGAACAGATGGATAAGCAACAGAGAGAAGCACGTCGCCATCAGGAGGATATCGCACTTCAGCGCTGGCTCCTCTGGGTGGCGGGGGCCGCGGTGTTCGAAGGGCTCCTCGTGCTTGTCAACCGCTTTTATATTCATTACTATGTGGATGAGGTGGATATCGCCTACGGCTTCCACTACGCGCTTCAGGGCCTGCGGATCGCCGGGCCCGTGCTGGCGGCGCTGGCCCTGATCTGGGCGGCGGTCCGGCTGAAGCAGGGCGGAAAGACGGGGCTCCCCGTGGTGCTGGCCCTGGGCTGTGGGGCGGTGGGCCTGTGCGCCCATGTGGCCTTTACCTTCCAGGATGTGGGCGTGCCCATGCTGTTCTGGCTGGTGGTGGCCTGGGCGGTGCTGGCCCTGGTGTACTACCTGTACCAGCGGGAGTTCTTCCTGGCGGCCACGGCGGTGGGCCTGTCCATCCTGGGCCTGTGGTTCGTCCGCTACGGCGCGGGGAGATGGCTGGAGCCCGCCCTGATGGCGGCGGGTATCGCCGTGGTGCTGGTGGCGGCCCTGTGGCTGAAACAGCGGGACGGGGTCCTGCCCGGCGCCGGCCGGATCAGCTTCCTGCCCCAGGAGGCCAACTACCCCGTGGTGCTGGTCAGCGGCCTGGCCGGTCTGGCGGCGCTGGTGGCGGCCATGGTGCTGGGAAGCGCGGTGGCCTATTACCTGATCTTCCTGATGATGGCCTGGATGTTTGCCCTGTTTGTGTACTACACGGTCAAGCTGATGTAAACGAAGACAAAAAATGCCGGTCCCCCCGAGGGGACCGGCATTTTTTCTGTCACTGTAGCTTTTCCCGGGACACCCGGCGGTACAGCGCGATGGCCACCAGGGTGGTGACGCACTCGGCGGCCAGGAAGGCCAGAAAGGTGCAGGAGGGGAGCAGGCGGACCAGGAGCCAGGCGGCGGGGAGCAGGACCACGATGTAGCGCAACAGGGAGACGCACAGGGAGTAGCGGCTGTGGTCCAGGGACTGGAAGGAGGCGGAGAGGATGATGCTGACCGCCGCCACCGGGAAGGCCAGGGCCGTCATCCGCAGGGCGGGGACGCCCATGGCCAGGGCCTGGGGCCCGGCCTGGAAGCAGGCCAGAAGGGGACCGGCCCCCAGCCAGAGGAGCGCGGTGCCCAGCAGGGAGATGGCCAGGGCCACCTGAAGGCCGAAGCGGTTGGCCTCCGCCACCCGGTCCCGCCGGCCGGCGCCGTAGTTGTAGCTGATGATGGAGATCAGGCCGTTGTTGATGCTGAAGACGGGCATGAAGACAAAGGACTGGAGCTTGAAGTAGACCCCCAGCACCCAGACGGCGGTCTCCGACCAGAGGGTCAGGATGGCGTTCAGCCCCAGGGACATGAGACTGGCCAGGGACTGCATCAGCACCGCGGGGGCCGCGATCCGGGCAAACTCGGTAGCCAGCCGGGACTGGAGCCGGACGTGCCGGGGGGAGAGGGGGAGCTGGCGCCGGATGCGCCGGACCAGGCACAGGCCGATGAGGGCGCCGGTGATCTGGCCGATGACGGTGGCCACCGCCGCCCCGGTCACCCCCATGTCGAACCCGAAGATGAGGATGGGGTCCAGGATGAGGTTGATAACGGCCCCGGAGCCCTGAATGATCATAAAGCCTGTGGGGTGGCCGGTGGACTGGAGCACCCGCTCCAGGGGGAACTGCATACACATCCCGATGGAGAGACAGCAACACACCCGCAGATAGTCCGTCCCCATCCCGACTACGGCGGCGGTGCCGGTACAACCTCTGAGATAGGCGGGGGCGGCCAGAAGGCCGAAGAGGAGAAACAGGACCCAGTTGCCCAGGAAAAAGAGCAGGCCATGGAACACACAGCTGTTGGCGCCGGGCAGGTCCCCCTCCCCCAGACGCTTGGACAGCATGGCGCTGAAGGCCACCCCGAAGCCGGAGCAGAAGGCGATCATCAGGGTCTGGATGGGGTAGGCGTAGGAGAGGGCGAGAAAGGCCTGGTCGCCGATCTGGGCCACAAAGACGCTGTCCACCAGATTGTAGACCGCCTGCATCAGCATGGACAGCATGATGGGCCAGGACATGTGGAGCACCAGCCGGCTGAGGGGCATGGTGCCGAGAATGTTGGTCTGTTCCATAGGGGCGTGCTCCTTACATAGAATGATAAAAACGGGCTCGAAAGAGCCCGTTTACCGTGTCGCGCGCAGGGGAGCCTCCGTGGGGACGGCGGACCGTGGACACGGAGGGGATGCTGGAACAGTATAACAGGGAGCGGGTGGGAAGTCAAGTGGCCCGGAGACAGACTTCGGCGGATGGGGGAGCGCCCGGCATGGCGGGGCGATGTGCGGGAAAAACGGGACAAAACTGACAAAAATAGGAATGGAGGCGGCAGGTATATCTGACCGCGCCCAGGCAAAGCTATGAGCGGATGTTCCATCCAAACCCACGCGGAAACCAAAACACGATGTGAAAAAGGAGAGACTGTTATGTCCAGCAACAAGAAGACTATGGTGCCCAGCGCCCGCGAGGCCATGAACAAGTTCAAGATGGAGGCCGCCAACGAGGTGGGCGTCAACCTGAAGCAGGGCTACAACGGTGATCTGACCAGCAAGCAGGCCGGCTCTGTGGGCGGCCAGATGGTCAACATCATGACACCCGTACGAACCGCGACATATCAACGGGCAAGCCGTACATCTATGGGGCATTTTCAAGCCATCACCTACGCCGCCACCATCACTGCATAACAAGCACGAGAGGCCGAGGGACATTCCCCCGGCCTCCTTTTTTGCCCATCCTACGCCCGCAGGCGTAAAAGCGACAGCAATCCCAGCGGGGACATGGCGGCAAGTCACCACCAGCCCCCGGCGGGGGATTGCGATGGAGCGAAACCAACCATTGACCCCGCCTTGCAACCGGCCTCGGCAAGCACCCCGGCCCCGTCCGTGGCGGGCCACCCAGCCGCCGACGACCATACCATCACATTCTGAACAACAAAAAAAGCGGCCCGGACAACGCAAAGTCCGAAAAAACCGCTTGCACTCAAGGGGGATATGGGCTAAAATAGCATCAAGGCGAATAATAAGGGCAGGACGTGGAGAGTTCTCACCTCCCCACGTCCCTATGCAGGAGAAAGGGCCTCCCACACAGCAAGATAACTTGCGCCGATTTCATTATAAAGGGACTTCCCCCGTTTTACAAGGGCAAATTCTCTGTAATGGGCTTGTGTGCTGTTAGGGCTGTGCAGGGGAATACATACCTGCACAGCCCTTTTGTTCGCCCCGCAACCGACCCACGGGGGCCGGGAATGTCCCGCCCCCAAGGGCCGCTCTGCTGGGCAGTATCAGCACATAAACTTGTATTATATTAGAAAAGGAGAGAATCACCCATGAGAAAGTATAGGCATTTTCTTGGCGCTCTGCTGACCGTCGTACTATTAATAGGCACGGTTCCAGCCTATGCGGCGAGTAGCGAGGCACTAAACGGCAATTCCGGCAAGTGGTCTGAATTTGACCAGAGCGTCTACGACGTGACCGTCTCCAGCAGTTCCTTCAAGTCCAGCAATTTCACATGGCCGGATAACGGTTCCGTGCTGGTCAGAGCGTCCGGCACCAACTGGTCTGCCTCTGATTTCGACGGCATCACCGTCCCTGCCGGAATCGT
>CALWVW010000070.1 GCA_944385075.1 uncultured Oscillospiraceae bacterium | reverse complement strand
GGGAGCAGGTCGGCGCACTTGTCCATGATGAGCACCCCGGAGGAGTACAGCTGGAGCCCCTTCTGGTACTCCCGGGTGTAGAAGTCGTAGGGGGTCTGGGACGGGATGTAGAGCAGGGCCTTGTAGGTCACGGCGCCCTCGGCGCTGGTGTGGATGACCGCCAGGGGGTCCTGCCAGTCGCCGAATTTCTCCTTGTAGAAGGCGTTGTACTCCTCGCTCTTCACCTTGGACTTCTGCCGTTGCCACAGGGGGACCATGGAGTTGAGGGTCTTCCACTCCTTCACCGTCTCCCACTCGGGCTTATAGTCGTCCCCGGCGTCCTCCGGCTTGGGCTTCTGCCGGTAGTCCTCCACCTCCATGACGATGGGGTAGCGGATGTAGTCGGAGTATTTTTTGATAAGCTCCTGTAATTTATAGGTCTCCAGATACTGATCGTAATTCTCCTCGTCGGCGTTGGCCTTGATGTGCATGATGATATCGGTGCCCGGGGCCTCCTTCTCACAGGGGGTGACGGTGTAGCCGTCGGCCCCGTCGGACTGCCACATCCAGGCCTCGTCGCTCCCGTAAGCCCGGGAGAGGACGGTGACGTGGTCGGCCACCATGAAGGCGGAGTAGAAGCCCACGCCGAACTGGCCGATGACGTCGATCTTGTCGGCGGCCTTGTCGTCCTCGCTGAGGCCGGCCTTGAACTGGCCGGAGCCGCTGTGGGCGATGGTACCCAGGTTGGACTCCAGCTCCTCCTTTGTCATGCCCACGCCGTTGTCGGAGACAGTCAGAGTGCGCATCTCCTTGTCCGGGACGATGGTGATCTTCAGGTCCTTGCGCTTGATGTCCACATTCTCGTCGGTGAGGGACTTGTAGGCCAGCTTGTCCTCCGCGTCGCTGGCGTTGGAGATCAGCTCCCGGAGGAAGATCTCCTTGTGGGTGTAGATGGAGTTGACCATCAGGTCCAGCAGGCGCTTGGACTCCGCCTTGAACTGCTTCTTTGCCATGATTTCCGATGCCTCCGTATATCGTAAAATAAAATTTAGACAAAAAAAGAAACAGGGTTAGCACTCATATTTCTCGAGTGCTAACCCTATGATAGCGCGCTTCCGACAAAAATGCAAGAGGGTTCATAATTTGTTTACACTTGGACCGGCGGGCCCGCCACCCCGGCAAAAAATGCCCCTGTGGCAGAAAGTTTCCCTTGACTGTGCACCGGGTCGATACCTTACAATGGGGGCAGAGGAGGGATGGCCATGACCATCAAGGAGCTGGAGAGACGCACCGGCCTGCCCCGCACCAGCATCCGCTTCTACGAGCAGGAGGACCTGCTCCACCCGGAGCGCCGGGAGAACAACTACCGGGACTACTCGGAGCGGGACGTGCGCACCCTGGAGAAGATCAAGCTCCTGCGGCAACTGAGTCTGGAGGTGGAAGCCATCCGCCGCCTGCAGGCGGGGGAGCTCACACTGCGGGAGGCTCTGGGGGCCCAGGCCCAGGTCCTGGAGGGGGACCGGGCCGGCCTGGAGCGGTACTCCCGGGTGTGCCAGGAGATCAGCCGGACCGGGGCCACCTATGAGGAGCTGGATCCGGGGCCCTGGCTGTCCGCTCTGGCGGAGCAGAGCCTCCCTCCGTCCCGGCGGGTGGACCCGTCCCAGGCGGATGCCATCGCCGCCGCCCCCTACCCCTGGCGGCGGTTCTTCGCCCGGGCCCTGGACCTTGCATGGATGGAGGTCCTTTGGGCGGTCCTGCAGTATCATGTCCTGCACTGGTACTGGCCGGACCACGGCCTGATGGGGGTCGCCGACAGTTTGGTGACCACCTGGGGCGGATGGTGCCTGCTGATGGCGGTGGAGCCCATTCTGCTGTGCACCTGGGGCTATACCCCCGGCAAGTGGATGTTGCGGCTGAAGGTGCGCCGGGAGGACGGACACAAGCTGGACTGGGAGCGGGCCCTCGTCCGAACCGCCCGGATTTTCCTCCGGGGCTTTGCTTTGGGTGTCCCCTTTCTGAATCTCCTGTGTCTGGGGACCTGTTACGACCGGTGCCAGAAGGAGCGGGTGATGCCCTGGGACCAGGGGTTGCGGTACACCACCCGGCCAGCCGGAAAGAAGCGGGCCGCAACCTGTGTGGCCGTCATCCTGCTGGCCGCGCCTCCAAACTGGCTTGTCGCCGACCTGAGCTGGCGTCTGCCCAATCCCTCCGGCCCCCTCACCCCGGAACAGGTGGTGGAAAATTACAACTTTCTGGAACGGCGGGCGGACAGCATCTGGGGGGAGCGGCCCGCGCTCTCCCTGGAGCCGGACGGCCGCTGGCGGGAGGCCCCGCCCGCCTATCAGGACAGCTGGGTGTGGCTGGATGTGGAGGACAGCGAGTGGGGACCGGTGGAGTTTGCCACCGATGAGGACGGCTCTGTGACCGGCTTCTCCCTCGCCTGGTCCCCCCACGGGAACCCCTATGGGGAAAATCTGGAGCTCTGGTGGCCCACCACGGAGTTTCTCCCCAACCTGTTTCTGGCCCTCTCTCCCGGAGCGGAGGACTGGTCCTTCCCCTGGGGGCAGGCCTATTCCCACAAGCGGGAGGGGGCCGTCGGCCTGACCCTGGCGCTGGACCAGGTGGATTTTTCCCGGACAGGCAGTCGCCTGTCCCGGCGGCAAGAGGACCTCGGCGGTCTCACCGGGGCGGTGGAGGTGCTCCTCAGCGAGGGCTATCAGCCCACCATCGAGACGGGGCGGCTCCTTCAGCTGGACCCCGGGAGCGGGGCGCTGACCATCCGCTTCACCGCCGCCCTTCCCGGTTGATCTCCCGTTGCTCCTGCGCCGCGATCACCAGCGCCTCCGCGCACAGTGGATCCACCCTGTGACAGAACAGAAAACAACATAGAACAAGGGCTAGCGCTCAAAAATAGGAGCGCTAGCCCTTTATGCGCGCCCGCAAACACAAGGGCGCCCATCATTTTACAGGTCTTCTACTCCCCCAGGTCCAGATTGCGGTAGAACACGCAGTCTCCGCTCTCCACGTCATAGGCACCGAAGAAGGTGCCGTCATCCCGGATCAGCAGGAGCCCGTCCCACAGCTCCGGGTAGAGCCAGTTGTCAGATCGGGGGCTGGGAAACTGCCGCATCTGGGTGAACCCGCCTGCCTCGTCGGGGACATAGAGGGTCAGGGTCCCGTCCTCATCCCAGCCCGCCAGCAGGGGCGGCCGGTCCGGGTCCCACCCGTCCCGGAGGAAGGTCAGGCTGACCCCCTGGAGCAACAGCTCCCCGGTGTCCAGCCGGAACAGCCAGCTCCGGCTGGCCCCCTGGATCTCCCCGTCCGCCAGGACATAGTTCCCCTCCACCATCGCCGAGAGGCGGGTGTCCACCTCCGGCACCGGGATCTGACGGATCTCCTGCCCCCGGGTCAGGGTGAGGCCATCGACCCCCCAGCTCCAGGACCACTCCTCCGAGTCGGTATGTCGCCCGGACCAGAGGGCGCCCAGCCATTCCTCCCACTGGGTCCGGGTGGTCCAGGTGATCTCCCCCGTCTCCGGGTGAAAGATGCGCACCTGGGCGTTCTCCCAGTCCTCCGTATCCTGCTCCTCCGCCCCCAGGTAGACCCCCTGGCCAGTCCACTGCAGGCCGTACATCCAGATGAGGTCCTCGCTGAACCGGGAAAGCTCCTGGCTACCGATCCCCAGGGACTCCCAGGACCAGTCCCGCCGCCCGCCGGTGGCCGTGTCCACCAGGGTGACGCCGCTGTCTCCCGCCAGGAGCAGGTCGTCCCCCCGGCCGGTGTAGGCCCAGAAGTCGGACCCGGTGATCCAGCTCCCGTCGGCGGCGGCCGCGGCGTACCGCTGGCCGCTGTTGACCTCCTGCCACTCCGGGGAGGCCTGCCCCAGCATCAGCACGGGCAGGGGCCGCTCCTGTCCCTCCTCCCAGACGGAGACGCGCTGTACCGCCGTGTAGACCGGGTCCACCACGATCTTCCCCTCCCGGGTCATCAGGCCGTACAGGGGGGTGGGGAAGGAGTCGGACCAGTTTTCCTCCTCGCCCGCGTCGTTGGTCCACTGGTCAAAGCGGTACATACAGGCCCCCACATAGGGGACCAGGGACCCATAGTCCTCCCCGGGGATCAGGTGGTCGGTGTACTCCGGATACCACCGCCCGCCGTCCACGTCGGGCTGGAGGGAGGCCTCCCCCTCCAGCTTGGACCAGTCCACCTGGACGTTGGGGCCGGAGGACGCCGGCTCCCGGGACAGGTCGGGCGGCGGAGCGGAGGAGGTCCCCCCTGGGTTGCCGCACCCGGCCAGCAGGCACACCGCCAGCATCAGGCACATCGCCAGCCGCATACCGCCGCTCATGCCGCCGCCCCCTCTCCGGACACGGGCACATAGCCCATCTCCTCCGCCAGCCGCTGGCCGTCGGGCCCCAGCACCCAGTCGTAGAGGATGCGGGCGGGGCTGTCCGCCGGGGCGTCTTTGGCGACGGACACGTAGTAGGAGGTGAGGAAGGGGTACTCCCCCGAACGGATGGTGCCGGCGGAGGGGGCCACCCCGTCGATGGACAGCACCTTCAGCCCCCGGGCCATCTCCATGTCGTTGGCGTAGTAGTACACGGTGTAGCCGATGGCCGCCGGAGAGTTGTCATACTCCCGCACCGCCTCCAGCAGGCCGGACATACTGTCCGCCGTCCAGGCGGCGGGCGGGTCCATGGGCTCCAGGCCGTCCATGACCACGCTCTCGAAGATGGTCTGGCTCCCCGCCCCGGGGTTGCGCTGGAAGGGGACGATGTCCAGATCCTCGCCCCCCACCTGGCTCCAGTTGGTGATCTCGCCGGTGTAGATCTGCCGCACCTGTTCCGCCGTCAGATTGTCCACCGGGTTGTCCGCATTGACCACGAACACCAGGGCGTCGGCGGCGAAGGGGGTGGTCAGCCAGGACCCGTCCGCCTCCAGCTCCCCGGCCACCTCCGGGGCGGGGGCGGCGGCCAATAACAGGTCGGCCTGCCCATCCATCAGGTTCCGGTAGGACTGGGTGGTGCGGGAGAACTGCACCAGATCGTCCACCTGATCCGGGTCCTCCCCCAGCAGGACGGCGCACAGGGACCGGGCCAGAGGGACCATGGAGGTGGAGCCGTCCAGCCGGGGCAGGTTGTCCCGGGTGAACACGAAGGGCTCCTCCCCACTGGCGGAAGTGGCCGGGGGCTGGGAGAGGTCGGGCGAAGATGAGACGTCGCCTCCGGTCCCGCAACCGGCCAGCAGGGCCAGGACAAGGGCCAGAGCGAGGGAGAGCACACGCGATTTCATGGGAGAACCCCCTTTGGACAGAGTAAAATCGTACCGGGACGCATGGACCGTGCCGCCCCCGCCGGCCGGTAAGCCACAGAGAGCGCCGGTCCGCCGTCCGGTCGCCCCCATCATACCCCGTTTCCCCCGCCCGTTCCACTACAAATTCCCCACGATTTGGAAACAAATCTTGACAAAACGGCAACAGGGCTGTCATCAAAAATTAAGAAATGCAGGGGCCGGGGCGGCTCGATGCGCTGTCTGCGGGCGCACAGTGCACCTCCGCGGCGGCGGGACCTTGGCAATCCTGGCCCGCCGTAGGGGCGGGTCCCAGACCGGCCCGCTTTGGTCCGTAACGGGACCGCGACCTCCTGTAGGGGAAGTCGACTCCTATGTCAGAAAAAATGCTACCAGAACTCTACATTCTGGTAGCATTCAGAAGGCCCGAGGAGGGGTATGGCACTATTTCGACCGTCGGGTGAACTCCTCCATCACCTCCTGCCAAAGCGGAAAATAGTGGGACGCAGAAATACTCCAGTCACATCCCCCTGACACGATCAGTTTTTCTCCAGCCTGCGTTGTGGCCCGGATTACTTTCTCCCGGATCCGTCTCCGAATCTGTTCGGGGTTCTCTCCCTCCAGATCTCGATGCCGATCCAATCCACCTACCAGGATCCGGTCAGTCTGCTCACGGATCTCTGCCAGAGAGGGCGTCTCTGCCTCCTGATCATCCCAGTTGATGGCCTCAACGGGATAGTCCAGCGCCCACTCCATCCGCAGGCGCTGTGTTCCACAGACATGGAGCAGATTCATCTGGCATTTTCCCTCTACCGCCCCCAGTGCTGCCAAGTCATAGCGTTTCTCAAAATAGGCGAAGGCATCCGGAGAGGACCAGGCATCCCGGATGTGCTCACTGCAATAGAAAAAACCGGACACCCCAACTTTGATGAGCTCCTCCATATACTGCTGATTCAGTTCGGCAAAGTAGTCCAGCACCGGGACTACTTGGTGCTCCTGTTGCATCAGAAAGCGCTCCAGTAGTGCGGTAAAACACCCGTTTTGTTGTTCCTCCCGGGCCATCTCACCGCTGTACAGCACCAAATAGGAGAGCCACATAATAGGGGTATAAATGGTAGCTAAAACTGGGGTGTCCCCCTGGAAAGCATCCACGATCCGGCGGATGGCCTCCTCCTCTCTCGCCAACGCCCCCTTATGGAGTTGGGGAAGCGGAAGCCGCTCCCAGTCCTGGGGAGTCTGAATCGGGAGACGGGTAGGGGAGCGCGTGACAGTGTGGAGTGCATCTGGAGGAGGACAGAGCTCCAGTCCTGTATCCTCTACCATATAGTAGGGGTTGGACATCACCTTTACAAAATCAAACTGGAATTTTTCCTGCAACCGGATGGTGGCCTGCGCAAATTGGACGGCGTCCCGGTCCACCAAATTCATAAAATGGCCCCAGCCGGCAAAGAGCGGCCGGTCCACCGGCTTACCGTCCAGCAAAAGCTGGAGCCTTTGGGTATGTGTCATGGATGTCCCTCCAGGTCCAAATTGATCTATTGATATCGCTTCATAGAATAATACTGCAAGAACTGCTTGGCCCGCTCTGTCTTGGGGGAGTAGAAGAACTCGTCCGGCGCACCCGATTCCACAATGGAGCCTCCCTCCAGAAAGAGGATCCGATTGGCGATATCGTGGGCAAATTGCATCTCATGAGTCACAATGAGCATGGTGGTATTGTGCTCCTGGGAGATCTGCTGGATCACAGAGAGCACCTCTCCCACAAGGCACGGATCCAGGGCTGAGGTCGGCTCATCAAAGAGCATGACTTTAGTGTGAAGGGCCATGGCCCGGCCAATGGCCACCCGCTGTTGCTGACCGCCGGACAGAGTGGAGGGATAGCTGTCCTGCTTGTCCAAAAGTCCGATCTGGCGCAGGATCTCCCTGGCCTGGTCCACCGCGCGCTCCTTGGGAATATGCTGGACGACCTCCATGGCCAAAGTAATATTTTCCAACACGTTTTTATTTTGAAAGAGGCAGAAATTTTGAAAAATCATGGTGGATTTCTGCCGCATGGCATAGATCTGCTTGCGGGTCTCCTGTCCCGCGGTCAGAGCAAGGCCATCGATCTCGATGGTCCCAGCGGTGGGGGCCTCCAGATAGTTCAGACAGCGCAGAAGTGTGGACTTTCCGGTGCCGGAAGGGCCCACCACAGCTACCACCTCGCCTGGCGCCACGTCCAGATTAATCCCATCCAGTACGGTATTGGGGCCGAATTCCTTGCGGAGTCCCTGTACATGGATCATCTTACCGCCCCTCCTCTCCGGTTCAGGTATCGCTCAACAGCATTCTGCAGGATCGTGATGATCTTGGACAGGACGAAATAGACGATGAATGCGTCCAGATAACACTCAAAGTAGTTGCTGGAGGAGGTACCCAGCAGAGAGGCCTCCGCCATGATCTCCCGTACCCCCAAAGTAAAGGCCATGGAGGAATTTTTCACCAGGGAGATAAACTCATTCCCCATGACGGGCATCGCCACCCGGGCGGCCTGAGGCAGGATCACGTGGCGCATCACCTGTAGGTCCGTCATACCTACGGACAGCCCCGCCTCCACTTGCCCTCTGGGGACCGACTCCAGTGCCCCCCGCATATCCTCCGTCATATAGGAGGAGGTATTGAGTGTCATACCGATCACCGTGGCCGCATAGCCGGACAGGTTGACGAAGATGGGAAACAGCTGGGCCAGGCCGTAGTAAATAAAAAACAGCTGGACCAGCAACGGCGTACCCCGGAACAGGTCGATGTAGAGATTGACAACAGGGGTCAGTACCGGGATCCGGTAATAGCGCACGATGGTGATAATCAGAGAAAACAACACGGAAAATACCATGGCCACGATGGCGATCCGAAGGGTCATCCCCGTATAGCTCAGGATCGTAGGGAATTGTCTGATTGCGTAAGAAAGGTCGAAATTCATAGCTCCTCCTGCTGATATGGATTTCCCCGCCTGAAGGACTCAGGCGGGGAAATGACAGTACGGTGATACGATTTGCTCTCGATCACTCCACATGGGAGACGTCGGTCCCCAGCCACTCGACACACAGCTCACTCAGGGTGCCGTCCGCCTCCATCTCGGTCAGCGTCTCAGAGAAGATCTGACAGATCAGCTGGGCGCGTTCGCTGTCTTTGACGAAGGGATAGGCACACAGGTCGGCGGCATAAGCCGGGCAGTCGGCCACAGCCAGATTCAGGTCCCCGGTATTGCTGGCAGTCATGCCGGCAATAGGATTCATATAGGAGGCGTCCAGACGGCCCAGGGCCACATCGTTGGCGTTGGTGGAGGTCTCATAGGGGACGATCTCAAAATTCACGCCGTACTCCTCCTGGATGGCCACCAGCTGATTATAGGCGGTCTGTCCACTGGCCACACCGATTCGCTTACCCTCCAGATCCTCAAAGGAGGCGATAGAGCTCTCCTCGCCTGCCCGGACCATAAAGCGGTTGCTGTC
This sequence comes from uncultured Oscillospiraceae bacterium, assembly GCA_944385075.1. GTDB lineage: Bacteria > Bacillota > Clostridia > Oscillospirales > Oscillospiraceae > Lawsonibacter. Next base: position 604 of record CALWVW010000070.1, on the reverse strand, counting down.
CGTGATGTAACTCTTACTGAAGATATAGTCCTCTTCCTTCTCAGGGGTGATGGTGATGGACTCGCCCACAGTATCGATCCGCCCGGAGTCCAGCTGGCCAAACATTCCGCTCCAGGCGCAGATCTGGCACTGGATGTCCAGACCGGTGCGGGCGGAGATCTCCTTCATTACGGCCACTTCAAAGCCGTCCACCTCGTTGTTGTCATTCAGGTAACAGAACGGGGGATAGGATCCGTCGATCCCCACCCAGATGGTGCCCAGATCCTCCGCGGTCAGAGCCGTCTCAGAGGTGTTCCCGTTAGAGGTAGAACTATCGTCAGAGGACCCCGCAGAGGAAGATCCTCCGGAAGGCGTGCTACCGGATGTGCCGCCACCGCAGGCGGTCAGGGCGAGCACAGTGGCCAGAGCGAGCAGTAAAGTTAGGTATTTTTTCATGTTTTCTCCTTTCGCTGGTCATACCAAAACTTACCGTAACATTAAAGCACCGGCGAAAAGAAAAGTAAAATTATGATTTTCAATCAAAAATGGGAATTTGAAAACCATAAAATTATGAGTGATTATTGCTCTCCATAGGTTATCAATAAAATCCTCCAAAAGCCTTGAA
>CALWVW010000069.1 GCA_944385075.1 uncultured Oscillospiraceae bacterium | reverse complement strand
GGGGGGCAGGCGGAGCGCATATGGACCTCTTTGGCCCCCGATTCGAAGAGGAAGTCCACCGTCTCCCGGAGCTGAGTGCCCCGGACGATGGAGTCGTCCACAAACAGGAGCTTCTTCCCCTGGATCAGTTCGGGGACGGGGATCTGCTTCATCTTGGCCACCTGGTTGCGGACCTCCTGATTGGCGGGCATGAAGGACCGGGGCCAGGTGGGGGTGTACTTGACAAAGGGGCGGGCGAAGCGGCCGCCGCTCTGGTTGGCGTAGCCGATGGCGTGGGGGACACCCGAGTCGGGCACCCCGGCCACATAGTCCACCTCCGGCGGGCCGCCCCGGGCGGCCTCGTCCCGGGCCATGATCTCGCCGTTGCGGTAGCGCATGACCTCCACGTTGACCCCCTCGTAGTTGGAGTTGGGGTAGCCGTAGTAGGTCCAGAGGAAGGCGCAGATGCGCATCTCCGGTCCGGCGGGGGAGAGGACCTCCATGCCGTCGGGGCGGAGGCGGACGATCTCCCGGGGGCCCAGCTCATAGGCGTCCTCGTAGTCCAGCTTGTGGTAGGCGAAGGACTCGAAGGAGACGCAGTGCCCCTGGCCGTTCTTTCCCACCAGCACGGGCAGGCGGCCCAGCTTGTCCCGGGCGGCGATGATCTCCCCCTTGTCCGTCAGGATCAGCAGGGTGAGGGAGCCGTCGATGGCGTCCTGGGCGTGGAGGATGCCGGACACCAGGTCGTCCTTCTGGTTGATGAGGGCGGCGGTGAGCTCGGTGGAGTTGACCTTGCCGGAGCTCATGGCCATGAACTGGTGCCCGTGGTCGGAGAAGTACTGCTGGACCAGCTCCTCCGCGTTGTTGATGATCCCCACGGTGGTGATGGCGTACAGCCCCAGGTGGGAGCGGACCAGCAGGGGCTGGGGGTCGGTGTCGCTGATACAGCCGATGCCGCTACAGCCGTGAAAGTCGGCCAGGTCCTTTTCAAATTTCGTGCGGAAAGGGGTGTTCTCAATGGAGTGGATCTGCCGTTGAAACCCGTCCTTCTCGTCAAAAATGATCATACCACCCCGGCGGGTGCCCAGGTGGGAGTGATAGTCCACTCCAAAAAAGATGTCAAGGGAGACGTCCCGCGTGGAGACGGCACCGAAAAAACCACCCATGCTTGATACTCCTTATTGTAGATTGGTGTGCAACCGGCCGGTCAGCCCAGCTCGCTCTGGAGCTTGGCCTCCTTGGCGGCGATCTGCTCTGCCATGTCCGCCCGGGCCTGGTCCAGCTTGGCGGCCAGGGTGTCGTCACTGACGGCCAGGATCTGGGCGGCCAGGACGGCGGCGTTCTTGGCCCCGTTGATGGCCACGGTGGCCACGGGGATGCCGCTGGGCATCTGGACGGTGGCCAGCAGGGCGTCCAGCCCGTCCATGGCGCCCCCCTTCATGGGGATGCCGATGACGGGCAGGGTGGAGTTGCCGGCGAAGGCCCCCGCCAGATGGGCGGCCATACCGGCGGCGCAGATGAGCACCCCGAACCCGTTGGCCCGGGCGCTTTTGGCGAACTCCGCCGCGGCGGCGGGGGTGCGGTGGGCGCTGAGGATGTGGGCCTCATAGGGGATATCGAAGGCCTTCAGCTGGTCGCAGGCCCCCTTGACCACGGGCCAGTCGCTGTCCGAGCCCATGATGACGGCTACTTTTTTCATGGCGATCTCTCCTTTGGAAAAAGTGACAGGCTATCTGTGGGTACAGATAGCCTGACGGATGTTACCGGTCGGTTTTGGACAGATTGGGGCCATGAAAGGCCTGTCGGCGAACGGTGCGGAAGCAGACCATGAGATGACCCCCTTTCTCGTCTTAGATACTCATTTTATCGGAAAAGTGGGGACTTTGCAAGAGGATGGGGGATTTTTGTAGGCTTGAACAACAAGTTCCGGCAAAAGAAGGCGGGATATTGGCACGGAGGGGGCGGGGACCCTACAGGAGCCCGGCGGTGGTGAGGATCCGCTCTACCGTGGACACCCGCCGGGGCCAGCCGGCCTCCGCCGCGTGTTGCCGGCGGCGGAGGGCAAAGCCGGAGGCCTCCTCCAGGGCGTGGGCGCACAGGCGCAGAAAGTCCGCCTCGTCCTTGGCGCCGTAGACCACGTCGGGGAACTGCTCCACCTGGTCGGGCCAGAGCATGGAGACGATGGGCTTCCCGGTGGCCAGATACTCCAGCATCCGGGGGGAGATCACGTCGCCGTAGGGCTGGTCCTCCCGCAACAGGTCCAGGAGCACATCACAGCGGTACAGCCATGCCGGGACGTCAGCGGCCGGGCGGGGGCCCGGGAGCAGGACATTGGGCATCCGGCGCAGGCGGTGGAAGAAGGTGGGGCGGTCCTCCACCCGGCCCAGCAGGACAAAGGTCCAGTCGGGCCGCTCCCGGGCGGCATAGAGCACGGGGGCCAGGTCCAGGTCCCCCCGGATGGTGCCCGCCCAGCCCAGCACCGGTCCCCGGATCTGGGGCAGGGGGTCCGGGTGCTGGGCGTCCGGGGCGAAGAGGGGGAGATTCAGCCCGTTGGGCAACAGGGCGATGTTGGCGCTACAGGGGGACAGCCGGTCGGCCAGCAGGGGGGAGGCCACAAAGACCACATCGGCCACGTGGGCGAGGGTCCCCTCCCAGTGAGGGGGTTGGCCCTCCCACTCCCGGTCGCAGTCATAGACCAGCCCGTCGTAGCTCAGCCCGTCCAGCAGATGGACGTGTTTCGGCCGGGTGACCCACAGCAGGGGGGCCTGGAACCGGTGCTGGGCGGCCCGCTGGGCGATGAAGTGGCTCACCTTGCGCTGTTGCCGGAGAAAGAGGGGGCGGACCTGTTCCCCCACGGGGAGCAGGGCGGGGGGGAGGGTGTAGGCCGTGACGTTGGGCCGCACCCGCTGCCCCTTCCGGCGGTAGGAGAGATCCCCCCGCCCGGCGGGGGGAGAGAAGTATAGGATCTGGACGTCCCGCATCCGGGACATGAGCTGTTGGGTCCGGCCGGGGAGCTTGCTCCACGGCTCGCCGGACAGACAGAGGATCTGCTTCAAGGGGAGGACCTCCAGAAATGATCGGATCAGTGGAATCGACTTCATTATAATACGGCGGGCGGAGGACCGTCAAGCGGGGAATCTCCGGGGGTGATTTTATTTTGGAGGTGTGGTATAATAGTTGCAAAGTGGCTATGGTACTTGGATTTCAAGTCCGCTTTCCCGCCCCCGCCGGGGCGGCCGGGAGAGTTGACGCAGTGAACTGCCGGGCGGCGGGAACGGGGCCGCCCCGGCGAAAAGAGGAGGACGTGCCGTGCTGGAGATCTTGCAGTACATGGACGGGGAGCTGTTACTGGCGATCCAGGGGCTCCGGCTGGAGTGGCTGGACCCGCTGGTGTCCCTGTACACCACCCTGGGCAACGGGGGGATCCTCTGGATCGCCCTCTCCCTGGCGATGCTGTGCTACCGGCCCACCCGAAAGGCCGGGGTTCTGGCACTGCTTGCCATGCTGTTGGGGCTACTGTGCACCAACGTGGTGTTGAAGCATCTGGTCGCCCGGCCCCGGCCCTGGCTGTCCCTGCCCATTGTGCCGCTGGTGGTGGAGAATGACCCCAACTCCTTTCCCTCGGGGCACACCTGCGCGGCCTTTGCCGCGGGGATGATCTGGGTGCGCGCCCTGCCCCGGCGGTGGATGGGGCGGCTGGCGGCGGGCATGGCGGTGGCCATGGGCCTGTCCCGGCTCTATGTGGGGGTCCACTACCCCCTGGACGTGCTGGCCGGGGCGCTGGTGGGGAGCCTGTGCGCCTGGGCCGTCTGGAAGCTGTACCGCGCCCGTGAGGAGCGGGCGGGACCGGCCCGAATGGAGCCTTGATCGGTCGTTGATGGCAATCAGAAAATAGAGAGAGGAGTCTTACCTATGTGGAAAAATGTCGGCTACTATAACGGCGAGATGGGCCCCCTGGAGGAGATGAAGGTGCCCATGGGGGACCGGGCCCTGTACTTCGGCGACGGGATCTACGAGGCCACCTGCGTGGCCAACCGGGTCCCCTTCGCCCTGGATGACCACCTGGACCGGATGTACAACAGCCTGCGGCTACTGGAGATCCCCTTCCGACGGGACCGGGACTGGGTGAGGGGGGAGCTACAGCGGGTCATCGACGCGGCAGAGGACGCGCCGGTCCACCTGCTGTACTGGCAGATCTCCCGGGGGAACTGCCCCCGGAGCCACCCCTTCCCGCCCAAGGAGGTGGAGCCCGCCCTGATGATCACTATCCGGCCCCACCAGATGAAGTCCATGGACCGGCCCTACCGGCTCATCTCCCTGGAGGACAACCGCTTCAAGCTGTGCAACATCAAGACCCTGAACCTGATTCCCAGCGTGCTGGCCAACCAGCGGGCGGTGGAGCGGGGCTGTGACGAGGCGGTGCTCCACCGGGGGACGCGGGTGACCGAGTGCGCCCACAGCAACATCTCCATCCTGAAGGACGGGGTGTTGCGTACCGCCCCCACCGACGAGCTGATCCTGCCCGGCATCACCCGAAAGCACCTGCTGGCGCTGGCCCGGGAGCACGGGATCCCGGTGGAGGAGACCCCCTTCTCCATGGTGGAGCTGATGAACGCGGACGAGGCCATCGTCACCAGCAGTAGCGCCCTGTGCATGCGGGTGGAGTCCATCGACGGCATCCCGGTGGGGGGCCGGGACCAGGAGCGGCTGAAGCTGTTGCAGGCCGCCTACTGGGAGAAGTTCCAGCGGGAGACCGGCGGGGCGGCCCGGCGGTAAGGCGCGGGACAGATACAGAAAGAGAGGCCCCGGTGGAGCAACTCCGTTGCTCCACCGGGGCTTTTGTGCGCAAATACGAATTCAGGGTAGCTTACAGGCCCAGCTTCATGGATACCACGTTGTCCACCATAGCCAGGGCGTTGTCCAGCATGACGATATCCTTGCCGCCGTTCCCATTTGCGGGGCCAAATGTCCCCGCAAATGGGTCCCCTATTTTTTCATGCTCGGGCGAAGTGAATTCGCCCTGCGCAAATCCCCGCCGGGGGCGGCGGGGATTTTACGCGCCATATGGCGCGGCGCGCTCCCGCGCGCGGGCGGCGGCTTACAGGCCCAGCTTCATGGACACCACGTTGTCCACCATAGCCAGGGCGTTGTCCAGCATGACGATATCCTTGCCGCCGCCCATGGCGGAGTCGGGCTTGCCGCCGCCGGAGCCGCCGGCGATGGCGGACACCTGCTTGATGATGTCCCCGGCCTTGACCCCCTTGGCCACGGCCTCCTTGCCGCAGACGGCCAGGAAGGTGATCTTCTCCCCGGACACGGCGGCCAGCACCGCCACGATGGTGGCGTCCTTGTCCCGGAGGAAGTCGCCGATCTTGCGCAGACGGTCGGTGTCCGCGTCGGGCACGGTGGCGGTGAGCACCTTCAGCCCGCCCAGCTCATGGGCGGCAAAGAGGAAGCGCTCCGCCTCGTGGACGGCCTCCCGGGCCTTGAACTTCTCCACCGACTGGTGGAGCTGGCGCATCTCCCCCATGATGGCGTCCGCCCGCTCCCGGAGCTCGCCGGGCTTGGCCTTCAGGGCGGCGGCGGCCTGGAACAGGAGCTCCTGGTTCCGGTTCATCACGTCCAGAGAGGCCATGCCGGTGGTGGCCTCGATCCGGCGCACGCCGCTGGCCACGGAGAACTCGCTGGAGATGTGGAACACCCCCACCTTGGCGGTGTTGTCCACGTGGGTGCCGCCGCACAGCTCCATGGAGACCGGCCCCATCTCCACCACCCGGACGGTGTCGCCGTACTTCTCACCGAACAGGGCGGTGGCCCCCTTCTTCCGGGCGGCTTCGATGTCCATCTCCTCGGTGTCCACCGGGAAGCCGTCCAGCACGTCCTCGTTGACGATCCGGCTGACCTCGGCCAGCTCCTCGGGGGTCATGGCGGAGAAGTGGGTGAAGTCGAAGCGCAACCGGTCGGGCTCCACCAGGGAGCCGGCCTGGTGGACGTGGTCCCCCAGCACCTTGCGCAGGGCCGCGTGGAGCAAGTGGGTGGCGCTGTGGGCCCGGCGGATAGCCTGGCGGCGGGGGACGTCGATCTGGGCGCTGACCGTGTCGCCCAGCTTCAGACTGCCCTCGGCCATCTTCCCGTAGTGCATATATTTGCCGCCCTTGTTCTTCTGCACGTCGGTGACCTGGAACAGGCCGCCGCCCGGGCCGCCCTTGGCGATGGTGCCGTGGTCGCCCACCTGGCCGCCCATCTCCGCGTAGAAGGGGGTCTGGTCCAGGACGATCAGGGCCTCCACCCCGGCGACGATCTCGTCCACCGGCTGGCCCTCGGCCACCATGGCCACCACCCTGGCGCCGGTCACGCTGTCGTGCTCATAGCCCACGAACCGGGAGGCGGGCACGTCCTTGCCGAACTCCACACCGGCCCAGCCCAGGTCGCCCAGGGCCTCCCGGGCCTTCCGGGCCCGCTGGCGCTGCTCCTCCATCAGGGCGTGGAACTCCTCCTGGTCCAGGGTCATGCCCTGCTCCTCCACCATCTCCAGGGTCAGGTCCACGGGGAAGCCGTAGGTGTCATAGAGCTTGAAGGCGTCCGCCCCGGAGAAGGTCTTCTCCCCCTTGGACTGGTGCTGGGACAGCATCTCATTGAAGATCTTCAGACCGCCGTCGATGGTCTTGGCGAAGTTCTCCTCCTCCACCCGGATGACCTTGGTGATATACTGTTGACGCTCCCGGAGCTCGGGGTAGTGCCCCTCGTTCTCGTGGATGACCGTGTCGCACACCGTGTAGAGGAAGGGGTCGTTGACCCCCAGGAGCTTGCCGTGGCGGGCCGCCCGGCGGAGCAGGCGGCGGAGTACATAGCCCCGGCCCTCGTTGGAGGGGAGGACGCCGTCGCAGATCATGAAGGTGGCAGAGCGGATGTGGTCGGTGATGACCCGGAGGGAGACGTCCTTGGCGTGGGACTCCCCGTAGTGGGCGCCGGTGATCTCGGACACCTTGTGGGTGATGTTCATGACGGTGTCCACGTCGAACAGGGAGGGGACGTTCTGGCACACGCAGGCCAGCCGCTCCAGCCCCATGCCCGTGTCGATGTTCTTCTGCTTCAGCTCGGTGTAGTGGCCCTCCCCGTCGTTGTCGAACTGGGAGAACACCACGTTCCACACCTCGATGTACCGGTCGCAGTCGCAGCCCACGGTGCAGCCCGGCTTGCCGCAGCCCCACTCGGGGCCCCGGTCGTAGTAGATCTCGGAGCAGGGGCCGCAGGGGCCGGAGCCGTGCTCCCAGAAGTTGTCCTCCTTGCCGAACTTGAAGATCCGGTCGGCGGGGATGCCGATCTCCTCGTTCCAGATGCGGAAGGCCTCGTCGTCGGCGGGGGTGGTCTCATTGCCGGCGAAGACGGAGGGGTACAGCCGGTCCGGGTCCAGCCCCACCCACTCGGGGGAGGTCAGGAACTCCCAGGCCCAGTGGATGGCCTCGGTCTTGAAGTAGTCGCCGAAGGAGAAGTTGCCCAGCATCTCAAAGTAGGTGCCGTGGCGGGCGGTCTTGCCGATGTTCTCGATGTCGCCGGTGCGGATGCACTTCTGGCAGGTGGTCACCCGGTGGCGGGGGGGCTCCTCCTCCCCGGTGAACCAGGGCTTCATGGGGGCCATGCCGCTGTTGATGAGCAACAGGGACGCGTCGTTCTGGGGGATCAGGGAGAAGCTGGGCAGGCGCAGGTGCCCCTTGGTCTCGAAGAACTTCAGGAACATCTCGCGCAACTCGTTCAGGCCGAAGGGTTTGGGATCACGCATGGGAATTACCTCCATCTGTATCATTAAAATTTATATGTTGTCGCGTGACAAAAGGGCGTTACAGGACCCTGGGGGCGTCCACCCCGATGAGCTGGAGCTCCAGGTCAAAGGCCACCCGGAAGCGCACGGTGTCGTGGGCGAAATCGTAGTAGAGCTCCGCGATGCCGTGGGGCTCCCCCTCGGTGCTCCCCTGGACCCGGCTGTCGTCCAGCCCCTCCAGAGCGCCGGCCTCCTCCAGCACCTCCTGGAACAGGGCCTGGATCTGCTCCACCGTCAGGGTGGAGCGGATGTCCTCCCGGAAGAGGTCGTAGACCGCCTGGTACTCGCCGGCGACCAGAAGCTCCACCACCTCCTGCCCGGCGGACAGGAGCTCCTCCTCGTCCATCTCATCGGGGAGGGGGGTGCCCCGGCACCCGGACAGGAGGGACAGCATCAGAAGGGCGGCCAGCCCCAGGGCCAGCCTGTGCATGGTACGTTTCATGGCAACTCCTCCAACATCAGTTCTGACCGGGCGTAGAGCGCCGCCCGGCCCGCCAGGGCCACCCGGTCCCCCTCCATGCGGCAGTACAGGGTGCCGCCCCGGGGGGAGGCCTGCCGGGCCACCAGATCCGTTTTGCCCAACCTCCCGGCCCAGTAGGGGATGATGTGGCAGTGGCCCGAGCCGCACACCGGGTCCTCGGGCACCTCCATCTTGGGGGCGAAGGAGCGGGAGATGCAGTCAAACTCCGTCCCCGTCCCCGGGGCGGTGACCTGCATCAGCGCCCCCTTCAGGGCCCGCACCTTGTCCAGGTCGGGTTTCAGGTTCATCACCGTCTCCGGGTCGTCAAAGACGCACAGCAGGTCCCGGGCCCGCCACACCTCCCGGGGGCGGGCGCCCAGGGCCTCGGTGATGGCGTCGGTGACCTCCAGCTGTTTCAGGGTGTAGGCCGGGAAGTCCATCTCGTACAGCTCCCCCCGGCGGGTCACCGTCAAAAGGCCGCTGAGGGTCTGGAACCGGATGGACTGGACGCCGGGCTGGACGAACTGGTCGATGACATAGGCGGCGGCCAGGGTGGCGTGGCCGCACAGGTCGATCTCGCCGCCGGGGGTGAACCACCTGAGCCGGTAGCCCTCCCCCTCGGGGACGGCGAAGGCGGTCTCGGACAGGTTGTTCTCCCGGGTGATGGACATCATCAGCGCCTCGTCGGGCCACCGCTCCAGCACGCACACCGCCGCCGGGTTGCCCTCGAACACCCGGTCGGCAAAGGCGTCTACCACATACTGTCTCAACTTCACTCCGGCTCCTTTCACTTGGCCTGATCCGCCCCGGGCGGAAAAAAAGAAGCCCCTGACTGTTGGTCAGGGGCGGAAGATCCACGGTACCACCCTGATTATCCTCTGCCGGACGAGGGAGAGGCGTCTCAGTCATCCGATCACGGGGATGGGCCGTCCCGGTCTCCCGGGCCGCTCCGGAGTGGCCCGCGCGCCTTCAGAGCCGGGAGGCTTGCACCGCCCCTCCCTCGCTGATGGCCTGTCTGTCGCGCTTGGCTCCATCATCACATTTTACCGGGTTATTGTATCACATTCTGGGCGGTTGTCAACCGCTTTTTGAAAAATGGCGCGGGGAAGGGAAAAGTTGCCGATTTTCCTCTTGCCAAGGTACCGGCAATAGTGTATAATACCATTCGCACCTGCCGGTGTGATGGAATTGGTAGACGTAGTGGACTCAAAATCCACCGCTGGCGACAGCGTACCGGTTCGAGTCCGG
>CALWVW010000068.1 GCA_944385075.1 uncultured Oscillospiraceae bacterium | reverse complement strand
TGTCCTCCCCCATCTGATAGATCTTATATACGTCGCGCAGTTCGATCAGGTGTCCCACTTGCTTCAGCCCCCTGTCGCCGCCGTCGCCGCGCTCCCCAGGCCCCCGGAGGACTGGACGGGCACCAGCACCATCTCGCCCTCCTCCAGGCCGGAGATGATCTCCACATAGTCCTCATCTCCGCCGCCCAGAGTGACCTCCCGGCGCTCCACTTTGGAGAGGTCGGCTACCGTGACGCCGTCCTCCGCCAGGGCGCCCTCCCCGGCCACCAGAACGGTGCTGTCGCTGTTCACCGCCGCCACCGGGACGCACAGGGCCCCCTCCAGCCGGGAGAGGACGATGTCGGCGGACACATTCATCCCCGGGTTCAGCTCGCCGTACTCCTCCAGGCGCACGGTGACCGGATAGGTGGTAAAGCCGTCGGTGGTGGTGCCGTTGATGCTCACCCGGTCCACCCGGCCCACAAAGGTCTGCCCGGGCAGGGCCTCGGCGGTGATGACCACCTCCTGGCCCGGCTGGACCTGGCCGATCTCCAGCTCGCTCACGTTCATCTGGAGCTCCAGACTGCTCAGATCGTAGATGACCGCCAGCGCCCCGGCGTCCATACCGTTCATCCGGTCTCCGGCCTTGAAGTTCTTCTCAATGACCGTGCCCGAGATGGGGGAGGTGATGGTGTAGTCCTCCAGGGCGTCCCGGGCCCTCTGGAGGGACAGCTGGGCGCTCTCCACCGCCATGGCGGCGTCCGCCAGAGCGTTGTCCGCCGCCTCCCCGCCGATGTCCACCAGGGCGGTACCCCCGTAGACCTGGGAGCCGGCGGTGACGTGGACCGCCGTGACCTCCCCTGAGGTCTGGGCCACCACGGTCTGGCGGCTGTTGGCCTCGAAGGTGCCGCTTCCGGCGCAGGCGATGTCCCCCACGGTGGCGGTGGCCGAGCTACCGGCCGTCAGGGCCCCGGGGTTGCTCACCCGGATGGTCACCTGCCGCACCAGGGCCCCGCCCGCGCCCACCAGATCGGCGCTTGACACCGACTCCACCGTGCCCGGCAGGGTCTCCAGCGTCCCGGCGATGGTCACCTGGGCGCTCTGGCCGGGGGCGATCCCGGCCGCGTCCGCCGACTGGAAGGGCAGGGTCACCTTCAGGGTGGAGGTGTCGGTGATGTCGGCGATGGCCGTCCCGGGGGACACCAGATCCCCCTGTTGCACGTGGACCTGCTGGACCACCCCGGCGGCGGAGGCCCTGGGGGTCAGATAGCCCGCCAGCTCATCATAGCTCATCTGGGCCTGCCGCAGGGAGAGCTGGGCCTGCTGCAGGCTGGTCTGGGCATCCCCCGCATCCAGCTGATAGAGCAGATCTCCTTTCTCGATCCAGTCCCCCACCTCGAAGGGGGCCTCCAGAATCTCGCCGCTGGCCAGGGCGCTGACCTCATAGGACTCCACCGGGCGCACCGCCCCCGAGCCGGCCACCGCATCGGTCAGATCCCGGAGGGAGACCGGCTCCACGGTGTACTGCCCCGCCCCCGCGGTCTGGGCGTCTCCCCGGGGGCGCAGAAAGATCCACCAAATGACGGCCAGGGCCAGCAGGGCGATCAAAAGCCGCTTGCCCCACTTCTTCCCCTTTTTCGGGAGGTGAAGGGCGGGTCTGCGCTTCGTCTCCTGCGGCGCCTGCGCCGCCTCCTGTGTACTGATCTGTGCTGTTTCCATACCTGTTGTTCTCCTTACCCGGGCGCCCGGACTGGTGTGGAGCGCCCCGCGTGGTATCATTGTAGTGGCGGAATCTTATATCCATCCAAAGAACAGATGAAAATTCCATTAAATTTTCCGCCCCCGGACCGGGGGCGCGCTTCTTCTCCCGGCTTCCAACCTGTGCTCCGCTCCGTCCTCGCCCCCCTCCGCCCGCCGGCAAATCCCTATTTTAAGGGTTATTCCCTTAAAAGTCAATAAGGGTTTTCCCCTTAATCCATAATAGCATCGGGTGATGAAGATGCTGGAACATTTGCGCGCGCTCCGGGAGGACCGGGATTTGTCTCAGGCGGCGATGGCAGAGCTGTTGCGCGTCCACCAGACCACCTACTCCGACTATGAGCGGGAAAACCTGAACGTCCCCATCCCGACGCTGAAATTTCTTGCCCGATATTTTGACACCAGCGTGGACTACCTTCTGGATCTCACCAACCAGAGGGAGCCTTACCCCAGAAAGCGCTGAATCCAGGCCGCCCGGACTGCCGGCGGCCCGGTCTCCGTCCCGTCCGGCCCCGCCGGGCGGGCTTTCGTTGCCGGCCCGCGCCCGCGCCGGTATCGATCGATTAAATTTACATTTTATTCATTCATTTTGTGGTATTCTCAGGTAGCATACTCTCGAAGAGGAGGGTTCTGAATCATGGACCATGAATTATTGACCTGGCGACAGCGGGGCGCCCTGTGGCTCCGGCTGAGCATCCGCTTTTTGCTCACTGTGGCGGCGATCTGGCTTCTGGCGGTCTTTGGCCCGCCCCTGCTGTCCCTGTTTGCCCCCTTCGTGTGCGCGCTCATCGTCGCCGCCCTTCTGAACAACCCGGTCAAGCGCCTCCAGCGGGCGCTGGGGTGGAACCGGAACGTGCTCACCTTTCTGATCCTTGTCCTCCTGTTCGGTCTGGTGGGGGCGGCCCTCGGGCTGTTGGGCTACGCGGCCGCCAGCCAGCTGATCTCCCTGGTACAGAACTGGAGCGGCCTTCTGGCCAGCCTGCAGTCCACCCTGGACCAGGTGGAGGTCCTCCTGTCCAACCTGCTGACCCTGGTGCCCCCCCAGGTGACCGAGCTGGTCCAGCACGTGGTGGACAGCCTGCTCGAGTGGCTCAATGTGGCCGTCCCCGACCTGCTGGCCAACGTGGGGCTGATCGCCGGACAGAAGGCCATGGGGGTGCCCTCCCTGGTCATCGCCCTGGTCATCTTCATCATGGCCACCTACCTGCTCACCGCCGACTACCCCTATCTGCGCACCCGGGTGGCCCAGCATCTGGACGAGGGGCTCCTCCACTTCCTCACCCAGGTCCGCACCATCTCCCTGGGGGCCTTCGGCGGCTATCTGAAGGCCGAGCTGTTGCTGTCGGTGGGGGTATTTTTCATCCTGCTCATCGGCTTTTTCCTCATCCGCCAGCCCTATGGCCTGTTGCTGGCCCTGGGCCTGGCCGTCATGGACTTCATCCCCATCATCGGGGCGGGCACCGTCATGGTACCCTGGGCCTTCATCGCCCTGTTCATGGGGGACTACTCCACCGCCATCGAGCAGATGGTGATCTGGGGCATCATCGCCCTGTTCCGCCGGGTGATGGAGCCCAAATTCGTGGGGGATCAGACCGGTCTGTCCCCCATCCTCTCCCTGGTCAGCATCTATGTGGGGATGCAACTGGGGGGCGTGCTGGGGATGATCCTGGGCCCCACCGTTCTGCTCATCGTCCTGAATCTGGGCGCCATGGGGATCTTCCACGGCCTCCGGCTGGATATGGTCGCCGCCACCCGGGACGTGCTGGCTATCCTGTCCCGCCGGCCGGACGACGGGAAATAACCTCCGCAAGTTCCCTCCTTCCCCCGAAAAGTTCAAAAAGTCCCCGGTTTTTCTTCACGTTTTTTTCATATTTCCGTGATACCATGGGCACAGTTCCAAGGGGGGGGCGGGCACAGTGGCGCATCTTCCCCCCATTTGAAAGGAGTGTCATTCTCCATGGATGATTTCAATTTTTATAACAGCGAGAACGACGGCTACCGGGGCGGCTTCGGGGACTATGTGGACCCCGCCCCCGCCGGACAGCCGCAACACAGCGATCCCCAGCCCACCGGCCCCCGGAAGAAAAAGCGGGGCATGCGCATCGCCGCCCTGGTCCTGGCCTGCGCCCTGGTGGGCGGCGGCGCCGGGGTGGGGGGCGCCGCCCTCTACCAGAACCTCACCCAGCCCGACACGGTGATCTACGAGGGGGAGCGCCCCCAGGTGGACACCATGGTCAACAGCAACAGCGGCCAGCCCATGACCCCGGAACAGCTGTACGCCGCCAATCTGGCCTCCTGCGTGGGTATCACGGTGAACACCACCGTGAACATCTTCGGCCAGACCACCACCTCCGCCGCCAGCGGCTCTGGCTTTGTCCTCACCCAGGACGGCTATATCGTCACCAACTTCCACGTGATCGAGGAGGCCGTCAGCGACCCCTCGGTGGACATCCAGGTGTCCTTCGCCAACGGTGACAAGTACACCGCCAAGCTGGTGGGGGGCGAGCAGGAGAACGACGTGGCCGTGCTGAAGATCGAGGCCACCGGCCTGCAACCGGTCACCCTGGGCGACTCCGACCAGCTGGTGGTGGGCGAGCCGGTGTACGCCATCGGCAATCCCCTGGGCGAGCTGACCTTCACCTTTACCGACGGCATGGTGTCCGCTCTGGACCGGCTGATCACCACCACCGGCACCGACCCCGATACCCAGCAGAAGGTGGCCATCACCCTGAACGTGCTCCAGACCAACTGCGCCATCAACCCGGGCAACTCCGGCGGCCCCCTCTTTGACAGCTACGGCAACGTGGTGGGCATCGTGTCCGCCAAATATACCGAGTCCACCTCCGGCGTGACCGCCGAGGGCCTGGGCTTTGCCCTCCCCATCAACGACGTGAAGGAGATCCTCTCCGACCTGATCGAGCACGGCTACGTCACCGGCAAGCCCTATCTGGGCATCCAGGTGAACGCGGTGGACGAGCAGGCCCAGCGGTACGGCATCCCCGCCGGCGCCGTGGTGGAGTATGTGGCCGAGGGCTCCTGCGCCCAGAAGGCCGGCCTGCAGGTCAACGACATCATCACCGCCATCGACGACACCGCCGTGGACTCCCCCTCCGCCCTCACCGCCGCCCTGTCCACCGACTATAAGGCCGGGGACACCGCCGTGCTCACCGTCATCCGCAATCAGCAGGAGCTCCAGCTGACGGTGACCCTGGACGAGAAGAACGCCGAGACCGAGGCGGCCAATCCCCTCCAGCAACAGCAGAACCAGCAGAGCTCCGGTAACAACAACTACTACCAGTGGCCCTTCGGGTCCTTCTTCTGGTAAGTTCTCCTCTTTCTCAAAAGTGCGGCCCCACCTCTCTGTCCGAGGTGGGGCCGCACTTTTGCGCTCCCAATCTCTGTTTTCCGGCGGCGGGGCTCACAGGCAGTCCAAAATCGCCTGGACGACCCCCTCCTCCCCGTTGGCGGCCACCACCCGGGCGGCCTCCCGCTTTACCCGGTCCGGGGCATTTCCCATGGCGACGGGATGACCCACCACCCGCAGGGCCGCCAGATCGTTGTCGCTGTCCCCCACGGCGGCGCACTGGTCCAGCGGGATGCCGTACAAAAGCGCCAGCAGGGCCAGCGCCCGCCCCTTGTTCGCCCCGGCGGCCACCAGTTCAAAGTCCTTCTCGCTGGAGGCGGTGAGCTGGACCCCCGGCAGGGCGGCCAGCTCCTCCAGGGGGTACCGCCCCGGGTTCTGGTCCCCGTGGATCTTGGTCAGGGGGAGGCGGTGGTCCGCCAGGTAGGCGACAGGGTCCTCCGCCACCACCGCGTGGTCGTGAAAGGCGGGAAAGGGGTAGGTCCGCAACAGGGACGCCTTGGAGAAGGGGTCCACCACGATCTGCTCCCCGGCGAAGATCATCAGCTCGATGTCCCGCCCCAGGCACAGCTCCAGCGCCCGGCGGCCCGAGGGCTCCGGCACGTCCCACCGGCGGATGACCCGCCCGGTGGCGCAGTCCGCCACCGCCCCGCCCCCCAGGGCGCACACCAGACTGTCACAACCCGCCTCCCGGACGAACCAGAAGGCCTCGGGCAGGGGGCGGCCCGTATTCAGCACCACGCGGACGCCCGCCGCCCGGGCCCGGGCGATGGCCCCCCTGGCGGCGGCCGTCACCTCCCCCCGGGGATCCAGCAGGGTCCCGTCCAGGTCCAGCGAGATCAGTTTGACCACTTCCGTTCCTCCTTCGCTCCACTTCCAGCCGGGCGGTCCCGGCCTGTCTATACAGAGGAGGCGGCCGCCAGCACGCCTGGCGGCCATCTCCTTCTTATTTTATCCCAACCCCAACAGCAGTCCGGCGGTGTGGACGATCAGCGCCGCCACATAGGCGCATCCGATCTGCCACACGATGGAGAAACAGGCCCACTTGGGGCTGTTCATCTCCTTGAACATGGTGGAGGTCGCCGCCACACAGGGGACATACAGCAGGATGAACACCAGCATGGAGAAGGCGGACAGCGGGGTAAAGCCCGCCATGGCGGCGGCCACCTCTCCGCTGGTGGCGGTGAGGGAGAAGCCGTAGAACATGGACAGGGAGGACACCACCATCTCCTTGGCCACCAGCCCGGTGAGCAGGGCCACCGCCGCCTGCCAGAAGCCAAAGCCCAGGGGGGCGAAGACCGGGGCGATCCACCCCCCGATGATCCCCAGCATGGACTGGGAGGCGTCGCTCACCATGCGCAGGGAGAAGTCGAAGGACTGCAACAGCCAGAGCACCATGGACATGAGCAGGATCAGGGTCCCCGCCTTGACCAGAAAGCCCCGCACCTTCTGCCACACATGGGTGGCCACATTGGACAGGGAGGGGAGGCGGTAGGGCGGGAGCTCCAGCACAAAGGGGGCGGGCTCCCCGGCAAAGAGGGTCTTTTTGAAAAACAGGCCGGACAGGACCCCCACCACCATACCGATGACATACAGGCCAAAGACCACAAGTCCCGCCCACGGGCCAAAGAAGGCCGCCGAGATCAGACCGTACACCGGCAACTTGGCCGAGCAGGACATGAAGGGCACCAGCAGAATAGTCATTCTGCGGTCCTTCTCATTCTCCATGGTCCGGGCCCCCATGATGGCCGGGACCGAACAGCCAAAGCCCATAAGCATGGGGATGAACGCCTTGCCCGACAGGCCGAACCGCCGCAGGGCCCGGTCCATGATAAAGGCGGCCCGGGACATATAGCCCGAGTCCTCCAGCAGGGACAGGAAGAGGAACAGCAGGGCGATCTGGGGCAAAAAGGTGAGAACGCCCCCCACCCCCGCGATGATCCCGTCGCACACCAGCGACACCAGCACGGCGGACACCCCGGCGCCCTCCAGTGCGGCCGCCAGCCAGGTCCCCAACAGGTCGATCCCGGCCCCCACCCCGTCGGACAGCCAGGAGCCGAAGGGGCCGAAGGTGACCACGAACATCACCAGCATGGTGCATAAAAACAGGGGGATGGCGAATACCCTGTGGGTGACCACCCGGTCGATCTTCTCCGTGAGGGTCGTCTTCCCCTCCTGTTGCCCCTTGACCACCGAGGCGGCCACCACTTTTTCGATGTACTGATACCGGCTGTCCGCCACCAGAGTCTCCCGGTCGCCCAGGTCGCTGGAGCTCTCGTACTCCTCCGCGATCCCGCGCACCCGGTCCCGCACCTCCGGCGGCAGATCCAGCGCCCTCTCCACCACCTCGTCCCCCTCCAACAGCTTGATGGCGGACCAGTGGGCGGGCAGGTGGGCGGCATAGGCGTAGTCGTGGATGACCTCGCCGATCCGGTGATGGATATCGTGGGTGTAGTCGTCATACAGGTCGTCCGGCTCGATGGTAAAGCCCAGGTGCATCTGCCGGTGGGCCGTGTGGAGAAGCTCCTCCAGCCCCTCCCCCGTCCGGGCGGTGATGGGGACCACCGGCACGCCCAACTCCTTGGACAGCCGCTCCACGTCGATCCGGTCCCCCCGCTGGGCCACCTCGTCCATAAAGTTCAGCGCCACCACCGTGGGCCGCTCCAGCTCAAGCAGTTGCACCGTCAGGTACAGATTGCGCTCGATGTTGGTGGCGTCCACAATGTCGATGATACAGTCGGGGGCCTCCTGGATGATGAAATCCCGGGCCACGATCTCCTCCATGGAGTAGGGGGACAGGGAGTAGATGCCGGGCAGGTCCACCACGGTGAGCTCCCGGCCGTCCAGGTGGGCGGTGCCCTCCTTCTTCTCCACCGTCACCCCCGGCCAGTTGCCCACATACTGGTTGGAGCCGGTGAGGGCGTTGAAGATCGTGGTCTTGCCACAGTTGGGATTGCCTGCCAGGGCCACCCGCATGGTCCGGCTGTCGTGGGCGGAGGCGTCGTAGGCCCGGCTGTGGGCCTCCAGCTCGTGGGCGTGGTCCCGCAGTTGCCGCCTGGCGGTCTCCGGGTCGGTCCTGCCGTGGGCGGACCGGCCCTCCCTCGCCCGGCTCTTTCCCGCCGGTCCCATGACGATCTGCGCCGCGTCCGCCTTCCGCAGGGAGAGCTCATACCCCCGCAGGCTGACCTCGATGGGATCCCCCAGGGGGGCGATCTTGGTGACCTTCACCTGGGTCCCCGGAGTCAGCCCCATGTCCACCAGCCGCCTCTTCACCGCCCCCGACTGGTTGCCCACGGAGAGGATCGCCCCGCTCTGCCCCGGCGCCAGGTCATACAGGGTGCGCTGTCTGTTTTCGCTTGTCTGAGTCGCCATTTGGCTCCCTCCTCTGCCGGGCATGGACCGGTCTTCTGTCCTGTTTATTTTAGTATAGCCTCCAGCTTTTGACAAGTCCCCAACCGCGCTCCACTCATATAAAGAGCCGCCCGGTTTTTACCGGGCGGCTGTGCAAATTGTTCTGAATTGGGGCCGCGCGCTCCCATCCGCCGCGCCCCGGCTACAGGAAAATCCCCCGGTCCAACAGCTCCCGCTCCAGCTTGCGGGTATACTCCACCGTCTCCTTGTTTCTGGTGGCCCCCGCCGCCCGGCAGATGGTGTTGATCAGCGCCAGACAGCCCGTAAAGCTGGGGAAATAGTAGCTGGAGGTCATGGTGCAGTGAAAGCTGAGATCGGCGTAGGGGTGGGCCGGGGACAGCCCGGTGTCCGTGATCAGCACCACGGGCACCCCCGCCTTGTGGAGGTACTTGGCCGCGTCCACCACCTGGGCCGTGTATCGGGGCAGGCTGATGATGATGGCCAGATCCTTCGGCCCGATCATGGCGACCTGGTCCAGGTGGTCCCCCATCCCCTCGATCAGGTCGTGGACCTTCAGATCCAGATACCGCAGGGCCTTGGCCAACAGCCCGGCCATCATGGAGGAGCCCCGTCCGCCGGTGACATAGATGTGCTCCGCCCGGTCCATCATCTCCAACAGCTTGGGCAGATTCTTCTGGTTATAGGTGTCCAGCAGGGTGGCCTGGACCGCCGCCATGCTCTCCTCCAGCTCCTGAGTAAAAAAGCTATCGTCGTCCGCCGCCCGGCCCGTGTTCTCCGACAGCTTGTTGGTCATGACCAGCTCAGAGTGGGCATAGTCGGAGAACACCTTCTTAAACTCCGCAAATTTGTTGTACCCCAGGTGGTTGCAGAACTTCACCACCGTATTGTCGCTGACCCCGATATTCTTGGCCAGCGTTGTGATGGACAAAAAGGGGATCTGATTGTAATTTTCCACCACATATGCCGCCACCAGCCGTTGCGCCGCAGGGAAGTGCTCCTGCTCCTTGCGCACCCGGTCCAATAGCTCCTGTATCATTGTATCACCACATTATTTCATATTTTATGGCGCTGGGTCTTGGGTCACCTTCACTATACCAAAATTCT
>CALWVW010000067.1 GCA_944385075.1 uncultured Oscillospiraceae bacterium | reverse complement strand
CGGTCCCGGCGCTACCGCGCCGGAGCCGGGGCCGCCCGGCGCCGGGGCAACTATCGGGGCACCCGGCGCTGACCCGGCCCCAAAGCCCCATCCTATCCTATAAACTATGTCCCAATTCGACTTTGTGTTCCCCCTCAAAACCTGTGTATAAATATTCGATACCATGTCCCCCCTTGTGTGATATATGGGGGCTTCGATGTATTTGCCTTGAAAGAGGCACGATGGTATGGTAAAATATAAATAATATGGAATAATTGATAAAGGATGGTGACGATATGTTTGACGTATGGATGGGAGATATAGAACTTACTACGGCAATTTTAATTTTTTCTGTCATCGTGCTTTTGCCAGTTCAATTACTTCTTTGCTTTAAGGCAAAGAGCAAGGCGATTCGTTTACTGCCTGTGATGGTGCTTTCTATAGCGACAATTATTTTTGCTGTGATGTCTGTTGCAATTACAGGATGGGATGGACTGGGATACGTATTCCTCGCCATATTTGCAGGTTTTATGTTACTTATGTGCGGCATGGGCTGGGGCATCTGGTGGATTGTAAAACGCAAGAAGCAAAGCAAGGCATAGCGCGAGTAAAATGAATTGAGTATCAGAGGGGATCTCGCCTTAATGGGTGAGATCCTCGTTTTATGTCCCCTAATGAATAAATCTACATTAGCTTACTCTACCCTATACTCCGGGAACACAAAAGGAAATTGGGAGTAAACTATAAATATAAAAATGGCAGGCACTACCCGACGGGTGGTGCCTGCCTTATTGTTTCGTCATATTCTCTCTCCGCGGCCATTGCCGCCTTGTTGCTACAGGGCCGTCTTCAGGGCCTGGGCCAGCTGGTCCGGGCAGGAGGTGGGCTTGGTCCCACAGCGGATCCCGTCCAGCCGCTGGATGGCGTCCTCCACCCGCATCCCCCGGAGCAGGGCGGACAGCCCCTGTAAGTTGCCGCTACATCCCCCCACCACCTGGACCGACCGGATCACGTCATCCTCCACCTCGATCCGAAACGCCTGGGAGCAGACTCCCCTGGGGGTGTATGTAATCGTCATCGCGCGATCTCCTCTCTTTTTTGCGGTCCGCCGCCATCCCCCTCCCAATTTCAGCAAATTGTGACAGGGGGGCGGACTATGCTGATTATAGCAGAGATCTCTCCCGCTCACAAGGGGTCACTGGATCTTTTCCTTGCGCTGGAGCTGGAGCTTGTCGGCGATCATGGCGATAAACTCGCTGTTGGTGGGCTTGCCCTTGGCGTTGGACACCGTATAGCCGAAGTACTTTTGCAGTGTCTCCAGATCGCCCCGGTCCCAGGCCACCTCGATGGCGTGCCGGACGGCCCGCTCCACCCGGCTGGCCGTGGTGCCGAACCGCTTGGCCACCTCCGGGTAGAGCACCTTGGTCACCGCGTTGATCACGTCCATGTCGTTGACCGCGATGATAATGGCCTCCCGCAGGTACTGGTACCCCTTGATGTGGGCCGGGACCCCCACCTCATGGATGATGGCGGTCACCTGGGTCTCCAGACTGGGGCCGCTCTCCCGCTCCGCCTCTACTCCCCCCGGGGACATCACCTGCCTGATCCGCTCGCACACCGAGGAGAAGCGGCAGGGCTTTGTCATATAGAAGTCCGCCCCCTTGGCCGCGGCCACATCCACCACACTGCCCTTGATATAGCTGGACAGGATGATCACTCTGGGCCGGCGCTTCAGCCGCGCCATCTCGTCCAGCACCCCCAGGCCGTCCAGGCCGGACAGCACCATCTCCATGATGACGGCGTCCGGCTCCTTCTCCCGGACCATCCGGAGCAGCTCCTCCCCGTCCCCTGTCATTCCCACCACCTGCATATCGGCCTCTCCGGAGAGCGCCTCTGACAGTGCGTTGCGAAATTCCACACCGGTGTCTGCAATCAAAATACGTTTGACCACATCCATTTCTTTCCCTCCTTGCACAGATATCATCCGGTCTGAAAACACCCCTTCCTTCGCCGGGAGCTGGGACATTTCGACCGGGCAATCATAATTTAGCACACTCGGCCCCGAGATACAAGACAATTTTTGGAAATTAGTGGAATTTTTATCAACAATAGCCCCTATAATTCGACATTATTACCATTTTTTATGTAATATTAGGGGCCCGGACAGCCGGCCCGGGCCCCTCCTCTTCTATTTCGCTCCCGCGTCCTCCGCCTGCCGGAGCATGGTCTCCGCCAGGATCCCATACCCCCGGCTGGGGTCATTGACCAGTACGTGGGTCACCGCCCCAACCAGGCGGCCATTCTGCAGGATCGGGCTCCCGCTCATCCCCTGGACGATCCCCCCTGTCGCCTCCAACAGCTCCGGGTCCGTCACCTGGATCATCAGACTGCGGGTCCCGTCTCCCCCGGCGTTGAGATGGGTGATCTCGATCTCGAACTCCTCCACCTCATCCCCCCGGATGTTGGACAGGATGGTGGCCGCCCCGGTGGTGACCTGCTCCCCCCGGGCCACAGGCACCGGCTCTCCGTCCCAGCCCGGCTCCTGCGCCTCCATCCGGCCGAAGATCCCCAGCTTGGTGTTGGCGTACAGGGTGCCCAGGTCCCGGCTGAGATCGAACTGCCCGTGGAGCTCCCCGGGCTCGCCGCTGGTCCCCTTCTTCACATCCAGCACCTTGGCCGCCATGATGCTCCCCGACTCCAGGGGCATCAGTTGCGCGGTGTCCACGTCGTTGATCCCGTGGCCCAGGGCGGCAAACAGGTCGCTGGCCGGGTCGTAGAAGGTCATGGTCCCGATGCCCGCCATGGAGTCCCTCAGCCACACGCCCAGCTGGTAGATCCCCTCCCGGTTCTGCACCGCCTCCGCGGTCAGCTGGAGCTCCTGCTCCCCCCGGACCGCCTGGATGGTGAGGGGCTCCCCCTCCCGCTCCGCCACCAGGGACTGGACCTCCTCGATGGTGTCCACCTCATTGCCGTCGATGTGGGTGATCACGTCCCCCTCCTTGAGTCCACAACTCCGGCCGGGGCTCAGGGTCCCCGATCGGGTCTCCACCGGAGACAGGCCCACCACCAGCACGCCGTCGGAAAAGAGCTTGATCCCCACCGCCTTGCCCAGTGGGATCACCATGTCCCCCACCTCGTCTTCCACCGGCTGGCCGGCCGTCTGCCGGGGCACCTCCAAAAGTGCCGGCGCGGACGTCTCCACAGCCCGGGCGCCCCCTGTCCAGAGGAGGGACAGGGCCAGACAGGCCGCCACCCCTCCGGCGATCAGCCCCGGCCACGCCTTCCGCTTGGGTTCTTGTTCCATTGCCTCCACCTCCTCAACAAAAAAAGCGGGCGGCACGTTGCCGCCCGCCCTCTCAGTATAGCCGGAGTCCCATTTGTTCAACCGCGGAGAGAACTTCCTCCCTTTCCAGCGCCGGCGGCCTCTCCCGCCCGCGCCGGGGTTTCCGGTCCTCCCGCCGGCAGAAGATGCCGGACCTTCCAGGAACTAGAGCACGCGCTCCCACTCCGCCGGCCGGAAGCCCACCAGCACAAAGCCGTCCCCCACCAAAATGGGCCGCTTGACCAGCATCCCGTCCGTGGCCAGGAGCTCCAGTTGCTCCTCCTCGCCCATCTGCGGGAGCTTGTCCTTCAGCTCCAGAGACTTATAGAGCATCCCGGAGGTGTTGAAAAATTTTTTCAGCGGCAGGCCGCTGGCCTTCCACCAGGCGCGCAACTCCTCCGCGGTGGGGTTGTCCTCCTTGATATGGCGGTCCGTATAGGCCGCGCCCCGCTCATCCAGGAATTTTTTGGCCCGCTGGCAGGTGGTGCATTTGGGGTACTCTACAAACAACATGGCGCCTCGCTCCTTTTTTGTTCATGGTACTTTTCATGGTACCATGTTTCTCCACAAACCGCAAGGTGTCCCTCACTCCTCCCGGCCAAATTCTTCCGCCAACAGCTTCAGCTCCCCCAGGGTGGAGACGGTGATCCCGCTCTCCAACAGGCGCAACTGGGCCTTTGCGGGCATCCGGTCCCAGAAGGACAGCAGGGCCGCGTCGTGCCCCACCACGTCCTGGGGCAGGCGGTAGTATTGCTCCATCAAACTCCCTCCCGCCCCCAGTTTGTCCCGGCCGGCCCCGCTTCATCCCTTTTTTCGCGCCAGAAAAAGGGCCGCTCCCCGGCGGGTCGAAACTGCGGCTTCGACCCGCCGGGGGCGGCCCCTCCGGTTGCGCTGTCTGTGCTTACTGCTCCTTGTCCTGGCTCTCCGGCTCCTGCGCCTCCTCGGCGCAGACCGGCTCGCCCTCCGCCTCTGCGGCGGGCTCCTCGTCGTCCACCGGGTCGCCGGGCATTTTCAGCTGAGCCATCCGCTCCTTGTTGGTCTCAATGGCGGCGCGGGCGGCGGTGATCCGCTCACAGGCGGCGGCATAGGCCCCCTCGGGAGCGGTGCCCCGCTCGGCGTAATAGAGCTTGCCGATCTCCAGGTAGGCCCGCTTGATGGCGTCCTCCTCGGACATATTGGCCATCTTCAGCTTGGCGATCTCCGCCAGCCGCTTGGACTGGGCCACGCCCGCCTGGGCCAGATCGGTGGCACGGTCTTTCAAAGAGTCAAAGGTATCGCGCAAATCCATATCAGAAACCTCCTTCACGCGGTCTTCCCGCTGGATAGCTTCATTTTATCCCATTTTCCATGTCCGCACAAGAGGGGACTTTGTGTTTTAATCCATTTTTCATCCTCTTTCCGGCGAAATTTCAAAATTCGCCGCCCCGCTCCCGATTCTCACAAAAGGAATGGCGGCCTTTTCCCCCACAATCGTCGAATTTTCCGTTGCAAAGGGGCGGCCGGTGCTTTATGATGGTGGACGTATGACACTCGCCTGGAGGGACGACCATGACCTGTTTGCTCGCCATCATCTATCTCGCCTTCATCAGCCTGGGGCTCCCGGACACCATGCTGGGCTCCGCCTGGCCGGAGATGCACCTGCAGCTGGCGGTCCCCGTCTCCTACGCCGGGATCATCTCCATGCTCATCGCCACCGGCACCGTCATCGCCAGCCTGACCAGCGACCTGCTGACCCGGCGGCTGGGCACCGGACGGGTGACCGCTCTCAGCGTGGCCCTCACCGCCGCCGCCCTGCTGGGCTTCTCTCTGGCCCCCTCCTTCTGGGTGCTGTGCCTGATCGCCCTCCCCTACGGGCTGGGGGCCGGGGCGGTGGACGTGGCGCTGAACAACTATGTGGCCATCCACTTTCACGCCCGGCACATGAGCTGGCTCCACTGCTTCTGGGGGATCGGGGCCACCCTGGGTCCCTACATCATGGGCGCCTGCCTGACCGGCGGCTGGGGCTGGCACGGCGGCTACCGGACCGTGGGGCTCATCCAGCTGGCCCTCACCGCCTGTCTGTTCCTGACCCTCCCCCTCTGGCGGGGGGCCCGGGCCCAGGTCAACGGCGCCAGCGTGGAGCAGACCCCCTCCCCCGGCGCCCTGGCCCTCCTCCGGTTGCCCGGCGTCAAGGCCGATCTGCTGGCCCTCTTCGCCTACCAGGGGCTGGAGCAGACCATCGGCCTCTGGGCCGCCAGCTTCATGGTGATGGCCCGGGGGATCTCCGCCCAGCAGGCCGCCACATGGG
Source organism: uncultured Oscillospiraceae bacterium (assembly GCA_944385075.1). Classification (GTDB taxonomy): domain Bacteria; phylum Bacillota; class Clostridia; order Oscillospirales; family Oscillospiraceae; genus Lawsonibacter. The sequence goes on along the minus strand of CALWVW010000067.1, from coordinate 4,029 downwards.
CCGCCCTCTTCTATCTGGGCATGACACTGGGGCGCCTGCTCAGCGGCTTTCTCACCCTCCGCTTCACCGACCAGGCCATGGTCCGCCTGGGCCAGGGGGTCACCGCCCTGGGGATCCTTCTGACCGTCCTCCCCCTCGGCCACCTCACCCTGTGCGCGGGCCTGCTCTGCCTGGGGCTGGGCTGTGCCCCCATCTACCCCAGCCTCCTCCACGAGACGCCCTCCAACTTCGGCATCGCCCTCTCCCAGGCGGTGATGGGGCTGTTGATGGCCTGCGCCTATGTGGGGACCACCCTGCTGGCCCCCGTCTTCGGGCTCATCGCCCAGAACGTCTCCATCCGGCTCTTCCCCGCCTACCTCCTGCTGATGCTGGTCATCATGACCGCCTCCTGCGAGGTGCTCAACCGCAAGCCGAAGCATCTGTTCTGAGCCTGTCAAAAAACACACACCGGGAGCGGCTTTCAGCCGCTCCCGGTGTTTTTCTCAGATCTTCTCAGATCTTTTCAAACTGGGTCACGTCGGACACAAAGACCGTGGCGCCCCCCACCGTCACCTCAGTGGGATAGGCCTGGGACGGGGTGGCCAGCTGGACCGGGGAGGAGATCTTCTCCACCCGGCGGGAGCAGTGGTCCCGGATCACCTGAATGGCCCGCTGGACCTGGTCCTCCTCCGTTCCGATGAGAAGGGTGGTGCTCCCGGCGGTCAAAAACCCGCCCGTGGAGGCCATCTTGGTGAAGTAGTAGCCCGCCTCGGTCAGGGCGGCGCACACCTCGCCCGCGTCCTTCTTGCTGACGATGGCAGTGATCAGCTTCATAGTAACAGCTCCTTTCCGGCGTTCCTGTTCGGCGGCCCGGTCCCGGTCCCACATCCGGATCCGGCGGAAGTAGAGGGCCAGTCCCACGCTTCCGGTGACCAGCTCCGCGATGGGGAACGCAAACCAGGTATAGTCCAGTCCGATCAGGGACAGCAACCAAAAAATCGGGATCAGGCAGAAGATCTGCCGGGTCAGGGAGAGCAGGACGCTGGGCAGGGCCGCGCCGATGGCCTGGAAAAAGACCGGGTACATCAGCGACAGCACCGCGGGCAGGAAGCTCAGCCCGATGATGTGGAAGGCGTGGGTGCCGATCTCCAGCACCTGGGGGTCCTGGCTGAAGATCCGGAGCAGTTGCTCCGGGATCAGCTCGAAGCAGGCGATGCCCACCAGCATAAAGCCCATGGCCAGCAGGATGGAGTCCTTGATGGTCCGCTTGCACCGCTGGTACGCCCCCTGGGCGTAGGTATAGCTCAGCAGGGGGACGATACAGGTCTGAAGGCCGGAGAGGGGGATGAAGAAGAAGGACTGGATCTTGTAGTACAGGCCCAGCACCGTCACCGCCTCGTCGGAGAAGCCCGCCAGGATCACGTTGAGGGCCATGATGTAGATGGTGAACAGCATCTGCATCAGGATGGAGGGGTAGCCCAGCAGGTAGATCCGCTTGGCGTAGAACCCCAGCTCCATAAGCCGGGGAAATTTTCGAAACCCGGAGGAGACGATCACCGCCGCCAGCACCTGCCCCGCCACCGTGGCGTAGGCGGCCCCGGCCACCCCCAGCTCCGGGACGGGGCCCAGGCCGAAGATCAGGATCGGGTCCAGCACGATGTTGGTCAGGGCCCCCGCGATCTGCGCCGCCATGGGCAGGCGCATATTGCCCCCCGCCTGGTGGACCTTGCTCCAGGTGCTCTCCAGGAACACCCCCAGGCTCCCGGCGCACACGATGGTGCCGTAGAGCACGGCGTAGTCCACCACCTCCTGGGAGTCGGCGGAGATCATGGCGTAGGGCCGCATGATGGCCACGCTGAAGGAGGCGAAGATCACCCAGCTGAGGATCGCCAGCGCCGTCCCGGTACCGGCGGTCTTGTCCGCCTTTCTCTCCTTCCCCTGGCCGTAGTAGCGGGACATCTGGGTGTTGACACCCACCCCCGTCCCGATGGCGATGGCCGTGACGATCAGCTGGACGGGGTAGACCACGGAGAGGGCCGTCAGCCCGGCGCCGCTGTACTGCCCCACAAAGTAGCTGTCCACGATGTTATACATGGCCTGGATCAGCTGGGCCAGCATCACCGGCGGGGCGATCCGGAGCAGGATCCCCCAGATGCTCTCCATCTCAAACAGATTGTTTCCCGGTACGGTCTTCGCCACAGGCGGTCACCTCCCTCCCCCCGGCCCGCGACCCAGGGGTATCGCGCGCCAGATCCTGCCAGAAGTCAGTGGAGGAATTATAAATAGCGGGACCCGGGTTTGTCAAGTGGGTTTCCGCCGTTTTTCGACCCATCCGCCGGAATTATTTGTCAGGGCGGGGGGACGGCCTGCCCCGCCCTCCGTCCCAGCCGGTCTCCGTCCGGATTCCCGCCCCGTTTCAGGACAAAAGACAGCCGCCCCGGCCGGGGCGGCTGTTGGAAAAACTTTTCGTTCTCGTCGGCCAGGGCCTTCGCCGCGGCGATGGCCTTCTCCTTCGTCGGGCCAAAGTCTGCTCCCATCGGGACGGCCGTGCTACCGGCCATCCCTCCGTCCGCTCCCTTGCCCCTCCTCTTCGCCCCAGACCCACTCCGTTGGGCTCTGGGGCGAGGCCGCCTTCGGCGGCACTGGCGGGGGGGCAGTCCCTCCCACCCGGCGCAGGCACCGGGCGCTTTCAGCGCCTTACTCGGACTGCCCCCCAAAAGACAGCCGCCCCGGCCGGGGCGGCTGTTGGAAAAACTCTTAGTTCTCGTCGGCCAGGGCCTTCGCCGCGGCGATGGCCTTCTCCTGGGCGGCAGGGGGGCAGTCCTCGTAGCGGACGAAGTGGAAGGTGTAGGAGCCCCGGGACTGGGTCATGGCCCGCAGGTCGATGGCGTAGCCCGTCATCTCGGCCATGGGCACCTCGGCCTCGATCACCTGGTCCCCGTCCTCAGTGGGGTTCATGCCCATGACGCGGCCCCGGCGCTTGTTCAGATCGCCGATGACGTCGCCCATGTAGCTGTCGGGCACGGTGACCTTCAGCTCGCCCACGGGCTCCAGGAGCACCGGGTTGGCCTCGGGCATGGCGGCCTTATAGGCCAGCTGGGCGGCGGTCTTGAAGGCGATCTCGGAGGAGTCCACCGGGTGGTAGCTTCCGTCGTACAGCACGGCCTTCAGGTTGACCACCGGATAGCCCGCCAGCGGCCCGTGGACGCAGGCCTCCCGCAGGCCCTTCTCCACGGCGGGGAAGAAGTTCTTGGGCACCGAGCCGCCGAAGACCTCCTCGGCAAACTCCATCTCCTCCACGTCGGGGTTGGGCTCGAAGCGGATCCACACGTCGCCGAACTGGCCGGAGCCGCCGGTCTGCTTCTTGTGCCGGCCCTGCTTGGAGACGGTCTTGCGGATCTTCTCCCGGTAGGGCACCCGCACCTCGCCCAGCTGGGCCTCCACGTTGAAGCGGCTCTTCAGCTTGGACACCAGCACATCCACCTGGATGTCGCCGGCGGCGTAGATGACCATCTGGTGGGTCTCGGCGTTGTTTTCCACCCGGAAGGAGGGGTCCTCCTCGTTCAGGCGGTACAGGCCCTGGGCCACCTTGTCCTCCTGGCCCCGGGTCTTGGGGGCGATGGCCACGGTGTAGCAGGGCTCGGCAAAGGGGATCTGCTTCAGGGCCACCACCTTCCGGGGGTCGCACAGGGTGTCGCCGGTCTTGACCTTCTCCATCTTGCCGATGGCGCCGATGTCGCCGCAGGACAGCTCCTTGACCTCCTCGGCCTTCTTGCCCTTCATCACATACAGGCGGCCCAGCTTTTCACTGCTGCCGGTGCGGGCGTTGACCAGGGACAGGTCGGAGGTGATCTCGCCGGAGAGCACCTTGATATAGGAGTACTTGCCGTACTGGTCGGAGACGGTCTTGAACACAAAGGCGCAGGGCACGCCGCCGGGGGAGACCACGAACTCCTCGGTCTCGCCGTCGGGACGGGTGGCCTTGTGGTAGTTGCCCTCCATGGGGTTGGGGAGCAGGTCCACGATGTGGTCCAACAGCATCAGGGAGCC
>CALWVW010000066.1 GCA_944385075.1 uncultured Oscillospiraceae bacterium | reverse complement strand
GGCATCACCTTCGAGGAGTCGGAGTTCTTCGTCCAGGAGTTCCGGCGCACCGGCGCCATCGAGCGCACCGTGCTGTTCACCAACCTGGCCAACGACCCGGCGGTGGAGCGCATCGCCACCCCCCGCATGGCCCTGACGGCGGCGGAGTACCTGGCCTTTGAGAAGGACATGCACGTGCTGGTCATCATGACCGACATCACCAACTACGCCGAGGCCCTCCGGGAGATCTCGGCGGCCAAGAAGGAGGTCCCCGGCCGCCGGGGCTATCCGGGCTATCTGTACACCAACCTGGCCACCATCTATGAGCGGGCGGGCCGGCAGGTGGGCAAGGAGGGGTCCATCACCCTGATCCCCATTCTCACCATGCCCGAGGACGACAAGACCCACCCCATCCCCGACCTGACCGGCTACATCACCGAGGGGCAGATCATCCTGTCCCGGGAGCTGTACCGGAAGGGGGTCAACCCGCCGGTGGACGTGTTGCCCTCTCTGTCCCGTCTGAAGGACAAGGGGACCGGCGCGGGCAAGACGAGAGAGGACCACTCGGGCACCATGAACCAGCTCTTCGCCGCCTACGCCACCGGCAAGGAGAACAAGGAGCTCATGTCCATCCTGGGCGAGGCCGCCCTGTCCCCCACCGATCTGCTGTACGCCAAGTTCGCCGATGAGTTCGAGCGGCGCTATGTGTCCCAGGGCACCGACGAGAACCGCTCCATTGAGGAGACCCTGGACCTGGGCTGGGAGTTGCTGTCCATCCTGCCCCGCAGTGAGCTCAAGCGCATCAAGCCGGAATATATCGACAAGTATCTGCCCAAGAAGGACTAAGGGGGGACGACCATGCCTTCCACAACCATCAACCCCACCCGGATGGAGCTCACCCGGCTGAAGGGGCGGCTGAAGACCGCCCAGCGGGGCCACAAGCTCCTGAAGGACAAGCGGGACGAGCTGATGAAGCAGTTCATGGATGTGGTGCGGGAGAACCGCGCCCTCCGCAGACGGGTGGAGGAGGAGCTCATGCGGGCCCACGGGGCCTTCACCGTGGCCGCCGCCCTCATGTCCCCCGAGATGCTGGAGCAGTCCCTGCTCTACCCCAAGCAGTCTGTGGAGCTGGATATGACCTTCCAGAACATCATGTCGGTGGATGTGCCCCGGTACCAGTTCCACACGAAGAGCCAGGACCCGGGGGAGATCTACCCCTATGGCTTTGCCCAGACCAGCGGCGAGCTGGACGACGCGGTGGACGCCATGGCCAAGGTGCTGGAGGACCTGCTCCGGCTGGCCGAGGTGGAGAAGACCTCCCAGCTTCTGGCCGAGGAGATCGAGAAGACCCGCCGCCGGGTCAACGCCCTGGAGTATGTGAAGATCCCCCAGATGGAGGAAAACATCAAGTATATCACCATGAAGCTGGACGAGAACGAGCGGGCCAACACCATCCGGCTTATGAAGGTGAAGGACCTCCTCCTGAAGGAGGCCATCCAGGCGCGCCGGGAGGAGAACGAGGCGGCGGTACAGGCCTGGAGAGACGGGGGGATCTCTCCCCAGGAGAGCTGAGGGCGCTCCAGGGAGTGAGAATTCCCTTCCGAAAGAGAAAAATGGCGCTGTCCGGTCACCCCGGACAGCGCCATTTTTTGACGCAGAGGGAACGTGATTTTATCTGCGTGATCTGAAAATGAAAGAATCGAAAATAACTGGAAAAGGCGCGACAAAGGCCGGACAGCTACGGACCGCTCCTTCTTCTCGCTTACAGCTGGGCTACGGGAAATACGACTGTGAGGAGCATTTTGAAGGCCTCCTGGCCGTAAACGGCGTGGGGCTTGCCCGCGGGCATGACCAGACACTGGCCCGCCCGGACCAGGTGTTCCACTCCGTCCACGGTGAATTTCCCGGTGCCCTCCAGCACGGTGACCATGGCGTCCCCCTCGGACTGATGGGTGGAGATCTCCTCCCCCCGGGCAAAGGCAAAGAGGGTGACAGACACCGCGCGGTTTTGGGCCAGAGTGCGGCTGACCACCTGGCCGGGGCCGGCCTCCACCAGTGCGGCCAGCTCCAGCACCTCCTCGCCCGGGATGTTTTTCATATAGTGCAGTTGACTCATGGAATTCACCTCGTCATAGACAGTTAGATTGTGGGCGGGATCCAGACCGCCGGCTTACATCTCCCGCAAAAGTCCCTCCAGCTCCTCTTTTGTAAAGTGATACACCTTGTCACAGAATTGACAGGTCAGATCCGCCTGTCCCTGGTCCCGGATCAGTTCGGACAGCCCCTGTCGCCCCAGGCTGATGAGGGCCCGGGACACCCGCTCCCGGGAGCAGTAGCACCGGTACTCCACCGGGTGCTTCTCCAGGATGTCCAGCTCAAAGCCTTTCAGCACCGCCCGGAGCAGGCCCTCCCCGTCCAGGCCATCAGCCAGAGCGTGACTCACAGAGCCCAGGGCGTGGACCCCCTGCTCGATGCGGGTGATGATGTCCTCCCCCGCCCCGGGGAGGAGCTGGATGAGGTAGCCCCCGGCGGCGGTGACGCTCTGGTCCAGTCCCACCAGCACCCCCAGGGCGCAGGCGGTGGGGATCTGCTCGCTCTCCACAAAGTAGAGGGCCAGGTCGTCGGCGATCTCCCCGGACATGAGGGCGATGGAGCCCACGTAGGGCTCCTTCAGGCCGATGTCCTTGATGACGGTGAGGGTGCCGTCGGTACCCACGGCGGCCCCCACGTCCAGCTTGCCCTGGTACTTCTCCATCAGGTCCACGTGGGGGTTCTGCACATAGCCCCGCACGTTGCCCCCGCAGTCGGACACCGCCAGAATGGTGCCCAGGGGGCCGCCCCCCTTGATCTGGAGGGTGAGGGAGCCGTTCTGTTCCTTGAGCATATCCCCCATCATGGAGGCCCCCAGCAGGGCCCGGCCCAGGGCGGCGGTGCCCATGGGCAGAAGGGTGTGGATGGTCCGGGCCCGCTCCACCAGGTCCCGTCCGGTGACGGCGACGGCCTTGACCAGCCCGTCACCGGTGATGGCTCTGACTATTTCATCTGACATGAGGAGACGTCCTTTCTTGCGACGAAAAAGACGCGGCCCTCCCCGGCGCGCGGGGGGCGCATTTTTTGGTCGCCGTAGGTTTTGATGTCGCGGAAGCCGGCTTCCCGGAGAAAACCGGTGAGCTCGGGGACGGAGTAGGCCCGCTCCCGGTGGAGCTCCTCGCCCCGCTCCCACAGGCCGGAGTCCGGGTCCCGCTGAAAAATATCCATAAAGTAGGAGCAGATCCGGCCCCGCCGGGACCACTCCGCCCGCCATACGCAGTAGGCGTCCTCGGTCTCGTCCAGAAAGACCTGTCCGTCCAGGGACTCCAGCTTCTCCGGGGTGTTGATGTCGAAGAGGAACAGGCCGCCGGGCATGAGGAACAGGTGGACCCGCTGAAAGGCCCGCCGGAGCTTCCGGGGGTCGGTGACATAGTTGACGCTGTCCAGACAGCAGACGCAGGCGTCGACGGTGCCGTACAGGTCCAGCCGCTCCATGCTCTGGCACAGGAACAGGGGGGGCACGGGACAGTCGCTCCAGTCCTTCTCCGCCGCCTGGGCCAGCATCTCCGGGGAGCGGTCCACCCCGATCATCTCATAGCCCCGCAGGGCCAGCTCCCGGGTGAGGGAGCCGGTGCCGCAGGCCAGGTCCAGTATTGTGTTGCCAGGCAGGGGGTGGCGGCGGAAGTGCCGCTGGATGTAGTCTGCCCACTGGCGGTAGCCCACATCGCCGGTCATCTGGTCGTAACAGCCGGCGAGAAAATCGTAGCTACTCATGGCGCTCCTGTTCCCGAAGCCGGGGGATGACGGTCCGATAGCCGTCCGCCCCGTAGTGGAGACAGCGGTTGACCCGGCTGATGGTGGCGCTGGAGGCGCCGGTGCGCTCCAGGATCTCGCTGTAGATGAGCCCCTCGTCCAACAGCATGGCCACGTTGATGCGCTGTTCCATGGCCTTGAGCTCGGAGACGGTGCACAGGTCCTGAAGGAAGCGGTGGCACTCCTCCTCGTCCTTCAGGGCGACGATGGCCCGGTACAGGGTGTTGCTCTCCGGTTTATCCAGAAATTTCGACATGATGATCCTCCTGTTCCCTGTGAAGTCAGCTGGGAGTCCAGACAGCCGTTTTTTCTATTTTAACACGCTGACACGTGAAAGTAAACACGGAGCGGGGGAAAATTTCCCCCGGCCCTCCCGGCGCACAACCGGGCGGGAGGGCGGCATAGAATGGGGAAACCGGGAGAGGAGGCGGAGAGATGGAGGGACAGGTGCAGGTGAGCTGGAGCCGGGAGGAGAGGACCCTCACCCTGGAGGGGGAGCCGGTGCTGACCTATGCCCTCAGCTGGCCGGCGGTGGAGAATGCCGGACTGGGAGGGCGGTGGATCAGCCGCTACTACGCCCGGCTGGCCGGGAGCTGGAGGAGGCGCTGGGAGCGGGAGGTCTATTGGCGGGCCTGTCTGGCCCTGGCGGAGGCCCGGGAGGGGGCGCGGCCCTTTCAACCCTGGACCGGGAGCCTGTCCGGGGAGGTGACCCTGTGCCGGGACGGGCTTTTGAGCCTGCGCTTCCGGGGGGAGGAGACCCGGGGGGACAGGATCAGCCGGGTGCGCTGGGGGGATGTGTGGCGGGTGCGGGAGGGGACGCCCTGTCCCCTCCGGGCCCTGTGCGGGGGAGAGAAGGGGTGGCGGGCCCGCCTTTGGCGGGAGCTGATCGGCCAGGGGGAGGCCCGGCGGGCGGCGGGGGACTGCTTTCTGGACCGGGACTGGATCAAAAAGGCCAGACAGGCCGCCCCTCTGGACCACTACTGCCTGACCGGGGAGGGGATCGAGGTGTCCCTGCCCCAGTGCGCGGTGGCCCCGGCGGCGGAGGGGTGCCCGGTGTTTCAGCTCCATCTGCGGCCGGAGGGGGAACCGAAGTAGGTGAAAGAGAACATAGAGCGGGCGGCCCGTGGAGTTCCACGGGCCGCCCGCGATGTTGTGTGTCATTCCAGCAGGGAGAACAGACAGCCCCAGAGGGCGTCCAGCGCCTCGAAGGGGCAGTCCGGCGCCAGATAGAACCGGATCAGCTCCCCCTCCCGCGCGGGGAAAAAACCGAACTGTTGCAGTCCGGCAACCACAAAGGCCGTATCGCGCCCGGGGAAGCGGGCGGCGACCAGCCCCCGCCCCTGGTCGCAGAGGACCACCTGGGGCCCGCCGGGGTCGAAGTCCTCCAGCCGGGCGGCCAGGTGCCGGGTCAGCCGCGCCAGCCGGGGGGAGGGCCCGGGGGCGGGGCGGTCCATTCGATAGGTCGTCATAGCCGGGTCTCCATGGGGATGCCGAGGTCAAAGCTCTCCCGGTCCAGCCGCCGCAACAGGGCGGACAGCACCCGGGCCCCGTTGGCGCCCCCCTCCAGGGTGAGATAGGTGGTGCGGGTCCGGCCGCTCAGCCGGCCCATGGTGGAGGTGGCGAAGGAGGAGGCCCCCACATTGTCGTCGGGGGTGAGGGCGAGGGTCTCCTCCCAGCAGACCCAGCCCTCCCCCTCCAGGGTGGCGCGCTGTTCCGCCGGGACATAGGCCAGAGTGGTGCGGGTCAGGGCGGTGCGGGCCAGGGCCTGGGCCCCGTCCTCCAGAAGCCGGCGGGTCTGGCTCACGTCCGCCCCCTGGGCCAGAAGGCCCACGCTGTGTCCCGTCCCCAGGATGCGGCGGACCAGGTCACCCTCCTGCTCCAGTAGCTCCGGGGTGCAGAAAAAGACCGCGTAGGCCCCGGAGAGATCCAGGGTGTTGAGGATGCTGTTGATCCCATCGGCGCTTTGGCAGGTCACCGCCAGATAGGTGGACACGCTCCCCGGACTGGAGGGGGAGGGGTCGTCGGTGACGGCGGAGCCCTGGTTGCCGGAGGTGCCCGTGTTGGGGGAGGTGGTGGCCGCGGAGTTGAGGCTCTGGGTGTACTCCTGGAGCCGCTTGTTGAGCAGGTTGCCCGCCGCGTCGATGAACTCGGAGTCGGTGAGCACCACCTCGCTGTTCTTGATCCGGATCAGGTAGCCCTGGGGGATGTCGGGCAGGGAGTTGTAGCTGTAGTTCAGCCCGAAGAACCGGCAGACCATCTCCAGGGGCAGGAAGGGCAGGCCGTTGCGGATGATGGCCCGGTAGGCGAAGACCTCGCCGGAGATATAGTCCCGGCAGGTCCCCTCGGACAGGTCGAACTCCAGCACCCGACTGCTGGTGTAGAGGGTGAGCCGGGTGCTGGCCGGGCCGGTGTAGCTGGAGCTGATGCCGACCCCCACCCCGATCCCGTTTTTGCCCGCGTCAAAGACGGTATAGGGGACATAGAGCATCCCGCTGGACCAGAAGGGCATGGTGCTGGAGGTGAGGAAACAGATGCTCTCGTTGATGGCGGTGAAGTACAGGTCGGCGGCCCGGGCGGGGAGGGGCAGGAACAAAAGAGCGCACAGCAGGACCGCCAGTCCCCTGGACAAAATGCGGCGTATGGCTCTCATGGGGCGCCCTCCTCTCCGGTTTCGGTTGCGAAACCTATTATAGCATAGTATAATCGGATGGACAAGGGCCTCTCCTCCGGGGAGGGGCGCGACTTTAATCCAAATTTAATGTAAGATAAACGGTCTTTCAACCCGGCTGTGGTATGCTGGCCGTGAAAGATGGGGAGAACGTCTGGGGAAAGGAGGAGTGCCCATGGAGATCACGCTGGAACTGGTGGAGCGCCTGCGGGAGAAAGCCCCCGTGAGCTATACTCTGGCCAAGGAGGCGCTGGAGTACAGCGGCGGCAATCTGCTGGACGCCCTGATCTACCTGGAGGAGAAGGGGGCCATCCCCCGGCAGGAGGGGGCCTACTACTCCACCAAGGGGGAGGCGCCGCCCCCGCCGCCGCCCCCGGTGCCGGCCGCCCCGGAGCCGAAGGCGGAGCCCGGGACCGGAAAGAAGAAAAAGAAGAAGCGCCCGGCCCGGGAGAGCGGGGCGGGCGGGCAGTCCACCCTTCTGCAGACCCTCCGCCGGTGGCTCATCGACAACGAGCTGGAGATCTGGCGCCGGGGCAAGCCCGTGACCTCTCTGCCGGTGCTGATTTTGCTGTTTCTGGTGATGTTCGCCTACTATGTGGTGATCCCCCTGCTGGTGCTGGGGCTGTTCCTGGGCTTCCGGTACCGGTTTTCCGGCCCCGACCTGGAGCGGGACGGGCTGAACCACGTGATGGAGAACGTGGCCGACACCGCCGCCGACCTGGGCCGCCAGGTGATGGACGAGTTGCGCAACCAGAGCAGAGAGAAGCAGGCCGGGGCCGAGGAGGCCCAGCGGGCCGCCGCCGATCTGGAGCGGGAGGCCGCCGACCTGGAGCGGCAGGTGGTGGACGACCTGCTGGGCGGCCGGAGCGAGAAAAAAGACTGAGGTGAAGGACGATGGGAGAGCGCATCCTCCTGGTGGAGGACGAGGAGAAGCTGGCCCGAATGGTGGAGCTGGAGCTGAAGTACGAGGGGTACGCGGTGGAGAAGGCGCCGGACGGACGAAGGGGGCTGGAACGGGCCCTGAGCGGGGAATTTGATCTGGTCCTGCTGGATATCATGTTGCCCCAGATGTCGGGGATGGAGGTCCTGCGCCGCCTGCGCCGGGAGAGCCAGGTGCCCGTCATCATGCTCACCGCCCGGGACGGGGTGGTGGACAAGGTGTCCGGCCTGGACTCGGGGGCGGACGACTATGTGACCAAGCCCTTCGCCATCGAGGAGTTACTGGCCCGGATCCGGGCCGCCCTCCGGAACCGGGGGGACGGCGGGGGCCGGGAGCTTCTGACCGCCGGAGAGCTGGCCATGGATGTGGAGCGGCACCGGGTCACCGTCCGGGGGCAGGAGGTGGAGCTGACCAAAAAGGAGTTCGACCTGCTCCGCTGTCTGCTGGAGAACAAGGGCCGGGTGCTGACCCGGGAGGCCCTGCTGGACAGCGTCTGGGGCTTTGACTTCGTGGGGGAGACCAACTCGGTGGATGTGTACATCCGCTTCCTGCGGAGCAAGCTGGACGACGCCTTTAACATCAAGCTGATCCACACCGTCCGGGGCGTGGGCTATGTGATCCGGGAGGAGTAGGGAGATGGACGTCGTCTACTGCTCCCACACCGGGTTTACCCGGGAGTACGCCCAGCTGTTGGGCAGGGCGGAGAAGCTCCGGGTGTTCAGCCTGGAGGAGGCCGGGTACCAGCTGGAGCCGGGGAGCGAAGTGTTCTTCCTCGGCCCCCTCATGGCGGGGACCATCACCGGACTGCGGGCGGCCCAGAAGCGGTTTTGCGTCCTGGGGGCCTGCGGGGTGGGGATGTCGCCCCCCGCGCCCCAGGTGCTGGAGACTCTGGCCCGGCGCAACGGGACGGGGGATCTGCCCCTGTTCTATCTCCAGGGGGGCTGGGCCCCCGACCGGGTGGGCTGGCTCCGGCGCCACGGGGTCCAGTGGGTCACCCGCTCCCTCCGCCGGCAACTGGAGGAGAAGGGGGAGGGCCGCACCCCGGAGGAGCAGATCCAGCTGGAATTTCTCATCCGGGGCGGGAGCTTTGTCAAGCCGGAGAACCTGCGGCCCATCCGGGACTGGCTGGCCGCCGGGGGAGGTCCCACCGGCACAGCCCCCTGACCGCTGTCTGACAGGGCGCAACATCCCTGCGCGCCGTATTTTCTCGTAGCGCGAAGGGCTATTTTGACGGAGAGGAGGGAGGACCTTGGCAAAGGACAACCGGCACCGATTTCAGTCGCCCCCGCCGGAGGACCCCATCGCGGCGGTGCGGAGCTCCTCCCTGGCCTTCCGGCTGAACTTCGGTTTCTTCTTCCGGCAACTGGGGGTCTTTCTGGTCATGGACCTGTTGCTGTTCGTGCTGGCTACCGTGGGGATGTTCCTCTACGCGGAGAACCGGTGCGCCCAGGTGGCCCAGCTGGTGGCCGAGCGGGGGGTGCCCTCCGCCGACGCCCTGGACTGGATGGAGGTCAGCGACTATGTCATCACCCCCCTGGACCCGGACTCCGCCATCGGCCAGGGGCAGGGCGGCGCCCTGTTCTCCCTGCCCTTCCTGCCCCAATACCCGGCGCTGGAGGACGGGGTCCGGTTCTGGGACATCGCCTCCTACTACACGGTGGAGTTGCCCAACGGCGGCGAGCCCTACGCCATCACGGTGGACATGACCGGGGTGGCCCGCACCCTGGGCGGGGCGGGGCGGATCCTGCTCATCGGGCAGGGGATCGCCCTGGTCATCGGCCTGTTCGGCACCCACCGGTCGGTGCGCCGGGTGCTCCGGCCCATTCAGGAGCTAGCCAACACCGCCGCCCGGCTGAACTCCACCACCCATATGTCCAAGCGGGAGCTGGAGGACCTGGCCGGTGCCCTGGAGAAGATCGACGCCGGCCACCTGGACAGCCGGATCGACCTGCCCGCCACCCAGAAGGAGCTGAGGGCCCTGGCCCAGGCCATCAACGAGCTGATGGACCGGGTGAATCAGGCCTACAGCGCCCAGATGCGCTTTGTCTCGGACGCCAGCCACGAGCTCCGCACCCCCATCGCCGTCATCCAGGGCTACGCGGCCCTGCTGGACCGGTGGGGCAAGTCGGACCCGGAGGCCCTGCAGGAGTCCATCGACGCCATCCGGGCGGAGGCCGCCTCCATGGAGCGGCTGGTGGAGCAACTGCTGTTCCTGGCCCGGGGGGACAACGACTCCCAGCCCGTGAAGCGGGAGCGGCTGGACCTGACCGCCCTGGCGGGGGAGGTGTTGCGGGAGGAGGAGATGATCCACCCGGAGCGCACCTTCCTGCCCCGGTGGGGGGAGGAGCCGGTGGCGGTGTGGGCCGACCCGGGGCTGATGAA
>CALWVW010000065.1 GCA_944385075.1 uncultured Oscillospiraceae bacterium | reverse complement strand
CAGGGCCGCCCAGAGCCGCCTGTCCGGACAGCGGACCGGCGCCGCCTCCACCACATAGCCCGCCCCGTCCAGCAACCTGGACACCCGGGACAGGCTACACAGGACACAGAAATCGGCCACCAGCACGGGCAATACCGGTAGCCCCCGGGCCTGAAGCAGTCCCAGCGCAAATATCACTACATAGAGCCACACCAGGGCCCCCGCGGCCCCCGCCTTCGGCTCCTGTCCCGCCGCCCGGCGCACCTCTTTGATCCCCCGCCACAGACAGAAATACTGTACCAGGACCGCGCCGGACAACAGCCACGCTACGGCGGTCCACTCCCGCTCCCCCCACCATATGGTAGCCTGGCCCACCAGATCGGCCCAGCACCACAGCAACCGGGCCACGGCGATCCCCCAGAAGGCGGTGAACCACCGGTTTTCCCGCCGCAGGGTGCGCGCCCCCAGCAGAAGGAGGACCGTCCCAATGGCGGGCAGGAGGAGGTCCAGATTCAGCAAATGCAGGGTAACGGTCGTCAGTCCGGTCCCCCACACGATCCGCCGCAGGGCCTTTTTCCAGGGGGTGACCTCCTTCAACAGCTCCTCTTCGGGGGGAGCCGAGGTCATCTCCTCCTCCAGCATCCGGTCCAGCTCCCGGTCGTCAGCCATTCCACTCACCTCCCAGCGCCCTGCGCAGTTTCAGCCGGAGCCGCCGCAGGCGGCCCTCCACACCCCGCTCCGTCAGCCCCAGCTCCGCGGCCATCCGGGCCGTGGACTGAAGATAGTAGTACTTCCGGTAAAAGAGGCTCCGGTCCACCGACCCCAGCCGGTCCACCGCCTTCCGAATGGCTTGGGTCCTCTCCTTTCGGAGCAGGAGCTCCTCCGGTCCCGGCGCCGGGTCGGCCCACTCCGGGGAGAGCTCCTCCGTCTCCCCCCGCCGCGCCCCGTCCCGCAGGCGGTTGCGGGCTCGATTCCGCGCCAGCGCGGTCAGCCAGACAGGCAGGCTCCCCTTCTCCGGGTCATAGCTCCCGATCTTCCGCCAGACCAGTAGCTCGATGTCGCTCAGGCACTCCTCCTGCTCCCTGGGGTCGGCCAGCATCCCCCGCACGATATATCCCAGCATGGGACCGTGGCGCTCCCTCAGTCTGTCCAGCCCCTCCGGCTTCCCCGCCGTCAACAGCCGGACGATCTCCCGGTCGTCCATAGGTCCCCTCCTCTCTGTCTCCTCTACTCTTAGATACACCCGCGGCGGCCAAAACCCACGCCCCGGGATAAAAAACGGACCTGTGACAGCACAGGTCCTGTTTTTATTCCCCGGTCGCCGGGCGCCAGGGCACATCCTTGAACTGCTCCCCCGCCTCCAGCACCTCCACCGTCCCGGCGGACGCGTCCAGCACATGGGCGGCAAATTCCTCCGCCTGCTCCTCGGGCAGAAGGGCGGACAGGAGCACATCCGCGCCGTAGTCGATGTGCTCCACCACGCCGCCGAAGGCGGCCACCTCCCGGCGCACCCCCTCGAACTGGGCGTAGGTGCAGGGCACCTCCATGGCCACCCACCGGCGGACTACCGAGATGCCCGCCGCGTCCAGGGCGTCCTTGGCGCTCTGGGTGTAGGCCCGGACCAGCCCCCCGGCCCCCAGCAGGATGCCCCCGAAGTACCGGGTGACCACACAGCACACGTCGACCACGCCCTCCCGCTGGAACACGTTGAGCATGGGCTGGCCCGCCGTCCCCTGGGGCTCCCCGTCATCGGAGTAGCGCACCGGCCCCTCCTTGAGAATATAGCACCAGCAGTTGTGCCGGGCGTCGTAGTGGCGCTTCCGGGTCTCCTCGATCCGGGCCCGGGCCTCCTCCTCCGAGGCCACCCGCCACACATGGCCCAGAAAGCGGGAGCGCTTCTCCACCAGCTCCGCCTCGCCGGTCCGGGTGGGGATGTAGTACTCGGTCATGGGGTCACCTCCCTCCCCGACGGCGCCACGCCGCCCGGGTCAGTTCATAAAACCGCGCCGGCCGCTCCTCCCCGGTGGGGCCGTCCAGAACGGTCCCCTCAAAGGCAAAGGAGAAGCCGCACTTTTCGATCACCCGCCGGGACCGGAGGTTGTCCCGGTAGTGACTGCACCACACGGCGGCCAGCTCCAGGTCCTCAAAGGCGTGCCGGAGGAGCTCCGCCGCCGCCTCGGGCATCAGACCCCGGCCCCAGAAGGCCGGGCTCAGGGCGTAGCCCAGCTCGTCGTTGGGGGCGGGGAACTCCGCTCTGGCCTTCCCGGTAAAGCCCGCAGAGCCGATGACCTTTCCCGTTGCCCGGTCCACCACCGCGAAGGTGTGGGGGGCGGCGAAGACCGTGCGGATGATCTCCAGGCTCTCCCCCCGGCTCCCGTGGGGCGGCCACCCGGCGGGCGGGCCCACCCGGGGGTCCCGGGCGTATTCGTACAGGTCGGCGGCGTCCTCCTCCACAAAGGGGCGGAGGAGCAGGCGCTCCGTTGTGAGCTCCATGGGAGCACCTCCTTTCAAATTCAGATATGGGCGGGGCAAACCCCCGCCCTACACGGCTTCCCCACAGGGGGAGCCGTCACGGCGCAAGCCGTGATCGAGGGGCTCCGGAATGACGGAATAGGCAACCGGATACGCCGAGCCGTCAGGCGCCACGCAAACGGTCCGTCCAAATACAATTCCTAATTCCTCATTCCTAACTCCTGACCCTATCTCCTATCTCCACTCTTCACTCTTCACTCTCCACTCTTCACTCTCCACTCTCTCTTCTTCACTCTTCCCACGGCTCCTTATGGGGCTTCCACCCCTCCACCAGCGGCCCCAGCTGTCCGATGACCTTGGGGGTACAGACGGCCACCACGTCGATGGTCTCGCTGTAGTCCACCTGCTCCACCTTGGCCTCCTGATAGAGCCGGTCCAGCAGTCCGCCCCTGTCGTAGGGCAGGTGGATGGTCACCCGCCGGGCCCCGGTGTCAAGCCGGTCCCCGATGGCCCTGAGCAACTGGTCCAGACCCTCGCCGGTCCGGGCGGAGATGGACACCTTGTCCTCCCCGTGGGGGCGGATCTCCCCGGTCCACAGGTCGCACTTGTTGAACACCTGGATGCAGGGGGTCTGGCTGGCCCCCAGCTCGCCGATCAGCTGGTCCACCACCGCCACCTGCTCCCGCCACTGGGGGCTGGAGGCGTCGATCACATGGAGCAACAGGTCGGCGTACTCCAGCTCCTCCAGAGTGGCCTTGAAGGCCTCCACCAAGTGGTGGGGGAGCTTGCGGATGAAGCCCACCGTGTCGGACAGGAGCACGGTGCAGGTGTCCGAGATCTCCAAGGTCCGGGTGGTGGTGTCCAGGGTGTCGAACAGCCGGTTGTTGGCGGGGATGGCCGCCCCGGTGAGCTTGTTGAGCAGGGTGGACTTGCCCGCGTTGGTGTAGCCCACGATGGCCACCACGGGCACCTCATTTTTGATGCGCCGCTCCCGCTGGGTGGCCCGCACCCGGCGGACGTCCTTCAGCTCCCCCTCCAGCTTGGATATCTTCCGGCGGATGTGCCGCCGGTCGGTCTCCAGCTGGGTCTCGCCGGGCCCCCGGGTGCCGATGGCGCCCTCCTGGCGCTCCAGGTGGGTCCACATCCCCGTCAGCCGGGGGAGCAGGTACTGGTACTGGGCCAGCTCCACCTGGAGCCGCCCCTCCCGGGTCCTGGCCCGCTGGGCGAAGATGTCCAGGATCAGGGCAGACCGGTCCAGCACCGCCACCTTCAAATCCCCGGACAGGGCCCGCTGTTGGGAGGGGGACAGGGCGTTGTCAAAGATCACCATGTCCGCCCCCAGGGAGTGGACCAGCTCCTTCACCTCGGCCACCTTGCCCTCGCCGATAAAGGTGCGGGGATCGGGGCTGTCCTTGGACTGCATGACGGTGGCCACCGACTCGCCCCCCGCCGTCTCCAGCAGGGCGGCCAGCTCCTCCATGGACTCCTCGGTGGCGTTCTCCTCCCGGGGCAGGCTGAAGGCGTCCAGCCCCACCAGCACTGCCCGGTCCCGTCTCTCTTGTGTCGTATCGGTCATAAATCCTCCGATAATCGATAAAGTATTTTTACTTTACCTTTACTAATATTTCAATGATTTCTCCAATATACTGGGTGTGGTAGTCCTTCTGGGGGTACCAGCGCTCCCGGCACTCCTCCGGGATGTTGGCGGGGTCCATAGGCTGGACAAAGCGCTTGCGGCACACCAGCACCAGCTCCGCCTGCCCGATATAGGGCGCATTACAGGAGCCCGCCGTCTCCACTGTAAAGTTACATTCCTTTATCTTGTCGATCTCCCGGCCGCTTTTGGTGCCGCACAGGGTCAGCTCCCGCCGGTACTCCTCCCCCAGGAAGGAGAGGGTGAAGTACTCCTCCCGGTCCAGGAATTCCTTGGTGTACCGCTGGGGCCGGATGTAACAGGTGGCCGCCGGGGCCCCCCAGATGACCCCCAGCCCGCCCCAGGAGGCGGTCATGGTGTTGCACCGCTCCGCCGTGCCGGCGGTGACCAGCATCCACTTGTCGCCGATAAGGGAAAACACGTTCTGCCCCAGCTCTTTGGGGTCGATGGATCGAAACATTGTACTACCTCCCGTCTGAGATTCCTCTTTCATCGTATGCGCGGCGGGCCGGGACTTTTCCGGCCCAATCTGCGCAAAAAGCCGCACCGAAACCTCGGCGCGGCTTTTGAAAGCAGGCTCGTCTTACTTGTCCAGGCCAAACTTCTTGTTGAAGCGGCTGACACGGCCACCGGTGTCCACCATCTTCTGCTTGCCCGTGTAGAAGGGGTGACACTTGGAGCACACCTCCACGCGGATATCCTTTTTGGTGGAACCAGTCTCGATCACATTGCCGCAGGCGCACCGGATGGTGGTCTGTTCGTAGTTGGGATGGATGCCTTCCTTCATGATCTTCACCTCTTTCTCCTTGAGGGGTCATCTTAAACGCATCTGGTATCATACCATAGTTCCCGGGGAAAAGCAACCTTTTTTTCAAAAAAGTTTGTCCTTTTCTTCCCCCGTTCCACGGTTGGCGGAGGGGATCTCCGCCGGGAGGGACACCCGGCAGGTCCGGCGGGCCGAAAAAACCACTTGACAGCCCGGCATTTCTCCACTATAATGCTGTTCAAGCAAACGCGATGAAGGGGAAAAAGACGAGGGTCTCCCGCTCAGAGAGCCGGCGGTGGGTGCGAGCCGGTGTGTGGAACCTCCGTGGATGACTGGCCCCCGAGCGGTCTGTCTGAACAGAAAGTAGGGCAGAACGGCCGGCCTCGTTATTGGCCGCGGCCTTGTTGGAGGCTATGAGGGCCGTCCGGGCGACCGGCGGCTGAACCAGGGTGGTACCGCGTGTATGTTCACGCCCCTGACTTTGAAAAGTCAGGGGCGTTTTTCTATCCCCTGATGACCGGCCCGCCGCCAACCTCGGCGGAGCGACATTGCAAGGAGGACAAAAGCATGAGACCCGGATATCAGAAGTATATCCCCTTCCAGCCCCAGAAAATCGAAAACCGCACCTGGCCCGACCAGGTCATCACCCGCGCCCCCATCTGGTGCTCGGTGGACCTGCGGGACGGCAACCAGGCCCTGGTGGACCCCATGAACCTTCAGGAGAAGCTGGAGTATTTCCACACCCTTATCGACATCGGCGTCAAGGAGATCGAGATCGGCTTCCCCTCCGCCAGCGAGACGGAGTACGAGATCTGCCGGGAGCTCATCGAGGGGGGGCACATCCCCGACGACGTGACCATCCAGGTGCTGGTCCAGGCCCGGGAGCACCTGATCAAAAAGACCTTTGAGGCCATCCAGGGCGCCAAAAACGTCATTCTCCACTTCTATAACTCCACCTCCACTCTCCAGCGGAAGGTGGTGTTCCACATGGACATGGACGGCATCACCAAGATCGCCACTGACGCCGCCGACCTGATCTACGAGATGTCCCAGCCCCTGATCCAGAGCGGCATGAACCTGCGCTATGAGTACTCCCCCGAGTCCTTTATGGGCACTGAGATGGACTACGCCGTGGACATCTGTCAGGCGGTGCTGGAGCATCTCCACGCCACCCCCGACCGAAAGGTCATCCTGAATCTGCCCACCACCGTGGAGAACTGCATGCCCAACCAGTTCGCCGATATGCTGGAGTACTTTATCCGCAAGCTCCCCTCCCGGAACTGCGCGGTCATCTCCCTCCACCCCCACAACGACCGGGGCACCGGGGTGGCCACCGCCGAGATGGGCCTGCTGGCCGGGGCAGAGCGGGTGGAGGCCACCCTCTTCGGCAACGGCGAGCGCACCGGCAACGTGGACATGATCACCCTGGCCATGAATATGTGGACCCAGGGGGTGGACCCCAAGCTGGACTTCTCCCAGATCAACCGGATCAAGGAGATGTACGAGCGCACCACCAAGATGCCCGTGGGCGACCGGCAACCCTACGCCGGCAAGCTGGTGTTCACCGCCTTCTCCGGCAGTCACCAGGACGCCATCAACAAGGGCACCCAGTATATGAAGGAGTCGGGCTCCGACTTCTGGGAGATCCCCTACCTGCCCATCGACCCGGCCGATGTGGGCCGGGAGTACGAGCCCATCATCCGCATCAACTCCCAGTCGGGCAAGGGCGGCGCCGCCTATATCATGGAGCACAACTTCGGCTTTGACCTGCCCAAGGCCATGCACCCGGAGTTCGGCCACATTGTCCAGGTGGAGACCGACCGGGTGGGCAAGGAGATCACCCCCGAGCGGATCAACGAGCTCTTCCACCAGGAGTACGTGGATGTGAAGGAGCCCTACAAGCTCCTCAAGCACTCCTTCCACGAGACCATCGACGCCGAGGGCCACTCCCACGTGGCCTTCCAGGGCACCATTCAGCACACCGACACTATCTTCGACGTGTCCGGCGAGGGCAACGGCCCCATCGACGCCTTCTTCAACGCCATCAAGGGGGAGAAGATGGCCCGCTTCTCCTTCCTGGACTACTCCTCCCACGCCATCACCGACGGCTCCGACTCCCAGGGCGTGGCCTACATCCTGCTCCAGGACCAGCGGGACGGCAAGAAGTACTGGGGCGTGGGCCTGTCCCACAACATCAACCTGGCCCCCCTGCGGGCCATTCTGGCCGCCATCAACCGGGCCAAGAGAAAATCCTCCTGACACACCGCAACGCGGACCGGGGAACCCTCCCCGGTCCGCGTCTTTTAACCCCAGCCCGCCGGAGCGGAGGAGCTCCCCTCCCCCTCCCGGACCACAAAGATCTCATACAGCCGGCTCAGGGCCTCCCAGGTGGCCAGGTCCACGGCCCCGCTCCCGGGCAGGCCGGCCGCCCGCTGGAGCCACTGGGCGTTGCGGACCGAGGCCGGGCCGTGGACCCCGTCCGGCCGGTCCGCCTCGACCCCCTCGAATTGGCGGCCCAGGACCTGGAACATGGCCTGGGGCAGGATCAGGTACTCCCGCCTGTCCCCCGCCTCCACCCGCGCCCCCTCCGAGGGGAACAGGCGGACCGGCCGGGCGGTCCCGGTACTGGCCTCCTGCGCCTGCCAGCGGTCCCGGATGGCGTCCCAGGTCTGCCGGTCCACCACCCCGGTCACCGGCAGTCGGGCCTGCCACTGAAAGCGCAACACCGCCTCCAGGGTGCGCGCGCCGAACACTCCGTCCACCGCCAGGGTGGTCAGCTCCCCGTCCTCCCGGGCCAGCTGGCCCAACATATACTGGAGCCCCGCCACCGGCCGGGCCAGCAGTTCCCGCTCCAGAAGCTCCCGCTGGGAATTGGACCGGCTCATACCATCCTCTCCTCTCTCCCCTCCGGCTGTCCGTCCCGCTGACCCGGGCGGACCTCCTGGCCTGGGAACTGGCCCAGCCGGGGCGTCTGGGCAAAATCCTGTCCCGCTCCCTCCGGGGTAGCCAGCACCGGGACGGCCCCCTCCCCCTGGGACTGGGCCCGCACCGTGTCCCGCTGAAAGAAATACTCCGCCTGGACAAAGCCGTCGTAGATGGCGTTCCAGGTCCTCTCGTCCACCACGCCGTCGGGCGTCAGCCCGGCCCGGCGCTGATACTCCCGGACCGCCTGGGCGGTGGCGGGGCCGAAGATACCGTCCATGGCCGGGGCCTGGATGGTCTCCTCCAGCTGGGCCAGGATGGACAGCATATACTGGAGCACCTCCACCTCGCCGCCCCTGTCCCCCTCCCGCAGGGTACCGGGAAACTGGAACTGGACGGCGTAGAAGGTCTGCCCCCTGCTGATGAGCTCGGACAGCTGGAGCACCCCCACATAGAGATAGACCATCTTGTACCAGGTGGCCTTACCCACGATGCCGTCCCGGACCAGATTGAAGATCCCCTGGAACTCCAGCACCGACGCCCGGGTGGCCTCGTTGAACACCCCGGTGGCGGGGGACACCTTGGGGATGGCGGGGTAGTTCTGGGAGATCCGGTTGAGCATGGCCTGGACCACCACCACGTCGGGGCCCGTGTCCCCCAGGCGCAGGGCCGTCCCAGGGTAGGACAGGGTGATGTCCCGGATGGGGGCGTCCACCACCAGCTCGATGTTGTCGCCGTAGTAGTGTTTCAGGATCTCCACCGAATTGTGCCCCTGGAGGGCCATGGACTGGCTCCCCCACTGGGACAGGCCGTCACAGGTGGAGGTGGTGCCGTTGCAGAACTTGGCCGCCAGGGGCTCCACAAAGCCCCGCCTGCGGATGTAGTCGTTGAAGATCTCGTCCACCACCCGGCTGATGTTCTCAAAGATGTTCCGGCCCCGGATGAATTTCTGGTCGTACTGGGTGGTGGAGGTGATCTGGAAGGGGTAGCCCCGGCTGGGGTAGAACTCGGTGTACACCCGGTTCAGGGCGAAGGAGATGATGGCCAGCACGTTGGCCCGGATGGCGGACAGGCCCCAGGTGGGGTAGATCTCACTGGAGGCCACGTTCTTCACATACTCGGGAAAGTCCACCGTCACGTTCTCCGCCCACTGGGCGGGAAAGCCCAGGTGGACCGTGATGGTCCGGGGCACATAGGGGATGATGTTGGGCATGGGCGCCTCACAGATTCTGCGGGGTGATCTCCCGCACGTCCCGCTGTTGCAGACTGCTCTGCCCCCTGGCCAGGGGGAGGAGCTCCACCGTCTGGACCGTCTCCACCCCCGGGAAGATCTGGACCCCCTCCACCTGGAGCATCGCATAGGCCGGGTGCTCCACCCACACGTCGCACACGGCAAAGGGTGCGGGCCCCTCCTGGTGGGGGGAGGTGCTCTCCCCCGGCTCCGGCGTGCCGATGGAGAGGGTGGGGATCATCCCGCTCCGGTCCGTGGCCCGGACGGACAACAGCCTGCGCCTGCCCCCCTCCCCCGGCGCCGTCACCACCACCGTGGCCCCCTCCACCGGGATCTGGGCGTGGGAGGCGTAGACCCGGACCGCCAATTTCCCTGTCGCTTCCATATTACATACCTCCTGTCGGCGGGCCTTTCTTCCCCGCGCTGTCCCCCCATCCTATGCCGCGCGGCCCGCCGGCGGCACTGCCGGAGGGGGGGATCTGCCGCCGTTCGTCATTCCGAGGCCCCGCAGGGGCCGTGGGAATCCGCCCTCCATTGCGAGAGGGATACGGATCGCCGCGTCGGGCCTGCGGCCCGCCTCGCAATGGCGGATTACGATAGGGTATCGTCTGAAGAGAGATGGTATGGAACTTGCGAGGACGAAGGGCCGCCCCAACTTTGTAGGTTTGTCAAACATATTGGACAGTGAATTCGTTCGGAGAAAGCCAACTAAGCGGTCTCATGGGGAAGTTGTTGGAGCGGCGGTTGTGGAGTGTAAGTTGTTTTGCGAAGTCCTCCAGCGAGTAAAAGCTGCGGCAGGAATAGAAGCGTTTCTGATCCTCGCGGTGACTTCGCTCCACTTTACCGTTGTGGCGAGGAGTATAGGGGCGGATGAGCTTGTGGCGGATACCCAGGTGGGCGGCGGTAGTCTCAAACAAAGTAGGGAGATCCCGCCTGCTGTTGGAAAAGCGGTTGGTGAACTCAAAGCCATTGTCAGTCTGGACACATTCCACCCGGATGCCTCG
>CALWVW010000064.1 GCA_944385075.1 uncultured Oscillospiraceae bacterium | reverse complement strand
AACGTGTTCCAGATCTCCGTGGCCGGGGACATCCGGTTCTACGGCCTGCTGAAAACCATCGGCACCACCCCCCGGCAACTGCGGCGGATCATCCGGCTCCAGGCCCTGGCCCTCTCCGCCGCCGGCATCCCCATCGGTTTGGTCATCGGCTGGTTCATCGGTGGACAGTTGACCCCGGTGATCGTGACCCGGCTCAACGGCGTGCTGGCCGTGACCTCGGTGAGTCCCTGGATCTTCGTCATCGCCGCCCTGTTCGCCCTGTTCACGGTGCTCCTCTCCTGCCGCCGGCCGGGGAAAATGGCCGCCCGGGTCTCCCCGGTGGAGGCGGTGCGCTACACCGAGGGCGGCGGGAGGGCCCGCGCCAAGGGACGGAAAGCCCGGAAGGTCAGCCCTCTCTCCATGGCCTGGGCCAACCTGGGCCGCAACCGGGGCAAGACGGTGGTGACCGTCCTCTCCCTGTCCCTGGCGGTGGTGTTGCTCACCGTGACGGTGAACTTCGCCGGCGGCTTTGACATGGACAAGTACGTGTCCAGCTTCACCGCCAGCGACTTCATCGTGGCCAACGCCGGGAAGTTTCAGACCAGTACTACATTCAGTGCGGAACAGGCCGTGCCCCAGTCCGCTATCGACGCCATCGACGCCCAGGGCGGTGTCACGAACAGCGGCGTGGTGTACGGCCAGACCTTCGGCGCCTTGGAATACGTCACCGAGGACTGGTTCCGGCAGAATAAAGAGCGCTTCTACACCCCGGAGCAGCTGGACAACCTGATCCGCCTGACCGACCGGAACGAGGCGGGCCTGCTGGCCGACCGGATCCAGCTCTCCGGCATGAGCCCCTTCGCTCTGGACCACCTGACGGTGCTGGAGGGGGACCTGTCCGCCCTCTATGAGCCGGGGAGCCGAAGCATCGCCGCCGTGTACGCCGAGGACGACTACGGAAACGCCGACATGAACTCCCACTGGGCCCGGCTGGGGGACATCGTGACGGTGCGCTATGTGGAGGAGTCTGAGTTCTACGACCCGGACACCGGTGAGGTCTGGGCCGCGTATGAGGACATTCCCGCCGGGGCCAACTATGTGGAGCGGCCGACGAAATACCGGGATGTGGATTACACGGTGGCCGCCCTGGTGACGGTGCCCTCCGCCCTCTCCTACCGCTACTACGGCGCGGACGAGTTCATCCTGAACGACCAGACCTTTGTGCAGGACACCGGCACGGATTCCGTCATGTACTACGCCTTCGACACCACCGACGAGACCAACACCGCCATGGAGGCCTTCCTGGCGGACTACACCGAGAACGTCAACCCGGAGCTGGACTACGAGAGCAAGGCCACCTACGCCGCCGAGTTTGAGAGCATGCGCTCCATGTTCCTGCTGCTGGGCGGGGCCCTGAGCTTCATCGTGGGGCTGGTGGGGGTGCTGAACTTCTTCAACGCCGTCCTCACCGGCATCATCGCCCGCCGGCGGGAGCTGGCGGTGCTCCAGGCCGTGGGCATGACCGGGAAACAGTTGCGCGCCATGCTGGTGTGGGAGGGCCTGCTGTACGCCCTGGGGGCGGCGGGGCTGGCCCTGTTGCTGGCTCTGGTCCTGGGGCCGGTGGCCTTCCGGGCGGTGGAGGGGCTGTTCTGGTTCTTCACCTACCACCTGGACCTGACCCCCTTCCTGCTCATCGTCCCCCTGTTCGCCCTGCTGGGGGCGGGCATCCCCGTCCTCACGGTCCGGGCGGCGGAGCGCCACACCGTGGTGGAGCGGTTGCGGGAGGAATAAGGAGCATCCAGAAACAGCCGGCCCCCTGGAAATTCCCAGAGGCCGGCTGTTGTTATCCTGTGAGCGTCCTACTGGGTCAATTCCCGCCGCAGATCGTCCAGATACCGCCGCTGTTGCCGCTTCAGATAGCCGGGGACGAAGGGACGCATCCACCAGCGCTTGGCATGGACCGTTTCTGTACACTGGAGGCGGGCGCCGCCCTCCACCGCCTCGAAGATCCCCTCCCAGGAACCGGCCATGTTGCCGTTCTCCATGGTGAAGGCCCAGCGGCGGGGCGGCTCACAGGCCATGACGGTAAAATGCGTGGCGTAGCCGCTTTGGGTGTGCTCCACGAAGTGGGTCTCGTCCAATACCTCCACCCCTTTGAGGTCACTACGCCAGGCGGTGTGGGTGAGGCCGGTCACGGTCTGCCACACCTGCTCAACAGGGCAGGGGAAGCGGACGGTCACCCTGGAAGTCGCCATAACCTCACCCCTCTTTCGGTTTCTTGCTTAGTTTCAGGCTGATGACCCGGCGGTCCGCCGCCTCCTGGAGGAATTCCACAGCGGCCAGGGCCCGCTCTTTCACGGATTGCTCGGCCAGTTCCGGCCGGCTGTCCAGTGCAACCATCACAGAGCGCAAATCCTCTAGGGGCAGGAGATACACCGCCGTGCTGAACAGCGTCTTGCGGCGGCCGTCGTTGTAATGGGCCGTAAGTTCATCCAGAATTGCCCGTTTTTCCTTCAATTGGGCAAGGTAAGCGTCCAGCCCCAGCGCCCTGGCCTTTGCAACATCCTGCCGCCGGTTCCGGTGGGGCACGAAGGAGTCCCCGTCGTCGAAGCCCTTGTAGCGGGAGCAGGGGTACTCCGGGCACTCCCAGCAGAAGGAAATGCCACCGTGCTGGAGGGAACACCTGGCGAAGGCACAGCTCTGATTGCCCGCCCCGCCTCCGCAACCGGGACAGTAGCCGCCCAGGTACATAGAGCACAGACAGCAATTCAGTCCACAGAGGGAGAAGCGGGTTTCTTCCCTGGTAAAGCCTTTCATGGGAGCCTCCTCACCGGCTGCCGGATGACGGTCTTCAGCTTTTCCGGCTGGCACCGCCGCGCGTCGCTCAGATAGATCTCGTGGTGGAGCCGGCCCTGGCTGAAATCCAGCTCACAGCCCTGCTCCCGGGCGTACTCCTCCATGGCCACCACGGTGGCGGGTTCATCGTCATAGAGGCCCAGGTGCATACACTGGACGCACAGCCCCTCCTCCCAGGGGAGGAACTCCACTGGGGAGAGGTCCTGCTGTTTCTTCTCCGCGGCCTCCCGGACGGCCCAGGCAAAAGCCGCCTCCGTCACGAACTCCGGCAGGCGGATGAGGGAGATCCACTGAAAGTCCCCTTTCCGGGCGTAGTCCACCCCCTGGCGGCCCTCCTGCCACCACAGGCCCTCCAGGGGCGGCACCACATAGTCGAAGTAGCCCTCCAATTTGTGTGTTCCCAGCTTGCTCATTTTGATGGTGAAGGCCACCGCGTAGAGCATCCCCAGGGCCCGCTTGTAGGCGCCGCCCTCCTCATTGGGGTCGCCCTGCCCCCGCACCGCCAGGAAATTCATGGCGGGCACGGTGATGATACCCGGCGTTTGGGGGGGCAAATAGAACTCCCTGTACTCCTTCTTGTAGTCAAAGGCCATGGTCATTTCCGTCCTTTCTTGGGCTGGGCCTGAAGGGCCAGGCAGGTGAGGCGGGTGAGGGCGGTCATGGTATCCCGGTCGTCCACGTCCTCCACCCAGATGTAGTCCTTGGCCCCCTCATAGGGCGGGGCCTTGGACAGGTGGGGGAAGGCCGCCTCCCCCGCCGGGGTGACCTTCACAAAGAGCTGGTCGTCGCAGATGACGGCGAAAAAGATGCCGTCGCAGTAGAGGCCGTACTCCCCGAACATCCTCCGGCCACGGATGGCCCCCGCCTCCCGCAACTGCTCGGCCACATAGTCCACAAAATCCTTATGAGAGGCCATGCTGATCCCTCCTGTAACGGTCGGCCAGTGTTTCGGCCAGTTCCTCCAGCTGTTCCCGCAGTTCCTCCGGCTCCACCAGCTCCGCCCGGTCCCCGAAGGTGAGCACCCAGCTGACCGCGCTGTCGGAATCAGGAAAGCCGCCGGTGAAGCGCAACCGCCCGTCCGGCTCCTCGGTGAAGCGGTCCGCCCCGTACTCCTCCACCAGTCGCCAGCGGCAGGAGGGATCAAAGAGGACGGTGACCCGATATTTGATCGGAAAGACCCGCTCCGGCTCCAGATCGGGCAGGGGAGCGGGACGGGGCGCAAAGGGCTCCCCGACGGCCAGGTCCGTCATGCGGTTGAGCTTGAACAGGCGGAAATCCTCCCGCGTCCGGCACCAGCCCCACACGTACCAGGCGGACCAGTGGAACACTAGATAATAGGGCTCCACGGTCCGCGCCGACTCCCCCTTGGGGGAGTAGTAGGCAAAGCGGAGGACGCGGTGCTGTTCCATAGCGCTCTGGATCAGCTCGATCTTGGGCGGCAGGCTGGTCTTGTACCAGGAGGATAGGTCGATGAGCATGTGGGCCCCGCCGCTCACCAGTCCCCCCGTCCCGGCGGACAGCTTCTCCATCAGCTGGGCGTAGCGGCGGGTACCGCTGACGCTGTCCAGGCTTTTGAGCCCCGCCAGGATGGCCCCCATCTCCGGGGCGGTGAGCACCGTCCGGTCCACCCGGTAGCCCTCCATGATGGAGATGCCGCCCCCGGCGCCCTGGGCGGTGGCGATGGGGATGCCCGCCCGGCCCAGGGCCTCGATGTCCCGCTGGATGGTCCGCCGGGACACCTCGAACTGCTCCGCCAGCTCCGGGGCGGTGACTTTCTCCCGCTGGAGCAGGATGGACAGGATGCCGATGAGCCGCTCCATCTTCATGGGTTGCACCGCCTTTCCCGCTTTTCTTGTATTATAGCACGGGAACCGGACAACTGTCTGTCATGTTTTTCAAAGGAAATTTGTTCTGCCCCCTCTTTTATCAAATCTCCATGATAAATTCATATTTCCGTGCTATACTCCCCATCGGTGATGCTGTATGAAACACATTCTGATCGTAGAGGACGAGCCGGACATCCAGGAGCTGTTGCGCGCCTATCTGGAGGACGCGGGCTACCAGACCGCCGTGGCCGGGGACGGGGTGGCGGCCCTGGAGCTGTTCGGCGCACAGCCCTTCGACCTGGTGCTGTTGGACCTGATGCTCCCCAAGCTCGACGGCTTCGGGGTCTGCACGTGCATCCGCCGCCAGTCCCAGGTTCCCATTTTGATGCTCACCGCCCTGGACGGGGAGGAGCCGCAACTCCGGGGCTTCCGGCTGGACATCGACGACTATGTGACGAAGCCCTTCTCCATGCCGGTGTTGCTGGAGAAGATCCGGGTCATTCTCCGCCGCCGGGGAGACGCCGGGGAGGACAGCCGCCTGCGCTACCGGGACCTGTCCCTGGACCTGGACAGCCGGGAGGTCCTGCTGGACGGCCGGCCTCTGGACCTGACCGCCCGGGAGTTTGAACTGCTCCACACCTTTCTGGCCGCGCCGGGCCGGGTGTTCACCCGGGAGATGCTCCTCTCCAAGCTGTGGGGCTACGACTTCTACGGGGACGAGCGGGTGGTGGACAGCCACATCAAGAACCTCCGCCACAAGCTGGGGCGGGACTACATCGAGACGGTGAGGGGGGTGGGCTACCGTGCCGGGAAAGAGGATCGCTGAGAGCCTGACCGCCCGCATCTTCCTCATCACCGCCAGCATCCTGCTCTTTGCCGGGGCAATTACCTTCGGCTTCATCGCCTGGGCCACCCCCAGCACCTACACCGCCGTGGTGAACGACGACCTCACCGCCCAGGTGGACACCCTGGTAGAGCGGCTGGCGGACACCGCACCGGAGGACTGCGGGGAACTGCTGGACGAGTTCGTGTTCTCCTCCGGGGCCAACGCCATGCTGGTGGGGCCGGACGGGGCGCTGGTGGACACCGGGGCCAAACTGACGGTCTACACCGTGTATGACAAGGGCGTGGCCGTCACCACGGCGGAGAGGGATACGGTGGTCAGCTATGGGACAGACGCGGACACCGGGGAGACCATGACCATCACCGCCTCCGACGGAGCCACCATCGCCGCCGAGGTGGCCTTTGCCGGTCGGAGCGGGAGCTACACCCTCTATGTCACCCCCCGCATCCAGGCGGAGAACCTGGCGGTGCGGGCGCTGGCGCAGATGGCCCCTTGGCTGTTGCTGGTGTTGCTGGCCTTCTCCCTGCTGTGCGCCTTCTTCTACTCCCGGTACATCACCCGGCCCATCGTGCGCATGAGCTCCATCGCAGGGAAGATGGCCCAGCTGGATTTCCACTGGTCCTGCGGGGAGAAGCGCCGGGACGAGATCGGCCAGCTGGGCCGCAGTCTGGACCAGCTGGCCCGGCGGCTGGATACCGCCCTCACCGACCTGGAGCGGGCCAACCGGGCCCTCCGGGGGGAGGTGGAGCGGGAGCGGGAGCTGGACCGCCAGCGGATGGCCTTCTTCCACGCCGCCTCCCACGAGTTAAAAACCCCTGTCACCATTTTGAAGGGACAGCTCTCCGGGATGCTGGAGGGGGTGGGGGTCTACCGGGACCGGGACAGGTACCTGCTACGGGCACTCCAGGTGGCAGGGCGGATGGAAAATCTGGTGCAGGAGATGCTGGCCATCTCCCGCATGGAGGGCGGCTCCGGGGCCGTGAAGAGGGAAGTGGTGGACCTGTCCGCCCTCGTGGAGCGCCAGCTGGCCCTGGACGCGCCCCTGCTGGAACAGCGGAACCAGCGGCTGGTGAAGGACCTGACGCCGGGGTTCGCCGTCACCGGGGACGCCTCCCTGCTGGGGAGGGCGGTGGGGAACCTGCTGTCCAACGCCGCCCTCTACTCCCCCGAGGGGGCGCAGATACGGGTGTGGTGCGGCCTGCTGGAGGGCCGAGCGGCCCTGACGGTGGAGAACACCGGGGCCCACATCTCGGAAGAGGCCCTGCCCCACCTGTTCGAGGCCTTCTACCGGGAGGAGGGCTCCCGCAGCCGGGCCACCGGCGGCAGCGGCCTGGGGCTGTATCTGGTGAAGATGATCCTGGACCGCCACGGAGCAGAGTGTACCATGGAAAATACGGCGAACGGAGTGCGGGCGGCGGTGCGGTTTTGTCAAAGTCAAGATAGACGTGCCTGTGAAAACGTGATAGACTGACGGCAAAAGGGGGGATTCCCATGTATCACGCTCTGCTTTTTGTGTTGGGCGGATACCTGGTATGTCTGGCGGTCAGCGGATACCGCGCCGCCCTGCGCCTTCGGGGTGAGGTCATTTCCCAGCGGGAGCGGGTCAGACGTTATCAGGTATCGATTCTGTGGAACGTCCTATCTGCTTCGGCAGTGCTGATCATCGCGGTGCTGAGCCCCATGACGCTCTTTGATTTAGGCATCCGCCCGTCCCGGCTACCTGAATCCGGGATGGAGCGAGTCTTGGGAATTGGGAGCCTTCTAGTTGCAGGCGCGCTTGCGCTACTCTTTCTCTATCAGATGTTTGCGTTCCTGTTCAGCGCGTCGTTCCGGATCGAACAGGTAGCCGGACTGAAACGCAGGAGGGAATCCGGGGGCTGGTATGACCGTGTCGTGGACAACCTGATCCCCAGAACCAGGATAGAAAAGGGCTGGTTTGCGTTCAGCGCCATTGCCGCCGGGATTGCCGAGGAAATCGTGTTTCGTGGATTCGCACTGCATTTGCTCAGCACAGTGTTTCCGCTCTTTCCTCCGTACATGCTGGCGGTGGCGGCAGGTATTCTGTTCGGCCTGGCCCACTCTTATCAAGGGGTGCGGGGGGCAGTCAAGACCGCTCTGATCGGCACGCTGTTCGGCCTGTTGTATTTGGGAACGGATTCCCTGCTCCTCTGTGTACTGCTCCACGCCTTGTTTGACCTCTCTTCCGCCTTTTTATATGAAGCCGCTGATGCTTGATTGGCGTTCCGGCAGCGGGTTTCTCCGCTGATGGTGCCGGAATCGCCCTGCTATGAAATACGGCCGGCAAGAGGTATATTGCGGCGCGGTTTGACGCGGGCGCCGTTGCTGGACTTCCCACCGAGGATGTGGTAGGATAAGCGGGAATAGTTCGATCGGAGGGGGATGCCCATGGAAAAGACGATTTTGATCCACGGCTCCGGCCACAAGGCGGGCAGCTGGAAAGAGACCATCTCGCACCTGGACCACCGGGAGGACGTCCTGTGCCCGGAGCTGTCCGCCATCTTAAACGGGCGGGAGGCCAGCTTTCCCAACCTCCGCGCCGCCTTCGCCCAATACTGCGCCCAGGCCGGCGGGCCGGTCCACCTGTGCGGCCTCTCCCTGGGGGGTATCCTGGCCCTGGACTATGCCCTGGACCACCCGGAGAACGTCAAGACCCTGGTGCTCATCGGCACGCCCCACAAGGTCCCCAAGGGGGCCTTTGCCCTCCAGAACGTGGTGTTCCGGTTTCTGCCCAAATCCACCTTCGCGTCCATGGCCTTTGACAAGAGGGACACCTTTGCCCTGGGGAACTCCATGAAGGACCTGGATTTCAGCGGCCGGCTGAGGGAGCTCCGGTGCCCAACTCTCATTCTCTGCGGGGAGAAGGACGGCGCGAACCTGAAATCGGCCCGCTTTCTGGCCGGGCACATCCCGGGGGCGGAATTGCAGGTCATCGGGAACACCGGCCATGTGGTGAATGAGGAAAACCCACAGGTATTGGCGGAGCGGCTAAACGAGTTTTACGCTGTGCACCCTTGACTGCATCACGGACGCTTGCGGCCGTTGCAGAATATAGAATCTTTCTTGGAGGTGAGCGGGTGAAGCGCGGACTTGACATAGCTCCATGCAAGGCTTGATCTGGATGGCTTGTATGGAGCATACGAAAATATCCCATCCCAATGGCCTTGCATGGTAAGACGGGAAAAACAATCATGCAAAGGAGTATTGAGATGCATTGCAAAAGGGTTGATTTCAGCACCTGGCCGCGGGGTGAGCTGTTTCGGTTCTACATGGACCACATGCGGGTGGTCATGAGCCTGACGGTGGACATGGATGTGACGCCGCTGGTCCGATTTGTCAAGCAGAGCGGCATGAAGTTCTATCCGGCCATGATCTGGGTGGTATCCCGGGTGATCAACTCCCATGAGGAGTTCAAGCTGGGCTGGGACCAGGTCGGAAACCTGATCCGCTGGGATTTTATTTCCCCCAGCTATGCCCACTTCCACCCGGAGGACGGGAACTTCACCAAGCTGGTTACGTCTTACAGGGAGGACCTGGCGGAGTTCCACGCCCGCTTCCTGGAGGACCGGGAGAAGTACCGGGATCTCCGGGGCGTGGTGGAAGGGCAACCGGCGAATCACTTCGATGTGTCCTGTCTGCCCTGGGTCCGCTACCGCCACTTCGATGTCCATGTGTTTGACCAGGGGGACTTTCTGGCCCCTGTGGTCACCTGGGGCAAATACGAGGCGGAGGGCGGCAGGCTGGTCATGCCGCTGACTATGAACATCCACCACGCGGCGGCGGACGGGTTCCATCTGTCTCGGTTCTTTATCGAGGTACAGGAACTGATCCACTGCATGGCCGCAAACGACGGCGCAGACTGAGGCCGGAGGTGAACAGCGTTGAAACGCGCAATTTTGTATATCCACGGCAAGGGCTGCAATGCCGGAGAGGCGGACCGCTTCCGGGCCATCTGCCCCGGCTTCGATGTGCTGGGGTTGGACTACCGGGGGGAGCTCCCTTGGGAGGTAGCGCCCCAGATCGCGGCCGCCTATGACCAGGCCCGCCGGCAGTATGACCGCATCATTCTCCTGGCCAACAGCATCGGGGCCTATTTCGCCATGCTGGCCCTTCAGGGGCGGGCGCCGGACAGGGCCCTGTTCGTGTCGCCGGTGCTGGACATGGAGCGGCTGATCCTGGACATGATGGGCTGGGCCGGCGTATCGGAGCAGGCGCTACGGGAACAGGGGGAGATCCCCACGGACTTCGGGGAGGCCCTGTCCTGGGCATACCTGTGCTATGTGCGGGAGCACCCCATCACCTGGCAGGCCCCCACGGAGATCCTCTACGGGGGAGGGGACCACCTGGTGTCCCGCCAGACCGTGGAGCGGTTCGCGGCGGAACACGACGCCGGTCTCACCGTTCTGGAGGGCGGCGAGCACTGGTTCCACACGAAGGAACAGCTGGCGTTTCTGGACAGCTGGGTGAAAAGAGTGCTTTCCTAGTGTCAGAGCGGGGCAGGCCGTTGGCCTGCCCCGCTTTTTGTATAAAGAAAACCACTCGCTAGGCGAGTGGTACAAAAAAGCCTAAGGCGATGAAAAAGAAACTCCCTTTG
>CALWVW010000063.1 GCA_944385075.1 uncultured Oscillospiraceae bacterium | reverse complement strand
AAGAATCTGGAGAAGGAGCTTCAGGACCTGACCGACAAGCGGTGCAAGGACATCGACGAGCTGACCGCCAAGAAGGAGAAGGAACTGATGGCCGTGTGACCGGCCATCCGGAAAAGAACAAAATGCAGAATGTATCTGACAGGTCCATTCTGCATTTTGTATGCTTGGGAGAGTTGAGGTGAGAGTACTTGGCTCTGTTTGGCCGGAGTACACAGCAACTGGGACAGGTGGATTTTGACAACCTGCCCCGGCACATTGCCATCATCATGGACGGCAACGGCCGGTGGGCCAAGAGGCGGGGCCTGCCCCGCACTGCCGGACACGCCGCGGGGGCGGAGACCTTCCGTACCATCGCCACCTACTGTAAGGACATCGGGCTGGAGTACCTGACGGTCTACGCCTTCTCCACAGAGAACTGGAAGCGCTCGGCGGAGGAGGTCTCCGCCATCATGGGGCTTTTGAAGAAGTATCTGCTGGAGGCCATCGGCCGGATGGAGCGGGACCGGGTGAAGATGGAATTCTTCGGGGACCTGTCCCCTCTGAGCCCGGAGCTCCAGGAGATGTGCGCGCGCACCCGGGAGATCTCCAAGCACTACGAGGGGTGCCAGGTGAACATCTGCCTCAACTACGGGGGCAGGGACGAGCTGGTGCGGGGGGCCATGGCCTTTGCCCGGGACTGTGTCCAGGGCAGGGCGGACCCGGACCACCTGACCCAGGAGCAGTTTGGCAACTACCTCTTCTCCCGGGGGGTGCCCGACCCGGATCTGATCATCCGGCCCAGCGGGGAGTTGCGGCTGTCCAACTTCCTGCTGTGGCAGAGTGCCTATGCGGAGTTCTACTTTACCGACGTGCTGTGGCCCGACTTCTCCAAGGAGGAGCTCCACCGGGCCATCGCGGCCTATCAGGGGCGGGATCGCCGGTTCGGGGGTGTGTGAGCGTGCTGAAACGGATCCTGGTGGCGGTGGTCATGGCGCCGCTGTTCTTTGTGGTGCTGTTCTTCCTGCCCCCCGTGTATCTGGCGGTGGTGGTGGCGGGGATCTCGGCCATCGCCTCCTTCGAGCTCCTCCGGGCCACAGGGGTGGCCCACCACAACGGGATGTACGCCTTTACCGCCCTGTCCGCGGCGGCCATCCCCCTGGGGACCTGGCTGGGATACGGGGGCGCCGTCCTTCGGGTGGCGGCCCTGGTGCTGATGGTTCTCCTGTTCTGGATCGCCATCCGGCTGTATGACCGGGAGCGGCCGGCCCGGTTCGAGGACGTGCTCATCTGCCTGTTCGGGGGGCTGGCCATCCCTTGGGCCCTGTCCGCTCTGGTGGAGCTGAAGGGGATGGAGCACGGGCGGTTCCTGGTGCTCCTGCCCGTCATCTGTGCCTTTTTGACGGACGGCGGGGCCTATTTTGCCGGGGTATTTCTGGGCCGGCACCGGGGGATCACCCGGGTGAGCCCCAACAAGTCCCTGGAGGGCTATGTGGGCGGCATCCTGGCCGGGGCGGTCTTTCTGCTGATCTACGGCGTTCTGCTGGAGCGGTTCGCCGGGCTGGACGCGTCCCTGGAGGTGCTGGCCCTGTACGGCCTGGTGGGGAGCGCCGTCACCGAGCTGGGGGACCTGTCCTTCTCCTTCGTGAAGCGGCAGTTCGGGGTCAAGGACTACGGCCACCTCCTGCCCGGCCACGGGGGGATGCTGGACCGGTTCGACTCCATGGTGTTTGCCGCCCCCACGCTGTTGTTGCTGGTGGAGCTGGCCCCGGCCTTTTGACCGCGCACCGGCACCATCCCATACAAGGAGACCGCTATGAGCAAGAACATCACAATTTTAGGGTCCACCGGCTCCATCGGGCGGCAGTCACTGGAGGTGATTGCCGCCTGTGGCATGGAGGCGGTGGCGCTGACCGCCAACTCCAATGTGGCCCTGCTGGAGGAGCAGGCCCGGAGGTTCCGGCCCCGGCTGGCGGTGCTGGCCGACGAGAGGGCCGCCGCCGACCTGCGGGTGCGGCTGGCGGACACCGGCGTCCGGGTGCTGGGGGGGATGGACGGCCTGCTGGAGGCGGCGGCCCTCCCCGCCGCGGACACGGTGATCGCCTCCATGGTGGGGATGGTGGGCCTGCGGCCCACCCTGGCCGCCATCCGGGAGGGCAAGCGCATCGCCCTGGCCAACAAGGAGACCCTGGTGTGCGCCGGCACCCTGGTGCTGGAGGAGGCCCGGGACTATGGCGCCCAGATCCTGCCCGTGGACTCGGAGCACTCGGCCCTGTTCCAGTGTCTGGAGGGCAACCGGGACCGGGGCGAGGTGAAGCGGCTGATCCTCACCTGCTCCGGCGGCCCCTTCTACGGAAAGGGGCGGGAGGAGCTCCGGCAGGTGACCCGGGAGGACGCCCTGCGCCACCCCAACTGGTCCATGGGGGCCAAGATCACCGTGGACTCCGCCACTCTGATGAACAAGGGGCTGGAGGTCATCGAGGCCATGCACCTGTACCAGATGCCCGTGGAAAAAATTTCCGTGGTGATCCACCGGGAGAGTATCATCCACTCCCTGGTGGAATACTGTGATAACGCGGTACTGGCACAGCTGGGGGCCCCGGATATGCGCCTGCCCATCCAGTATGCCCTCACCTGGCCCCGCCGGGTGCCGGGCGGTCCGGCCAGGGAGCTGGACCTCTGGCACTGCGGCCCGCTGACCTTCGGTACCCCGGACCTGGACACCTTCCGCTGTCTGGCCCTGGCCCTGGAGGCGGCCCGGACCGGCGGCACGGCGGGGGCTGTCCTGAACGGGGCCAACGAGGCGGCGGTGGAGCGCTTCCTCCGGGGGGAGATCGGCTTCCTGGACATCCCGGAGCAGGTGGCCCGGGCCATGGACCGGGTGAAGGCGGTCCAGGACCCCACCCTGCAGGACGTGCTGGAGGCAGATCGGGCCGCCCGGGCCTGTGTCCGCTCCGCCCCCTGAATCTCGGCTCATAGAAGGAGGGCCTATGCTCTATATCATCGTTGCAATTCTGATCTTCGGGATCCTGATCGCCACCCACGAGCTGGGGCACTTCGCCACCGCCAAGCTCCTGGGGGTCAAGGTAAATGAGTTCTCAGTGGGGATGGGCCCCGCTGTTTTCAGCAGACAGAAAGGGGAGACCCTTTACAGCTTGAGAGCTCTCCCCATCGGCGGCTACTGCGCCATGGAGGGGGAGGACGGCGACTCCGCCGACCCCCGGTCCTTCGGCCGGGCGCCCGGGTGGAAGAAGCTGATCGTCCTGTGCGCCGGGGCGGGGATGAATTTCCTGACGGGGCTGTTGCTCCTGCTGATCCTGTTCGCCCCGGCGGCGGGATTCTATCAGGAGGTCTACGGCGGCCCCATGGAGGGCTACAGCGTGGAGGACTGCGGCCTGTTGCCCGGCGACCGCCTTCTGGAGGTGGACGGGCACCGGGTGCTGGTCAACGGCAACGCCCGGTTCTTCCTGAGCCGGGCGGGGGAGACGGTGGACTTTGTGGTGGAGCGCGACGGAGAGCGGGTGGAGCTGAAGGGCGTCTATCTGCCCTATCAGGAGCGCACCGACGCGGAGGGCAACTACACCCGCCTGCGGGGCCTGACCATCAGTCAGGTGGCGGCCCCCGCCGGGCTTCTGGATAAGCTGGCCTACACCTGGAATTCCGCCCTGGACATGGTGCGCACCGTCTGGATCAGTCTGGGCGATCTGGTCACCGGTGCGGTGGGCCTGCGGGACCTGTCGGGGCCGGTGGGCATCGTGGACATGATGAGCGACGTGGGCAGTCAGTCGGCCACCGCCTGGGACGCGGCCTGGAATCTGTGCTATCTCACCGCTCTCATCGCGGTCAACCTGGCGGTGATGAATCTGTTGCCCCTGCCCGCCCTGGACGGGGGCCGGATCCTGTTCCTGCTGGTCAACGGGGTGCTCTACGGCCTGTGCCGGAAGAAGCTGGACCCCAAGTACGAGGGCTATGTGCATATGGCCGGTCTGGCCGCCCTGATGTGCCTGTCCGTGATGGTGCTGTTCAGCGACATCGGGCGCATTTTGGGGCGCTAGGGCAAGGAGGAGACCATGACAAGACAGATCAGGGTGGGGGGCGTCCCCATTGGCGGAGGGGCCCCGGTGACCATCCAGTCCATGACCAATACCCGCACCGACGACGTGGAGGCCACCCTCCGGCAGATCCGGGCCCTGGCCGCCGCCGGGTGCCAGATCGTCCGGGTGGCGGTGCCCGACCTGGAGGCCGCCCGGGCGGTGGGGAAGATCAAGGAGCAGTGCCCCATCCCCCTGGTGGTGGACATCCACTTCGACTATAAGCTGGCCCTGGAGTGCGTGGCCGCCGGGGCGGACAAGGTGCGCATCAACCCGGGCAACATCGGGGGGGAGGACCATGTGAAGGCGGTGGCCCGGGCCTGCGCCCAGCGGGGCATCCCCATCCGTATCGGGGTCAACGGCGGCTCGTTGGAGAAGCCCATCCTGGCCAAGTATGGGGGCGTCTGCCCCGAGGCCATGGTGGAGTCCGCCTTCGGCCACATCCGCCTGCTGGAGAAGTTCGACTTCACCGACATCTGCGTGTCCCTAAAGTCCTCCAGCGTGCCCATGACCATGCGGGCCTATCAGCTGATGCACGAGCAAAGTGATTATCCTTTACATATTGGGGTCACCGAGGCGGGCACCGTCCGCATGGGTACCCTGAAGTCCGCCGTGGGCATCGGGGGCCTGCTGGCCCTGGGCATCGGGGACACCATGCGGGTGTCCCTGTCCGCCGACCCGGTGGAGGAGGTCTACGCCGCCCGGGACATCCTGAAGGCCGCCGGGGTGCGGCGGGAGGGGGCCGAGCTGGTGTCCTGTCCCACCTGCGGCCGCACCCGCATCGACCTGATCGCCCTGGCCAATCAGGTGGAGGAGCGGCTGAAAGGGGTGGACAAGCCCATCACCGTGGCGGTCATGGGCTGTGCCGTCAACGGCCCCGGGGAGGCCGCCGCCGCCGACTGCGGCATCGCCGGCGGCGTGGAGGAGGGCCTGCTGTTCAAAAAGGGCGAGATCGTCAAAAAGGTCCCCCAGGACCAGCTGGTGGACGAGCTGTTCGCCCTGATCGACACCCTGTAGCGCCCATGGAGATCTGGAGCGCCACGCTGAGGGGGGACGGCCGACCCCACACCTTTCTGGGGCGGGTCTTCGCCGCCCTGGAGGGGCGGCAGAGGGACTACGACTTTTTGCTGGCGGGGGTGGAGGCCTGTCCCACCCGGCCGGAGTACACCTTTGTCAACCGCGGCCCGGTGTGGCTGTCGGGGGAGGAGCTGACCGCAATGGTCCGGCGGGAGGACTTCCAGTGGATCTGGTGCGCTCTGCTGGCCTTTTCCCCGGAGATGGGGAGAGAGCGGGCGGAGGCCACCTTAAGGGCCCTCTATGCCCCGGAGGCTCCGGACGTGGACAGCGGCCGAATCCGGACACAGTTTGGGCGGACCGGGGCGGAATTTATGATCTATGGGGAGGACTCCACCCTGACGGAGCTCCTGGCGGTGGACCCGGCGTGGGTCCGCCTGTTTTGCAGTCATGAACCAGATGCGCGGGCGGCAAAAAGAGCGGCCGCCCCCGAGGAGACGTAAGAGCATGTCCAAGAAGATCCCGTTTTTAGAGATGTTTTCCGCCCTTTGCCGCTGGAGCGAGCTGGCCCAGGCGGCGGAGGGCTGGCTGATCGTGTCCGCCACCATCGACAAGGGGGAGCGGAGCGCGAAGCTGGTGGTGGAGGGGGCCGCCGGCGCCGGCCCCAACCTGCTGGCCCAGGTGGAGGAGGCGGTGTGCCGGGCCTACGGGCTGAGCGCGGCCCGGATCGAGGCCGTCCCCGCCCCCGAGGCGCCGCCGGAGCCGGCGGGCGGGGAGGAGCCCGCCCCCGCCCCGGAGGACGACCCCTTTGCCCGCACCGAGGCCATCCGCCGGGCGGCCCGCCAGCGGAGCGCCCAGCAGACTGCCCCGGCCCACAGGGGGGAAAAGGCCCCCCAGGGCAAGACCATCTTTGGCAAGGCCATCTCCAAGGCGCCCGTCCCCATCCGGGATCTGGAGCTGGACATGGGCACGGTGGTGGTGGAGGGCGACGTGTTCGCCGTGGACAACCGGGAGCTGAAGAAGCGGGGGGCCTGGGTGGTGGCCTTCGACCTGACCGACTACACCAACTCCATCCGCATCAGCAAATTCTTCCCCGGGGACGAGGGCAAGGCCCTGGTGGATGGCATCAAGAAGGGGATGCACCTGAAGGTGCAGGGCCGGCTGAACATGGACCGTTTCTACGGGGACATGGTGATGGAGCCGGTGGCGGTCATGGCCGCGGAGCGGCCCATGAAGCAGGACCACGCGCCGGAGAAGCGGGTGGAGCTCCACCTGCACACCACCATGTCCGCCATGGACGCCCTCACCTCGGTGGTGCCCAAGCTGGGGCCGGACAGAAACGTGGTCAAGCGGGCGGAGGCCTGGGGCCACCCGGCCATCGCCATCACCGACCACGGGGTGGCCCAGTCCTTCCCGGACGCCTGGCACTCAGCCAAGAAGATCAAGCTCCTCTACGGGGTGGAGGCCTACTACCTCAACGACGTGGACGACCGGGTGGTGGTCCACGGAGAGACGGACGCCCCCTTCGCGGAGGAGATCGTCTGCTTTGACATCGAGACCACCGGTCTGAACAAGAAGTATGAGGTCATCATCGAGATCGGCGCCGTCATCCTGAGGGACGGGGAGATCACCGACCGGTTCAACACCTTTGTCTCCCCGGGGCGTATTCTGTCCCCGGAGATCATCCACCTCACCGGGATCACCGACGAGATGCTGGAGGGGGCC
The DNA here is from genome assembly GCA_944385075.1 of uncultured Oscillospiraceae bacterium. Lineage (GTDB taxonomy): Bacteria > Bacillota > Clostridia > Oscillospirales > Oscillospiraceae > Lawsonibacter. Next base: position 3,608 of record CALWVW010000063.1, on the reverse strand, counting down.
CCCTCCCAGGAGGAGGCCCTGCGGGCCTTTCTGGCCTTTGCCGGGGACCGGCCGCTGGCGGCCCACAACGCGGACTTCGACATGGGGTTCATCTCCGACGGGTGCCGCAGGTACGGGATCCCCTTCCACAACCCGTCGGTGGACAGCCTGATCCTGGCCCAGAACCTGTTGCCCGACCTGGGCAAGTATAAGCTGGATATCGTGGCCGAGCACCTGCATCTGCCCGCCTTCAACCACCACCGGGCCAGCGACGACGCGGCCACGGTGGCCTATATGTTGCCCCCCTTCTTCCGGATGCTGGAGGAGATGGGGATCCACACCCTGGGGGAGATCAACGGCGCCATGCCCGCCCTGCGCAAAAAGGGCAAGGTGCGCCGCCAGCCCAAGCACCTGATCATCCTGGCAAAGAACCAGACGGGGCTCCGCAACCTCTACAAGCTCATCTCCCTGTCCCACCTGGAGCACTTCCGCCGTTATCCCACCATGCCCAAGTCCCTGATCAACGAGAACCGGGAGGGGCTGATCCTGGGTTCCGCCTGTGAGGCGGGGGAGCTGTTCCGGGCGGTGGTGGACGGCAAGGACTGGGCGGAGCTGAAGCGCATCGCCGCCTGGTACGACTATCTGGAGATCCAGCCCGCCTGCAACAATATGTTCATGCTCCGGAAGGGGATGGTCCGGGACGTGGAGGAGCTACGGGACTTCAACCGAACCATCGTGAAGCTGGGGGAGGAGCTGGGCAAGCCGGTGTGCGCCACCGGGGACGTCCACTTCCTGGACCCGGAGGACGAGATCTACCGGCACATCCTCCTGGCCTCCAAGGGCTTTGAGGACGCGGACGAGGACCTGCCCATCTACTTCAAGACCACCGACGAGATGCTGGAGGAGTTCTCCTATCTGGGCAAGGAGAAGGCGTTCGAGGTGGTCGTGAAAAATACCAATCTCATTGCCGACTGGTGCGACCCCATCGAGCCCCTCCCCCAGGGGCTGTTCGCCCCCAAGCTGGAGGACTCGGACGGGGAGCTGAAGCGGTTGGTCTGGGGGAAGGCCCACGAGCTCTACGGCGAGGAGCCCCCCCAGATCGTGGTGGACCGGATCAACGCGGAGCTCAACGACATCATCCGGTGCAAGTACGACGTGATCTACATGTCCGCCCAGAAGCTGGTGCAGAACTCCCTGGAGCACGGCTATCTGGTGGGCTCCCGGGGGTCGGTGGGCTCCTCCCTGGTGGCCTTCATGTCGGGCATCACCGAGGTGAACTCCCTGCCCGCCCACTACCGCTGTCCCAACTGCAAGCACTCGGACTTCGACTACGCCCAGGACCCGGCCCACCCCTACGGCTGTGGGGCGGATATGCCGGACGCCTTCTGCCCCGTGTGCGGTGCCAAGTACGCCAAGGACGGCTTCAACATCCCCTTCGAGACCTTCCTGGGCTTCGGGGGCGACAAGGTGCCCGACATCGACCTGAACTTCTCCGGCGAGTACCAGGCCAGCGCCCACCGATACACCTTCGAGCTGTTCGGACAGACCCATGTGTTCCGGGCGGGCACCATCGGTACTGTGGCGGAGAAGACCGCCTTCGGCTATGTGAAGAAATATCTGGAGGAGAAGGGCAAGACTGCCTCCAAGGCGGAGGAGAACCGGCTGGCCATCGGCTGTACCGGGGTGAAGCGAACCACCGGCCAGCACCCCGGCGGCATGGTGGTCATCCCCCAGGACAAGGAGATCTACGACTTCTGTCCCGTCCAGCACCCGGCGGACGACCCCAACAGCGATATCATCACCACCCACTTCGAATATCACTCCATGGAGTCCAACCTGCTGAAGCTGGACATGCTGGGCCACGATGACCCCACCATGATCCGGATGCTGGAGGACCTGACCGGGGTGAACGCCCGGCAGATCCCCCTGGACGACCCGGACACCATGTCCATCTTCCAGTCCTCCAAGGTGCTGGGCTATGAGAACGACAAGATTTTGGGCCCCACCGGGGGGACCGCCATCCCGGAGTTCGGTACCTCCTTTGTCCGGGGGATGCTGGAGGAGACCCAGCCCGACCAGTTCGACATCCTGGTCCGGCTGTCCGGCTTCTCCCACGGCACCGACGTGTGGCTGGGCAACGCCCGGGACCTGATTTTGCAACAGGGCGTCCCGGTGGGACAGGCCATCGGGTGCCGGGACGACATCATGCTGTTTTTGATCTCCAAAGGGATGGACCCAAAGCGCTCCTTCAAGATCATGGAGTCGGTGCGAAAGGGGAGGGGCCTCCCCGAGGGGGCGGAGGACGAGATGAAGGCCGCCGGGGTGCCCGACTGGTACATCGGCTCCTGCAAGAAGATCGCCTACCTGTTCCCCAAGGCCCACGCGGTGGCCTATGTGATGATGGCCTTCCGCATCGCCTGGTTCAAGGTCCACCGGCCCCTGGCCTTCTACGCCGCCTACTTCTCCATCCGGGCCAAGGCCTTTGACGAGCGGTACATGTGCCGGGGGATGGATGTCTGCCTGCAGAAGATGCGGGAGATCATCGCCAAGGACAAGGAGGCCTCCGCCGTGGAGCAGGATATGCTCACCACCCTGGAGGTGTGCTATGAGTTCTACCTCCGGGGCTTCACCTTCACCCGGATGGACCTGTACCGCTCCGAGGCCCTCCGTTTTACAATGGATGAGGAGAAGGGGACGCTGACCCCGCCCTTTGTGTCGGTGGCAGGCCTGGGGGAGACCGCCGCCCTCTCTCTGGCGGAACAGCGGAAGGGCAGGCAGTTCATCTCCATCGAGGAGGTGGCCGCCGCCTGCCCCAAGGTGTCCAAGACGCACATTGAGCTGTTGAAGGACGCCGGGGCCTTCGGCGACTTGCCGGAGACAAGCCAGATGGATCTGTTCTCCATGTTTGGATAGGCGGCGGCCACCGGGGCCCCGCACGGCGGGGCGGCCGGCAGGCCGTAAATTCGGCGGGCCGCAGGCCGGACGAATTTCCGCAGGGCGAATTCATTTCGCCCGAGGATTTGAATCAAAGGGACCCCATTGGAGGCCCACAGGGCATCCAATGGGAATCGCCGCCGCCTGCCCCAAGGTGTCCAAGACGCATATTGAGCTGTTGAAGGACGCCGGGGCCTTCGGCGATCTGCCGGAGACCAGCCAGATGGATCTGTTCTCCATGTTTGGATAATGTGAAATTAAAGTCGAATGTTCCCACCCCCATGGGGTGGGAACATTCGACTTTAATCATCCTTATCTTCAGGCAAGGTGTGCCAATTGACGGGCTTTGGGGGAAACAGTCTATTCTTAATCCGCTCCAGGACGCCGTCCACAAAGTGGAACCAGAGGCGGCCCACGGCGAAGATGGCGGTGAGCAGAATCAGGATGCCCCCCGCGAAGAACAGCCAGTCCATGGCCTACTTGGTGGCGTAGGTGTGCAGGAAGAAGTCCCGGAAATCCTTCTCCTCCTGCTCCTGGTCCACATAGATGTAGAGCTTCTCATCCTCCAGCCAGCTGAAGGTCTTCAAAGCGGTGTAGCCCTTCTTGTCGGGATAGATAACCAGACTGTCCATCATCTTCTCATGATAGGCCTTGAGGATATCCGCCCTGCGCAGGACCTCGGGGTCGCCGCAACC
>CALWVW010000062.1 GCA_944385075.1 uncultured Oscillospiraceae bacterium | reverse complement strand
TCCTGGGCCGAGCCCTACTGTCCTTTCTATAGGTACCATTTTAGTTTCTTTCTCTGTCTTAGAAAAATCTTAGAGTGGGTACTTCTGGTCGGCTCACCGTGAACCAGTCCCCGGTTCACCAAATGGGCAGACTCTCCCCCTGGCGGGGGAGGGTCTGTTTTTGTCAGGAGAGTCGATAGAGATTGGAAGTGCGTCCGCCGTTCTCCCGCCACCTGCTCTCTTTGGTCAGCAGTCCAGCCCGGCACAGCTCGTCCAGCGCCCGCTTGACGGTGGAGCTGGATAGCCCTAACTCCTTTGCGATGGTCTTGATGGCCGGCCAGCATTTGCTGTCCATGTCGGCACGGTCTTTCAGGTACATATAGACCGTCCTGGCCCGGTGGCTCAGGTCGGAGGAATAGATCTTTCGGAAATTTGTCACAGAAATCACCCCCTTCATCGTCGGATCTTGGGCCTGCGACCGTCTTTGGGTGAGTCATCCGCCTGCACGACCTGGACCGCGCCGCCTGCCGCTGACGGCTCTCCTTGGGGGCTGTCCTCATCCACGATGGCAGGTGTCTGGTGCTTGCGAAGGATCGCCGCCTCCAATTCCTGTTTGCTGGCGTAGGATACCGGCCGCTGGGCCTTCTCCGGAACCTGGTAGGGCTTGCCGAACCGAATACCCCAGTCCAGGAACAGACGCAGATGCACCTGCATGGGGTGGACGCCCGTTTTGGCCACAATAAAGCTACCCTTTGGCATGGACTTCAGCTCGTCTGGAGTCATAAGGGGCCGCTCGATCATCTGCAGGCTCTGGGACGGGTCGTTTTTTCCTCTGGAGATGGAGCCGCTCATCACGGTGCGGCTCCCCAGGGCCTTGGACAGCTCCACCGCCGTCTGGCTGGCCGGGGCGAATCCGCCGAAGATGTTGACTTGGCAGTTGTCGACGATAATTTCGGAGCCTTCCTTGCCGTAATTCTTCTGCAGCTGGCCGGTGATGCTCTGCACGATGGGCACCAGCATCAATCCGCGGGAGCGGGAGGCGGAGAACATCAGCTCCAGGGACTGGATGGGCGGGCAGGTGCCCAGCTCATCCGCGAAAAAGATTACCCGATTCTTCAGCCGCCCGCCGTTCTCGTCCGCCACGGTGAGAATCTCTCGATACAGGTTCTGGAGGATCAGGCTGACCATGAAATACTTGGTCTGATCCTCCTCGGGAAGCACGATGAAGATGGCGGACTTCTCATTGCAGAAGGTTTCCGCGTCGATGGCGGTGTCGAAGCACAGGATCTGCTCCATCTCGCTGTCCAGGAAGGCGTTCAGCCGGGACAGCACCGTGGAGATCACCGACATCATGGCCTGCTCCGAGGTGTTCAGCGCAGCGCCGGCAAACCACTTGGCCTTGTGGTCGGGCGGGAGTTTCGCCAGCAGGAGCTGGAACTGATTCTTGCCCTTCACGCCGCTGGGTGCCAGGAGCTCCTGCACCAGCTTGAACACGCTGACGATGTGCCGCTCCTCGATGGGTCTGCCCTGGGCATCCTCGGTGGGCAGATACTCCGCCACTAACAGGAGCATGGAGGTCAGCAGGCCCTCGGCCGCGTCGTAAAAGTAGGCGTTCTGTCCGTATTGGGAGCTGTCCCCGGTGGTGTTGATGAGAGTCTTGGACAGGATCTTGGCATACTTCTCCGCCTTGGCTTTGGCTTGCAGGTTCTTGGGATCATTCTTGTAGATGTCCATGTACTTGTTGATCAGGTGGAGCAGATTATTGCCGTCCGAACGGGTGGGGTTGCGCAGATCCAGCACAGCGATTTTATATCCGTAGCACTCCTTGGCGATGCCTGCGTAGTTGCGGAACAGGTCACCCTTGGTATCCGTGCAGAGGAAGGACATCCCGGTGGCCAGAGCATATTCGATGTTGGGGTATAGAAAATAGGCGGTCTTGCCCGCGCCGCTGGCCGCGGTGACCAGGGCGTGGATATCATCGGTATCTACGATGGCGGTGACGTGATCCTTGCGGCCCTCACAGCCCAGGACCAGCCCCTGCTTTTTGGGGAGTTGCTCCCCCTTGCGCCACAGCTCCGGCCGGAAGGGGACATGGGCATAGGTCTGCTGGATCTCCTTCTTGGTGGCCCAGCGCGCCGTCCCGTGCTGGCCGTCTCCCACGGTCTTGGACTTGATGTTGTTCAGGGAGCCCTGCCCGGAGAAGTGGGTCACTGCGGCGAGGAGAAGAAGGGCGCCGCCGGACAGCGCCAGCAGGAGGATCGTCTGCATATCCATCGAATCACCCCATCTCCAGTCCCAGCCCCAGCTCCTGTTTCTGCTTTTCCATCGCTTTCAGCTCATCCACATCGTTTTTAACAGAGACCTTGGCGCAGGAGAGGGCCAGTTCCAGCCACGCGCTGGCGATCCCACGTTTCTCCGCCTCTCCACGCACGCCCGGAGCATTGCTCTTGTCCAGCGCGGTTTGGAGCTGCGCGGCGATCTCCTCCGTCCGGCCCCGGATGGATCTCCGATTCTGATGGGGCAGGATGCGGCTCTGCAGATACTGACAGCCTTGGACGGGCGTCAGGGCGGTCCCCAGCTGGCGGCACTCCCGCAGAACGACCAGCAGGGACAGGGCGGCCATCTCCTCCGCACAGTCCATGGCCGTGTCCAGTTTCTTTTCCTGCAGGCATCTGCGGTAAAACTGAAACAAGGCCGGTACCCGTTGCTCCACACTGTCCGGTTTCAGATCCATGCATTTGACCGCGATGCGGGCGCAGACAAACTCCGCCGCCTGGAGCTGGGGATGTTGCTCCGCAGACTGGGCGGGCAGGCCGTGGAGGGCCTTCAGATCCTCGTCCCAGTCCTTGTATTCCGGCCGCAGTACGGAGACCTGGGTGTATCCGTGTTCCCCCAGGATATCTGTGAGGCGGCCGGTGGCCTCGATCCCCGCGGCGTCGTGGTCTAGGCAGAGGACCACCTTCTGGAGTCCGGGGTCCTTCTCCAGCATCCAGAGCATGGCGTGCTCCGAGGTGCCGCAGAGGGCCACATAGCTGTGCTCTTTCCACGCCTCCGGGTTCAGCGTCAGAAAGGCCAGCAGGTCGATGGGCGCCTCGAACACATAGAGTCGGCCGCTGTGCCCGAACCAGTGGAAGCTACACCGGGGATCGCCGCCCTCCACATTGCCCCGGAAGCTCTTGCCCTGGGTGTAGAGCCCCCGTTTGTGAGCGTGGCGAGCCTTACCGTGTTCGTCCGTGCCCACGAACACGGCGTTGTGGTATTCCTTCGTCCCGTCTCGGGACTTCTCACAGCTTTCGTAGATCATCCCGCGCTTTGTGAAGGCGCCCAGGATGTCCCGGTCGATGAGCCGTTGCTGGAGCAGATAGGCGTAAAGCCGCCGCATGGTACGGTTGGCGGGCGGGAGGGCGAATTGCTTCCGCTCCTCCGGCCCAGGCGGCTCTGCCTGGGGGTAGGCAATCCCCTCGCCGTCCAGCAGGCGCTTCACCGCCTCCTGATACGGCAGGCCGTAGTACGTTTGGACAAAAGAGATTGCGTGGCCGCCCTCCTTCGTCTCATGGTCGTACCACTCATTGCCCCGCACGGTGATACTGTGATCGGAGGCCAGGCGCTTATCCCGGCCGGAGGGGATGAGTTTCTCTCCCTGCCGGCGCAGGAACTCTACCAGATCTACGCTGTTGGCGCGGAACTTCTGCTCCTCTGTAAAAGGGATATAGGGCATTTCGTACCTCCTTCTAAAGAATAGGGCCACAAAACGCGGCCCCGTATGGTCTATCTTCTACGCTTCCTAGTCTTCCGGTGGTAGGGGATCTGCCGCACAACAGCGTTTCTCCGCCGCGATTCCAACTGGCCGGCAGAGCGGTCTGCCCTATGGGGAATGGAATCTGTGCTGTTATATTTTTTCTTCACAAGATGACCTCCGTTACATCGTGATGGTCGGTTCTTCATGGTCGTCGGGCTTATGCCCCATGGCGATCTTCTTTTCACGGATCTTCCGCCAGAGCTTTTTGTCCACGGTCAGCCTCAGACCTCTGGGGCGGGGAGGCTGGTTCTGCTCCCGGAAGATGCCGGCCAGATGGTGGAGTAGCTGGACGACCGACTGCGCAATGGGAAAAAGATCCCGGCGATCCATGTGCTCCACAAAATACTGCGCATATTGATTCCCTTGCTCCGCCGCCTGCTGGAACCACTGCCGCGCGGCCTCCCGACCCTCCGGGATGTCCTCTCCCAACAGGAGGAGCTTGCCAAGGGCGTACTGGGCATATTGGTTTCCCTGTTCCGCCGACGCCTTCAGCCAGCGGACGGCCCCATCCGCATCCTTGGGAACGTCCTCCCCCTGGAGGAGCAGTTTCCCAAGGCGGTACTGCGCGTGCTGGTTCCCGCCCAGCACCGCACGTTCCAGCCATTGGACAGCGGCGGCTGGATCTCGGGGTAGCGTTGTCCCGGAGAGATACAGCTGGCCCAATGTGAAAGCGGCGGAGCAATTTCCATGCTCCGCCGCCTGAGTCAGCAGTTCCACCGCCTGGACCGTCTGTTCCGGTGCGGCGTTTGGGTTCTTGAGGATATCCCGTGCGCGCCAGTACGCCTGCTCCCACGAGGTGTGCGGCGCTCCGCTGTCAGGAGGTTGCTCCTTCCCTACGGCCTCCGGCTCCGGCTGAGGGCTGTCTTCTTCCTGTTCTGGGAGCGCGCCCTCCACATGATCCTCCGGGTGGAACACCTGCCGCAACTCTCCTAGCCGCACCGCCTCCTGAATGACCATGTTCTTGATGGACTTAAATTCCTTCTGCCGGGAGAGGGGCAGACGTTCCGGCAGATCGTTTTTGTAGGTGCGTAGCACCTCCTTCCGCATCTCATACCACAGATCGTAGGCTTGGGCGACACGGGGATCTCTGGCCAGCTCGTCCACGATCTCATCTACCACAGCCTTCAGCGGCGCTTTCAGGTAGCCGTACTGTTTTTTGCCGCTGGTGAACCGCAGGCGGTCCGCCAGATGGGTCATCAGCTCCTCGATGCGCGGATTGTCGACTGCCCCCTCCTCCATGCGGTGGATCAGCTCCCGCATCACCGCCTGGGCGTCCCGATTCAGCACGTCCCGCCGCTGGGTCTGTTGCCGGTAGAGCTCCGTCAGATCCTGCCGGAAGATCTCTCCCGCCAGATCAGACTTGATCTGCGCGATGCCTTCTTTCGTCAGGTAACCGGACCTGCCATCCGCGCTGTAGCAGACCATGTGTATGTGGGGGTGGTGGGACTCGTCGTGGAAGGCGGCGTACCACCGGAACTGATTCCAGGGGATCTTCATGGCCTGGGCCATCTCCATGGCGTATCCGGTGAGCAGGCTTTTCCACCGCTCCGCGTCATCGTACCCCAGCCGGGCGGCGTCCTCCCGCCGCAGGGAAATGATCGGGAGCCACACATTGCCGGGGTGGTGGGCGATCTCCTCCGCCACCTGGGAGAGGGTCAGGGACTCGTCTGAGCCGGTGAACAGAGCGTGGGCCCCCGTGCGCTGAGCACGGGGGCGGCCTGCGATGTACTGGACATAGTTCTCTTTCTTGGCGGCACGGTCATAGTTATCCTCCAGAGCACGACTGATGAACTCCGAGGCGTTACCCCGGGTGGGTGCGGCGGCGTAGTCCTCATACTCGAAGGTCCCCCGGCTGAGGGGGAAGTCACGGAGGAGCTGTTCCACCATCTGCCGCTGCTTTTCTGTGGCGGGCAGTTGGGCCGTCTGCTCCGGGAGCCGTTGGGCCCCCTCCCGGGTCGCCATATACCGGACGTAGTTGCCCAGATGGGCGGCGGCTCTTTTTGAGCCGCCCTGAATGTAGGGGCACTTGAAGATCAGACGGGGCATGGAACATCATCTCCCTACGGGTTTTCTCGACCGCCCTTTTGATAGTCGACGGCGTCCTCGAAGGAGATCCTGCCGCGGGTCTCCTTGACCTCACGGACGCATCTGCCCCGAAGTTCCCGGAGATCCTCGTCCGTGAGCTCCATGCCCGCCGCCAGGATATTCATCATCATGTCCATCTCCACGGCCAGTTTGAACAGCAAGCGGCAGATCCGATCCTCGCTGGCCTGCACGGTAACGCGGATGGTGGAGACCAGAGCGGGTGGAAGATATTCCATTGCCTCCTTGCCGGAGACGTAGCCGGCATAGAAGCGGATGGCCCGCTCGATGAACTCGTTTTGTGTCTGGCAGTTGTCCCGCGGGCAGAGTTCCTTGACCAGCGCCTGCGTCTCCGGTGAGATCCGCAGGGCAAATTTGATCTTGTTTCTGGGCATACAAATGACCTCCAATTTTGCGCATATCCCCGCTGTGAACCGAACAAGCGCCTGACACAGCGGGCTTTTTTCAACATAAGACCCCCGGGCAGACCCCAGGGGGCGAAAACAGACCCCCGCGGAAACGCTCCCCGACCCGCATTGCGGGGCGGTGTCAGATGGACGAGGGGTCTGTGTGACCCCCGGCTTTTATCCCGCACTTTTTTCGTCCCCCCGGTTCACGCCGTTGTAGGCTCCATATCTCTCACTTCGCCGCAGGCGGCCAAACTCATTTCTTGCGCCGCACCGCCTCTCCACCCCTGAGCACTTCGCTGGGTCAGAGGGCGGTTTTGCGAAACAGCGGGCACACGGCCTCCACACGCTGTTCCAACGGCTCCGCTGGGATACGGATGCCACCCCGCCCTCAAAAGGGCGATACGGGGCGGCACAGGGGCAACAACGGGGAGAAACGGAGGAGCCGTCCGTCGAGGGCGGCTCCTCCCAGTTACATCTGAGGCCCCTGTTCCATGGACGACTCCTCTGAGCACAGCTCCTGCCGGTATTCCTCCAGAGACATCCCGGTCTGGGCCTGGCAATAGCCCTCCATCTTTTCCCGGAGCTGTTCCCGCTCCGGGGCAGTCAGCGGATAGGAAAACTCGAACTCGTTCCCGTCGCCGCAGATGAGTATGACACTCAAAGCACGTTCCGGCTCTCCCGTCTCCAGGTCATAGTTGGCGTAGATGTTGAGCCAGTCACCATTGGAATCCGAGGCCACACTGGTCCCAAACACTGCGTCCGGGTCGCAAGTGACCGGCATGTAAAAGGACAGCATTCCGTCGTACTCGGAGATGTCGCCTTCAAAGGTGACCTGCCGCAGATCCAGCCGTTGGCTCCCGCCGTCCAGCTCGGGTGGGGGTCCGTCCTCCTGCCGGTACCGCTCCGCATAGAGATCGTTCAGGGTTTTCCCATACTGTTTCTGGCAATGTTCCTCCAGCTCAGCCCGCAGAAGCTCCCGCTCCGACGGGGAGAGTGTGTAGGTGAAAGACCTCTCCCAGGCGCCGTTTTTTCGGTGCAAGGTAAGATCCAGGTGATCACAGACTTCCTGCCGGGCCACATCATAACTGGTATAGATGTCGAGCCAGCTCCCGCTCTTGGCGCATTTTACCTCTGGGCCGAACACCTCCATCTGCACCGAATCACTGGCACAGTCCACCTGAAAATCCAGCAGCCGCCCCATGCGTTTGACCGGCTCTGTGAACAGAAGATCTCCAGGCTGGAGATTCCGCAGAGCCTTCAGAGGGGCGCCGAGGTCCCGGTCGGTCAGCTCTTTTCCCTCCAGCCTGGATACAAATTTCCGCCAACGCTCCTCCCAAGAGCTGTGCTCCTTACGGAACGCTTGGTAGGCGGCGGCGCTGACATCCTGGAACCGATAGCTTTTCCAGCCGTCCATAACGTGTACTGCTGAGAACACTTGCCGGTCAAAGTCCAGCTCAAACACGCCGGCGACCTGGCCGGAATTGTCTACCCGCGCCAGAGTCAATTCCTCAAACCGGCTCAGAGAAATATCGTATCCGCCGTAAATTTTTCGGGCAAAATCATCCGCCCCGCCCGCTTTCTCCAAAAGATGTTTGCGCAGGAGTCTGGCCGTATTCAAAAAATCCTTTGGGTACTCGGTCGCCAGGCATCGGCTTTTTCCGTTTTCCCACAGGCGGAAGGCGGAGAAGACCTTCCGGGCCTCCCGTTCCCGCTGTGCCTCCAAAGCCTCCTTCTGGATGTCGGACTCGATCTCCCGCACCTGATCTGGCGGGACCATCTCCCGATACAAGTCCAGGAGATATTCTTGCAGATGCTGTTCGATATTCGTACCCTGTTCCTCCAGCACCGCCTCCAGCGCATCCCAGCGGCGGCTGTCCAGCCACACCTCCGCGGAGTAAGAATTGCTCATGTTGCCTCCCCTTTCTCTGACATGGGAGGCGCCGGACGCTCCGGCTTGATTCTGGGCCGCTCCTCCGCCCCCTCCATGCTGTCGATGTACTCCCTGGTCTGGGTCGGCACATATTTTTTGTAGAGCCGCTCCAGAAAGCGGTCCAGCTCCGCCTCCAGGGAGGTGCTCCCCTTGGCCAGATAGAACTGGATGGCCCGGAGTTTTTCCTGCTCACAGGCCGCGGTGACTGTCACTTTTTTCATGAAATTACTTCCTCCTTAGATCTACAGTTCCATGCTGGGCGTTGCCTCCTGTTCGCCGGAGCGAAGAGCGTTATACTGGGCCTCTACCTCCCGGAGATAGTGGTCGGCCAGCGCCGGGTGTTCCCCGAACAGTGGCTCCACACACTGGAAACCGTAGTGGATTCCGGGCGCGTTTTTGTCGTACCTCCCCAGCACATAGTGCAGGGGGACGTCCTCCATGGTGAAGAAACTCCCCCGCACGGAGCAGGTCAGGCGGTCATGGTCAATGCCTTGGATGACGCCTCCCCGCAGGCAGAAATCACCGGGACCTCCGTAGGGTTCTGTGGCAACGAAGAGTACCTGGGTTCCGGTTTCCAGTGTCTCGGACAGCAGGCGATCCCGCATCCTGCCGATGATCTCTCCCCGGTAGAGGTAGGCGCTATCGCCCTGGAACGTGTCGCTGTCCATCCCCATAACCTTCAGGGCTTTTTCGTAGGCGGCGTCGATTTGGAAATCTGCCACGCCATCGTTGAAGAAGTGGCCTCCGTAGTCCCCGAAGTAGTGGGTGATCCGCTCCGCCTCCGACACCTGAAGCAGCTCCTCATAGGTCGCGATCAGGCTGGCGGTTTTGAAGGAATGCAGCACATTTTTCTGCTCAGCTCTGCCAAAATCTTGTGACATTATTTCATCTCCTCGTACAGAATCATTCGTGGTCATCCGCCCGACGGCGGCAGATAAGCCCGCGGGTTCGTCCGTTGGCCGTTGACCCGCACCTCGAAATGGAGATGGGGGCCGGTGGAGCGACCGGTGGAGCCGGACCGGGCGATGATGTCCCCGGCCTCTACCATCTGGCCCACCTGGGCCAGCAGCTGGGAGTTATGGCCATACAGGGTGGAGAGGCCATTGCCGTGGTCGATCATCACATAGTAGCCGTAGCTGCTGTTGTACTGGGACACGGTGACGGTGCCAGGCAAGGCGGCCCGGATGGGCGTGCCCGTGGGCACCGCCAGATCCATGCCGGTGTGCCCTCTGGTCTCGCCGGTAAAGGGGTCGCTGCGGTAGCCGAACTCAGAGGTGACCACCGATTCCCAGCCCGCCCCGATGGGGGAGCAGAAACCGTCCGCGCCAATAAACGGTACGCCCGCACCGGGGAACCAACTGCCGCCTGCCCCATCCGGGGAGCCGTAGACCACCAGGTTGTAGATATTGTCCGCGTTGGCCTGGTGGTTTCCTGTGACCGCGATCCCCATCATACTGCCGATCCGCTCATAGACCTGGGCCAGATCATCCACCAGATGGGGGATCTGATAGGTCTCCTCGACCTCCACCTCGTTGTCCTCCTCGTCTGTCTTGGTGACTGTCCGGGTCCCCTCGGTGTAAGTCACAAAGCAGTCCACAAAAGACTGGAGCCCGGCCTCGTCCGGCTGCTGGCCGCCGAAATACAGAACATAAAAAATGGCCTTGACCCGGTCAGAGTCAAGGCTTTTTTCGTCCTCCAGCAGGCTGTTGATCTCCTCCACCATGCTGTCCAGCGTGCCGAAACTCTCCCGCATCTCCAGCATATACTGCCTGTACTCCGGGGTGACGTCACTGGAGATGGTCCCGCCGTGAAAGCACAACTCCACGGTGGAGACATTCTGCTGAGAGGTGGATGAGAAGATGGAGCAGATCAGGGCGATGATCAGGATGATGGGGGACAGGATGGCCGCCAATACCCAGCCAATTTTCTTTCGGGTGCCCTCGTCTGTCAGAGCGAGGATGGCCGCTTTGATCGCGGCGACAGCAGTTGCGCTCATGGGGAATCATCACCTCCTTAATCTCCATGCCGCGCCTACCGTCCTCCCGCCGTTCCAAACAGTTTTTCCTTATAAGGCGGTGCATGGACCTCCAGAAGATACCGCTCGTTGCCGCATTTGTAGAGGCATACGCCCCGCTGGGGGTAGCGGATCAGCTCAAACTCCGAGGGCTCCAGCTGGAGGTTCTCCATGTAGAACTTCTTATCCACACTGCCGGCGTTGAACAGGAACTGATGGGTGGGGATGGCGAAGAGGGGGCGAGTCAGCTCCCGGATGC
>CALWVW010000061.1 GCA_944385075.1 uncultured Oscillospiraceae bacterium | reverse complement strand
CTAATCCACCGCCACCGCGCCGTCCTCCACCACATTGAAGAACTGTACCTCTACCACAGTGCCGATGGCCGCCGTCTCGCCGGCGGCGATGCTCTGGCTCTCGGCGGTGGTGGTGTCCCCGTAGTAGACCGACGAGCCGGAGGCCCGCATAAAGAAGCCCGCGTTCTCCAGCCGCTCCTTGGCCACCTCATAGCTCAGCCCGGTGACCTTGGGGACGGTGCCGCTCTCCTCCGGCTGGGCGTCCCCCAGGTAGAGGAGCACCGTGGAGCCGCCGGGGACACTGGCGCCGGCGGCGGGGATCTGGCTGGTCACCGTCTCCCCCTCGCCGATGGTGCGGTAGCTCAGATTGTGCTCCGACAGCTTCTTCGCCGCGTCGGCCACCGTCTGCCCGGTCACCCGGGGGGTGGACACGTCCACCGCGGCGGACTCCTCCGCGCTGTACTTCTTCTCCACCCCCATGTAGTCCAGGATCTCCGCGATCAGGGGGCCCGCCTTGGGGGCGGCCATGTTGCCGCCGCTGATGTACACCCCGGTGGTGGACCAGGCGCTCCCGGGGGAGCGCTCCTGGGGCTTGTCGTAGGCGATCAGCACCACCACCTGGGGGTCGTCGGCGGGGGCGAAGCCCATGAAGGAGACGATGGTGCGCCCCTCCTCGCCGGTCTCGGAGGAACCGGTCTTGCCCCCGATGCGGTAGCCGGCCACATAGGCGTTTCCGCCGGTGCCCTCGGTGACCACGCTCTCCAGAATGGCGGACACCCGCTGGCTGGTCTGCTGGCTGATCACCTGCCGCACCAGGGTGGGCTGGGTGCTCCGGACCACGGCGCCGCTCTGGTCGCTCACTGTCTGCACCGCATAGGGCTGGTACAGATAGCCCCCGTTGATGGCGGCGGAGAAGCCGGTGATCATCTGGATGGGGGTGACGTTGAAGCGCTGTCCGAAGGAGGCCACCGCCAGGTCCACGTTGGTCATGTTGGCGCCCCAGTTGACGCCCTTCTCCTCGCCGGGCAGGTCGATGCCGGTCTCCTCGGTCATGCCGAAGGCCTTGAAGTACTCATAAAATTTCTCCACGCCCAGCCGCTGTCCGATCTGGATGAAGGCCGGGTTGCAGGAGTTCTGGACCGCCTTGGCCAGGGTCTGGGTGCCGTGGCCCTCCCGGTCGGAGCAGTGGATGGGTTTGCTGTACCCCGCCACCCGGATGGAGCCGGTGCAGGTGAAGGTGTCGCTCTCGGACACCACCCCCTCCTCCAGGGCGGCGGCCAGCACCAGGGCCTTGAAGGTGGAGCCGGGCTCGTAGGTCTCGGCCACCGCCTTGCTCCGCCACTGGGTGTAGGTGGCCGCGCCGTAGGCCTGGCTCTCCGCCTGGCTCCGGAGCTCCTCGTCGGTCAGCCCCTCGGTGTTGTTGGCCTTCAGCTGTTCGTAGATGGCGTTGGCGTCCTCCGCCATGTCGGCGTTCAGGATGGCGTCGGTGATCTGGGAGTAGTTGTTGGGGTCAAAGTCCGGGGAGCTGGCAATGGCCAGAATGGCCCCGGTGTTGGGGTCCATCACGATGCCGAAGGCGCCGTTGCGCACGTCGTACTCGGCGATCCCCTCCTCCAGGGTCTTCTCCAGATAGGACTGGATGGTGGCGTCGATGGTCAGGGTCACGTCGTAGCCGTCCTCCGCGTCCATGTACTGGGAGTAGCTGTTGTAGGTCTCGGTCCCGGCGGCGGTCTTGGTGCTGACCACCCAGCCTGCGGTCCCCTCCAGAATGTCGTTATAGGCCGCCTCGATCCCGTAGGCGCCCCCCTCCGCGTTGACAAAGCCCAGGGCCTGGGCCGCCAGCCCGGAGTAGGGGTAGTACCGCTTGGTCCCGGTGATGAGATAGAGGTAGGCGGAGGTCTTGTTCTCCACGATGTACTGGCGGATGGTCTCGGCCTCCTCCTCCTCGATGTTCTTCTTGACCTCCCGGTAGGAGTACTTGGTGGCGTGGACCTGGGTGTCCAGCCGCTCCTCGTCCAGCCCCGGGACCAGCGCCAGAAGGTCCTCCTTCACCTGCTCCTGTTTGGCGGCCACCGCCGCGTCCAGGGCCTCCTGACTCAGCTCATTGCCCTCCTCATCCTCGGTGGGCACGCTCTTGACCAGGTCGTTGGGGGACAGGATCAGGGTATAGACCGTGGCCGACATGGCCATCACGTTGCCGTTTTTGTCGTAGATATTGCCCCGGGAGGCGGGGACCGACAGGCTGAGGGTCTGCTGGTTGCTGGCCTTGTTCTGATACTCCTCGTGGTGGACGATGGCGATGTCCCACAGCTTCCAGCACAGGGGGATGAACATCAGCACGCCGCACACCACCATCAGAAAGACCGTGCGGCGAAAGATCGCCCGCTTGGAGTGGGTCCCCCGGGTGCCCGTGGGCCGGGCTCCGGGGCGGCTCCCCCTCCGCTCCTCATTTCGTTGCAATCCGGTGTCCCCCCTCTGCCTGTCTGAACGGCAGAAAATTCCTCTCTTGCCCCTTTGCGGTGGAAAGGAGCAAGAGAGGAACTTTCTTTCGCCCCTTGTTTCTCTCTTTCGTTCCGCCGTCAGGCGCCCGGCTCCGCCGGGCGCTCGGCGTCTTGTCTGGATATCTATATGGTCCGCTCAGCGGAAATATTCGATCAGGTCGCCCAGGAGCTGGCCCGCGCTGTCCAGCGCGCCCATCAGCCCGGTCCCGGTGCTCTCCTCCCCGTAGACGGTGACGGTGTCCGGCTCGGACAGGTCGATGTAGGTGATCTGCTCGTTCCCGGGCCGCACCATGGTGCTCCCCACCGCCGCCTCCAGGGTGTCCATGTCGAAGACCTTCTCATACTGGGCGGTGAGCACCGCGTTCTCGCTCTGCAGGTCGGACAGCTCGTTGCGGAGGGACACCATCTCCCCGTTGACCACGGTCAGCTGGGCGTAGCTCATCACCAGCATGATGGCAAACAGGGCCACCGCCAGAAAGCCCACCACCGCGAAGGGGGCCACCTGACCGGCCTCCCGGACCTGGACCCGGGTGCGGACCAGCGCCTTCCGGCGGGTCTGCTCCCGCTCCTTGGGGCGGGGGACCGGCTGATAGACCTCCTCCCGTCCGGGGGCCCGGACGGCGGACCCCTCATAGGCCGGGGCATAGGCCACACTGCCATAGGTCTGATATGGGGTGGTACGGCGGCGATAGGATGCCACAGCGATCAGCTCCTTATCTTTCGTTCTCCAAAGGGTCTTTCAGCTTCTCCGCCACCCGGAGCTTGGCGCTCCGGGCCCGGGGGTTCTCCTCGATCTCCCCGGGGGTGGGGAGGATGGGTTTTTTATGGACCAGCCGGATGTCCGGGGTCTTTCCGCAGACGCAGACCGGGAAATCCGGGGGGCAGGTACAGCCCCTGGCAAATTGGGCCAGGCCGGTCTTGACGATCCGGTCCTCCAGGGAGTGGAAGGTGATCACCGCCAGCCGCCCGCCCCGGTTCAGCCGGGGGACCGCCCGCTGGATCATCCGCTCCACCGAGGCCAGCTCGTCGTTCACCGCGATGCGGATAGCCTGAAAGGAGCGCTTGGCCGGGTGCTGTTTCTCCTTCAGGGCCCGGGCCGGCATGGCGCCCTTGATGACCTCCACCAGCTCCAGGGTGGTGGCGATGGGCGTCCGCTCCCGCCGCCGGACCACGGCCGCGGCGATCTGGGGGGCGTACCGCTCCTCCCCGTACTGGGAGAGGATGCGCCGCAACTCCTCCTGGGGCCAGGTGTTGACCACGTCGGCGGCGGTCAGCCCCTCCTCCCGGTCCATCCGCATATCCAGCGGGGCGTCCACCAGATAGGAGAAGCCCCGGCTCCCGTCGTCCAGCTGGGGGGAGGACACCCCCAGGTCAAAGAGCATCCCGTCCACGCCCGGGAGCTCCAGGCGGTCCAGAATGGCGTCGATCTGATCGAAGTTGCTGTGGATCAGGGTCACCCGGTCCATCCAGGGGGCCAGCCGCTCCCGGGCGGCGTCCAGGGCCGCCTGATCCCGGTCCACGCAGATCAGCCTTCCGGCCCCCTCCAGCCGCCGGGCGATCTCCCGGCTGTGGCCCGCCCGGCCCAGGGTGCCGTCCAGATAGGTCCCCTCCGGGCGGATATTCAGACTGTCGATGCACTCCTGCAACAGGACCGGGCGGTGGGTGAATTCAGGCATTTTAGAACCCCAGCTCGGCCATGCAGGCGGCCATCTTCTCCGGCGTCATCTCTTCCTCCTCCTGGGCGCTCCAGGCGTCGGCGGCCCAGATCTCCGCCCGGTCGTGGACCCCGATGATGACCACGTCCTTGTCCAGCCCGGCGTACTTGCGCAACTTCTGGGGGATGACGATCCGCCCCTGGCTGTCCAGCTCGCACTTGGCGGCGTTGGCAAACAGGGGGCGCATGGCCTTGGACTGGCTCATGGGCAGAGAGGCGAATTTCTCGGTGAAGCGCTCCCAGGTGGACTGGGGGTAGATGGCCAGGCAGGCGTCCACGCCCATGGCCAGATAGAAGGTGACGCCCAGCTCCTCCCGGAGCTTGGCGGGGATGAACAACCGGCCCTTGGGGTCGATGCTGTGCTCATAGGTCCCGGTCATTCTCCTCACCTCTCCTCCACTTGACCTCTCAATTTAGGGATTTCACTCCACTTTGCTCCACTTTTGTTTTTAGTATAAATCCTTCTGAAACAAATTGCAAGTACTTTTTTCTTTCTTTTTGGCCCATAATCCTCGATTTTTTAGAGAAAAATGTCCCTTTTTCAAGTAAAACATATGTTCTATTTCTTTCCGCCCGCCCCACTTTTTTGTTGAAAACCACAAGATATACTCCATTTTTCCAATTATGCCCCATATCTTGGGTCCCCAAAAACTCCGCCCCCGCGCCGCCCGCCCCTCCGCCGGGGGAGGCCGCCCAAAAATTTTTTCTCCACCGCGCTCTTTTCCCGCCCCGCAAACCATGGTATACTGGGGGAAACAAGAGATGAGGGAGGACCCGATATGTTGATCAAAACCTGGGATGAGCTGGAGCGCGCCTGTCTCTCCTGTCAGAAGTGCGCCCTGGCGGACACCCGCCACAACGTGGTCTTCGGCGTGGGCCCCCGGGACGCCGAGGTCATGTGCATCGGCGAGGGCCCCGGCGAAAACGAGGACCTGCAGGGCGAGCCCTTTGTGGGCCGGGGCGGGAAGTTGCTGGACGACATGCTGGAGCTGGTGGACCTGGACCGGCGCAAAAACGTGTACATCGCCAACATCGTCAAGTGTCGCCCGCCCCAGAACCGCGACCCGCTGAACACCGAGCAGGACGCCTGCATCGACTACCTCCGGTCCCAGGTGGCCCTGATCCGCCCCAAGATCATCATCTGTCTGGGGCGCATCGCCGCCTGCCGCCTGATCAAGGAGGACTTCAAGATCACCAAGGAGCACGGCCAGTGGTTCCAGAAGTCCGGCTTCTGGATGACCGCCCTCTTCCACCCCGCCGCCATCCTCCGGGACCCCCGCCGCCGCCCCGAGACCTTCGAGGACCTGAAGCAGATCCAGGCCAAAATCCGGGAGATCTGCACCCACACCTACCAGCCGTAGCCGGCAAAAAGCGGCCGGCGCCTGACAGGCGCCGGCCGCTTTTTGCCATTTTATGCGATTTTCAAAGCGCGTCCCCGCTTCTGGCCCTGTACTCCTCCCCCCAATTCCACATGGCGGAGAGCACCGGCTCCAGACTGCGGCCCAGCTCTGTCAAGCTGTACTCCACCCGGGGCGGCACCTCCGGATAGACCTTCCGGTCCACCAGGCCGTCCTCCTCCATCTCCCGCAGTTGGGCGGTGAGCACCTTCTGACTGACATTTCCCACCGAACGCTGTAGCTCTCCAAACCGCTTGGTGCCGGCAAGCAGGTCCCGCACGATCAGCACCTTCCACTTGCTGCTGATGAGGGTCAGCGTGGTCTCCACCGGACAGGCCGGGAGTTCTCTTGTGGTAGCCGCCATTTTGATGCTCCTCCCCGTATGTTGTGCGATACCCCAATTTTAAGACCCCGTCCGGCCGCCTGTCAAGGCGCTTCGGTCAGGGGGACGCACAAAAATTTTTTCAGACCGTCCGAGCCCGCAGACCCTTGAACCGCAAATTTGTTACCTGGCGGTAACGGCCCATTTGTTACCGAAAGGTACCTATGGCACAAGATTGTGCGTACTTTCCAGGCAAATTACTGCGGACTATGATAGGGACACAGGGGCGGGAGGCCGCCTGAAACTTCCAAGGAGGAACGAATCATGAACAAGAACACCTATCAAACTGTCAAGCTGGACAAGGGCGAGATGCACATCTACGACTTCGGGGCCGTGAAGCTCCACGCCTATCAGACCAACGACCCCATCGACGACGAGGTCTTTCTGGTGGAGAAGGCCGGGCAGGCGGCGGTCGTCGAAAGCCCCTGCTTCCGTGACAACATCGCCGAGCTCGCCGCCTACCTGAAGGACCGGGGCCTGGAACCGGCGGGGATGCTGGTGGCCTATCACGGGGCGGGGGCCACCTTCCTGTCCGGCACGGCCAAGTACGCCACCCAGAACGCGGTGGATTACTCCGCCCAGGGGGGCGGCAAGGCCCTGGTGGACGGCTTCGCCGCTACCTTCGGGGAGAGCTTCGACCCCTCCATCCACCCGGTGGACCACATTCTGACCGAGGGGCCGGTGGTCATCGGCGGAGTCGAATTTGTCATCCACCCCACCGCCGACGCCTTTGACGTGGAGATCCCCGAGATCAACGCGGTGTACACCCACATGCTGGGCCACGACTGCCACTCCATCGTGGCGGGGGCGGGCCACGCCGACGCCATGGTTGCCCAGCTGGAGGGCTATATCGCCAAGGGCTACACCCTGATCCTCACCTCCCACTACACCCCCGAGGATCTGAAGGACGCCCAGACGAAGATCGACTACCTGAAAGAGCTGAAGGCCATCGCCGCCGCCAGCGCCGACCGCGCCGGCTTCAAGGCCGCGGTACAGGAGAGATACCCCCGATACAGCGGCGAGAACTATCTGGACATGACGGCGGGCTTCTTCTTCGCCTGACCGGGCCCAGTGGAAAGGAGGGGCTACCCATGGGCCATCTGGAACAGATCAAACAGTTGAACCGGATGCTACTGGCCGAGATGCCCCAGTACCGGAAACAGGCGGAGGCCTTCCCGCCGGACGAGGTCAGTCAGCGGCAACTCCTCCGCTCCCTGATAAATGTGCGCCCACCGGTGCCGGCCAGCGAGGAGTTCCTGCGCGCGCAGGACGCCTACCTGTCCCAGCGCCTTGCCGAGCAGGGTGTCACAAGGCTCACCGACCTGACGCCGGTGCGCCCCGGCCTGTATCTCTGGCGGGGCGACATCACCACACTGGCGGCCGACGCCATCGTCAACGCGGCAAACAGCCGGATGCTGGGTTGCTTCGTGCCCTGTCACGGCTGTATCGACAACGCGATCCACACCTATGCGGGGGTACAGCTCCGCATGGCGTGCGCCGAGCTCATGGGGCGGCAGGGGCACGAGGAAGAAACCGGCCGGGCCAAAATCACAAGGGCCTATAACCTGCCCTGCCGCCATGTGCTACACACCGTCGGACCGGTCATCCACGGCGGCGTCACCGAAGCAGACCGGGAACAACTGGCGAGCTGTTACCGCTCCTGCCTGAAGCTGGCGGCGGAGCGCGGCCTCCACAGCGTGGCCTTCTGCTGTATCTCCACCGGGGAGTTCCATTTCCCCAACGAGCCGGCCGCGCAGATCGCCATTCAGACGGTCAGAGAGTGGCAACGGAACCATCCAGACCAAATCGAGGTGATCTTCAATGTGTTCAAGGACAGCGACTATGCCATCTACCGCCGCCTGCTGTGAAAAGCTCGCGCGGCTCCAAGAGGAGCTGGACACGGCGGACGCGGTGGTGATCGGGGCCGGCTCCGGGCTCTCCACCTCCGCCGGGCTCACCTACTCCGGGGAGCGGTTTGAGCGGACCTTTGGGGACTTTCAGGCCAAGTACCACATCCGGGATATGTACTCCGGCGGCTTCTACCCCTTCCAGAGTCTGGAGGAGTACTGGGCCTGGTGGAGCAGGCAGATCCTGGTGAACCGCTATGAAAAGGCCCCCAAGCCGGTCTATGACCAGCTACTGGAGCTGGTGGCCGACAAGGACTATTTCGTCCTCACCACCAACGTGGACCACCAGTTCCAGCTGGCGGGCTTTGACAAGGGGCGCCTCTTTTACACCCAGGGGGACTACGGCCTGTGGCAGTGCTCCAGGCCCTGCCACCAGGGGACCTACGGCAACGAGGAGGCGGTCCGCCGGATGGTGGCGGAGCAACGGGACATGAAGATCCCCCCGGAGCTGATCCCCCGCTGTCCCAGGTGCGGCCGGCCCATGACCATGAACCTGCGCATCGACGACACCTTCGTCCAGGACGGGGGCTGGTACGCCGCCGCCCGGCGGTATGAGGATTTCCTCCGCCGCCACCAGGGGCGGAAGCTCCTGCTTCTGGAGCTGGGGGTGGGCGGCAACACGCCGGTCATCATCAAATATCCCTTCTGGAAAATGGCCGCGCAGAACCAAAAAACCACCTATGCCTGCGTCAACCAGGGGGAGACGTATGTCCCGGGAGCCATCCAAAACCGGTCCATCTGTGTCAGGGGGGATATCGGCGCGGTCCTCTCCGCCCTGTTGCGGTCCGGCCCCGCCTGAGGGTTCCCGCTTGTCCGCGGGGGGGCAAATGTGGTATGATAGCCCCCGAGGTGATGGCGATGCCGCAAAAACAGATGTCCGAGTCCCTGTCCGTGGGGCTGTTGCTGGCCCTGACCGGGGGACTGCTGGACGCCTACAGCTATTTGAACCGGGGCGAGGTCTTCGCCACTGCCGAGACGGGCAACATCGTGCTGTTGGGGATCCATCTGGCCCAACAGCAGTGGGGGCAGGCCCTGCGCTACGTCTTCCCCATCCTGGCCTTTGCCGCGGGGGTGCTGGTGGCCGAGCTGATCCACCGGAATCTGGGCAACGCCTCCGGGCGCATCCACTGGCGCCATCCCCTCCTTCTGGCGGAGTGTCTGGTGCTGGTCCTGGTGGCCCTTCTGCCCCAGGGGCGCTGGGATCCCCTGGCCAACATCCTGATCTCCTTCACCAGCGCCATCCAGGTAGAGAGCTTCCGAAAATTCCGGGACTGCTCCTGCGCCACCACCATGTGCACCGGCAACCTGCGCAGTGGCACCGAGCTCCTGTTCCGCTGTCTCACCGGCCCGGCGGGGCGCCCCGCGCTCCAAAAGGCCGGGGTGTACTACGGTCTGATCCTGGCCTTTGTGTCCGGCGCGGTGATCAGCGGCCTTGTCACCCCGCTGGCCGGCCGGTGGACCGTGCTGTGCGCCTGTCCCGCCCTGTTGGGCGCCTTCTTCCTGATGCTCCGGCCCGGACGGGCATAAAATACGGCCTCCCCCGCGCCGGGGGAGGCCGTTCCATGTTCAGATCCAGGTGATCCGGTTCTTCTCGTCCAGTTGCCGGGGGATGAGCCCCACCTGTTGCAGGACGGGGATGATCCCCTGGTAGGCCACATACATCAGGATGACCTTGGGCACGATGGTCACCAGGTTTTTCC
Organism: uncultured Oscillospiraceae bacterium; assembly: GCA_944385075.1. GTDB lineage: Bacteria > Bacillota > Clostridia > Oscillospirales > Oscillospiraceae > Lawsonibacter. The sequence goes on along the minus strand of CALWVW010000061.1, from coordinate 980 downwards.
CCAGGCTGGGCCAGAAAAACGCCCAGTAGGGGGACTGATAAATAATCATGTTCCACACCGAGCCCATCAGCGCGTTGACGAACACGTTGACCAGCAGGTTGGCCACCACCAGCCGGGCCACCGTGATCCTGGCCCGGTAGAAGCACAGGCCGTACACCAGCATCCCCGCCATGGTGGAGATGGTGTAGCCGATGAAGAAGGCCCCCTCGGGCTGGAGGGCATAGCCCAGGATATCCTCCACAAACCCCACCGACATCCCCATCACCGGCCCGCAGACCAGGGAGCACAGCGCCCGGGCCAGAAAGCCGAAGGAGAACTTGGTGGGGCCGATGGGGATACTGGGGATCAGAGAGAGGGCCCGGGCCATGGCCACCGTCAGGGCCGCGAAGATCAAAAGCCGCAGACAGCGCATGGAGTGGCTGGCGTCCCGCCAGTAGGCGGGGGTGAGGGGCACGGCATAGAGCCGCGCGGTCTGGAGGGTGTTGAACATCAAAAATCGCTCCTTTCATGGCTTGTTGCCAGGAAGAGGAACGCGCACTCTCCCATGGCAGCGGATGCGGCACAGCACCGCGGCCGCCCGACGGCAACCTTCGTCCACCGGCAACCTCCCATCCGGTGGCACTTGACGCGCTGTACCTACTCTGCGTCGTCGGAGCAAAGTCCGCGCCGCGCCGGACGCCCTGACGGGCATCCGTTGCTCTGCTCCCTTGCTCCTCCTCTCCAACCCACACCCGCTTTGCTGGGCTGTGGGTTGGTCCTTCGCAGGCCGTTGTTTCCGGCCTGCGCCGGTCATCCAAGCAAAGTCCGCACCGCGCCGGACGCCCTGACGGGCATCCGTTGCTCTGCTCCCTTGCTCCTCCTCTCCAACCCACACCCGCTTCGCTGGGCTGTGGGTTGGTCCTTCGCAGGCCGTTGTTTCCGGCCTGCGCCGGTCATCCAAGCAAAGTCCGCACCGCGCCGGACGCCCTGGCGGGCATCCG
>CALWVW010000060.1 GCA_944385075.1 uncultured Oscillospiraceae bacterium | reverse complement strand
GTGGATCATCTCGCCCACGGGGATGTTGGCGATGGGCAGGCAGTTGCCGGGCAGGATGTCGGCGTCGGGGCCGGTCATGATGATGTGGCCGGCCTTCAGGCCGTTGGGGGCCAGGATATAGCGGCGCTCGCCGTCCTCATACTCGATGAGGGCGATGTTGGCGGAGCGGTTGGGGTCGTACTGCAGGTTGACCACAGTGGCCTTCCCCTCTTTGTCCCGCTTGAAGTCGATGATGCGGTACTTCTGCTTGTTGCCGCCGCCGTGGTGGCGGACGGTGATGCGGCCGTAGCTGTTGCGGCCCGCGTGCTTCTTCAGCACCTCGGTGAGGGCGCGCTCGGGCTTGGCCTTCTTGTCGATCCCCTCGAAGGCGGACACAGTCATGTGACGGCGGGAGGGGGTTGTGGGCTTATAAGTCTTGATCGCCATGTTCTATCTCCTCCTTACACCATACCCTCGAAGAACTCGATGGTCTTGGAGTCAGCGGTCAGGGTGACCATGGCCTTCTTCCAGCTGGGCCGGCGGCCGGCGGGGCGCATCCCCATCCGCTTCTCCTTCCCCTGCATGTTCAGGGTGTTCACTTTCGCCACTTTGACGCCGAAGATCTCCTCGACGGCCTTGGCGATCTCCACCTTGTTGGCGGTCTTGGCCACCTCGAAGGTGTAGCGCTTCATCTCGGTCTGCTCCATGGACTGCTCGGTGATGATGGGGCGCTTGATGATATCATAGGCAGTGGTAGCCATTACGCGTACACCTCCTCGATGATGGCCAGAGCGGCCTTGTCGATGACCAGCTGCTTGGCGTTGACGATGTCATAGACGCTGAGGATCCGGGCGGTGGTGGTGACCACGCCGGGGATGTTCCGGGCGGACAGGACCACGTTCTGCTCCACCTCGGGGGTGATGACCACGGACTTGCCGGCCTGGATGCTGTCCAGGAAGGCCTTCATGGTCTTGGTCTTCACCTCGTCCATCTTCAGGCCGTCCACCACCAGGATGTCGCCGGAGGCGGCCTTGGCGGACAGGGCGGACTTCAGGGCCAGACGCTTCACCTTCTTGTTGAGGGTGTAGCGGTAGGTGCGGGGCTTGGGGGCGAACACGATGCCGCCGTGGGTCCACTGGGGGGCCCGGGTAGAGCCCTGACGGGCGTGGCCGGTGCCCTTCTGGCGCCAGGGCTTCTTGCCGCCGCCGGACACCTCGGCCCGGGTCAGAGCGCTCTGGGTGCCCTGACGGCAGTTGGCCAGGTGGTTCTTGACCACATCATGCACCACAGCCACATTGGGCTCGATGCCAAAGATGGCCTCGGAGAGCTCGATCTCGCCGATCTGCTTACCGGCCATATCGTAAAGGTTCGCTTTAGGCATGACTCAATCTCTCCTTTCCTTACTTGTTGCGGGCGGAAGCCTTCTGCGGGTTGACACGGGCGGAAGCCTTCTGCGGGTTGACGCGGCCGATCTCGGTGGCCTTCTTCTCCACGTTGGTCTTGACGGTGTTCTTCACAAAGACCACGCCGCCCTTGGGGCCGGGGATGGCGCCGCGGACCGCGATCAGGCCCAGCTCCTCGTCCACCTGGACCACGTCCAGGTTCTGCACGGTGACCTGCTCGTTGCCCATCTGGCCGGCGCCGATGGTGCCCTTGATGATCTTGGACATGTGGCTGGTGGCGCCCAGGGAGCCCACCTGACGGACCACAGGGCCGGAGCCGTGGGTCTCCTTCAGGCGGTGCGCGCCGAAGCGCTTGATGACGCCCTGATAGCCGTGGCCCTTGCTGGTGCCGGTGACGTCCACAAAGTCGCCCACGGCGAACACATTGGCGGTGAGCTGGTCGCCCACCTCGTACTTGGAGCAGTCCTCCAGCGGGAACTCCTTGAGCACCTTCTTGAACTCGGTCAGGCCGGCCTTCTTCTGGTGGCCCTGCTCCGGCTTGGTGAGCTTGCGCTCGGGGACGGTCTCAAAGCCCAACTGGATGGCCTCGTAGCCATCCTTCTCGGCGGTCTTCTTCTGCACCACGGTGCAGGGGCCGGCCTGGATCAGGGTGACGGGCACCACATGTCCGGCCTCATCGAAGATCTGGGTCATGCCGATCTTTTTGCCGATGATCGCTTTCTCCATTTCGGATTTTCCTCCTATAAAGGTTATTGGTCGGCGTAGATAACCGCCCCAATGGGCTGGGTGGTCATTGCTCCGACGACTTGACCCGTCCGCCTCCAAAAGCGGCGGACAGCGGGTACAACAAAGGCGTGCTCCGGCGGTCAGACAACTTCTAATCCGCCGGATTTTTTCGCCAGACAAGGCGGGGCGCCGCAGACAGTACCGGGTGTACGGCAAGGCGGCCCAACGCCGTATGGCGGAAAAAGGCGGGGGATTACAGCTTGATCTCGATATCCACGCCGGCAGGAAGCTCCAGGCTCATCAGGGCCTCCACAGTCTTGGGGGAGGGCTTGATGACGTCGATCAGGCGCTTGTGGGTGCGGCGCTCGAACTGCTCGCGGCTGTCCTTGTACTTGTGGACGGCCCGCAGGATGGTGACCACTTCCTTCTTGGTGGGCAGGGGAATGGGGCCGGAGACGGCAGCGCCGGTGCGCTTGGCGGTCTCCACGATCTTCTCGGCGCTCTGGTCGATGAGCTGGTGGTCATAGGCCTTCAGCCGGATGCGGATCATTTCTTTCTGAGCCATATTGGGGTTCCTCCTTACATACGCATACGAAGTTGAGTTTGTCTTGCTCGCCCTCCGTACGGGAGAAGGGACTTGTCCACGCTTTCGTGCGTATCACTCCGTGACATGAAAGAAACCGGCATGAGTGCAGGCCGGTTTCCCCCATTCACGGCGATATACGCCGTGTTCAGGTCCTTCAGCCGCCCGATCGTCGGACATACTCCGCGGAAGTTACCGGCTTGCGCCGCAATCTCCCGCATCATCGCAGACTGCGCCCTCTGTGAGACGCTCCGCTATCATACAACACTCAGCCGTGTGTGTCAAGCCCTTTTTGAAAATTTTTTCGGCGTTTTTTTCGGGCCCGGTCTCCCGCCGCCCCGGCCCCGCTATATCTTGTGCCAGAGGCCGGACGCACCACAAGAGCACCCGTTCTCCTCCCGGCTCTCCGCCGGATAAAAGGCGGTTTTCGTCAAACTGCCGGGCCGCGGATCTCTCCGTAGCCCGGCAGTCGCTCAGAGCTCCTCGGGAATGGTCCCCCGCTGTTCCAGTAACAGCCCTCCGTCCTCCCCGTAGAGCCGGAGGGTGTAGGGCGCTCCCAGATAGGGTTGCCAGGCGTCCACAGCGGTCACCTCCGCCTCCAGCGCCGCCAGCCAGATCCCCGCTTCCAGCGGGTGCAGGCGGCACTCCAGGGGAGCGGTGCGCGCCCCGTCCTCTCCCGGTTGCTCTTCCCAGATCTCCAGCGTCCCGCGGACCGCCTCCTCCGGCATCTGGAGAAACAGCATGGGCCCGGCGCTGAAGGGTACGCCGTAGGGGGTCTCCCCGTCCCACTCCTCCCGAATCCCGGACAGAGTGGTGCGCGGAAGCGGGACGGGGGAGGGGCCCTCCCCCACGGGAAAGACCGACAGGCCGGCGCCCCACACCGTCCAGCCGCCCTGTGCCCGGCCCACCAGGGCCAGGCCGTCCCGCACCCCCACCGCCACGGACTGGTCCATCCACACCGCTGTCCCCTCCCAGAGGTCCAGGCGCTCCCCCTCCCGGGCAGTCCACACGATCTCCGAGGGGGCCAGCAGGTTCTGCCGCTCCAGCCGCCGGAGGCCCAGCTCGGCGGTGGGGAGGGGATAGCCCTCCCGCACCCACAGGAAGCCCCCCAGGGCTCCAAACATCAGAGTGGCAACCAGCAGATTGCGGAACACCCGCCACCCCCGGCGCGGGCCGGGGCGGCCCGTCGGCGTCCTCTCTCTCACGTCCCCTCACCCCTCTCTGTCAGCGGGATGGTCAGCGACCACTCCACACCGTCCCTGTCATACTCCAGGCGGAACCACTCCGTCCCGGGCTCCATCCCGGATACCGACATCCGGAACCGCTGGGACAGCAGGCCGCCGCCGTCGCTGTTGGTCAGGATGTACGGCACCCCCTCCCCGTGGCCCTCCAGGGTCGAGGCGTAGGTGTTGCCCCGGCTGTCCTCCCCCCGGACCCGCTGGGCCACCTCAGGGGCCAGGGGGAGCCATGGCACCTCCGCCGCCTCCAGCTCCCAGAACAGCCACCACTCCTCCCGCCCGTCCTCCCACCGGAAGGACCAGAGGGAGGCCTGGGTGACCCGGAGCCGGAAATCCTTCAGCTCCACCGTCTCCTCCGGGCAGACCGTCAAAAGGGGCGTGCGGGTGATCTCCGGCCGGCCCTCCTCCGGCCCAGGGGCAAAGGGCCCGCCCGGCAAAAAGACGTCCTCCCCCCACAGGTAGTAGTCGCTCAGCGTCGGCTCCCTCTCCTGTATCTCCCCCCGGAGCCGGATCTGCTCCACCAGCTCGGGTCCGCCCAGACACAGGGTCAGCGCCACCGCCAGCGCCACCGCTACCTGACTGGCCCGCCACAGGTACCCCAGCCAGGGCCGGTGGAGCCTGGCCAGCGCCCGGCCCACCTCCTCCGGGTCGCCCATCTGGGCGGCGGCCTGTCTCTCAGCCTCCTCCTCGCCCAGGTCGGGGTGCCGCCGCCGGATGGCCTCTGCCTGGTCCTCAATGTGGGCCTTCAGCTCCCCCCGCACCGCCGCCCGGTCCGGCTTGAAGCGGATGTCCGCCGTGGCCAGATCCAGCCAGCCCTCCGGGCCGTACCGTTGCCTCTCCTCCATGCCGTCCCTCCTCAGAAATCCGTGGTCTTTAGCTCCGCCCGGCCCAGCTCGGCCCCGTTCTCATCGTAGAAGACCGCCGTCATATGGCAGGCAAATGGCCCATATGGCAGTTGCTCACTGGTGTAATACTCCCAGATCCCCATATAATGGAGAAGATTCCTCTCCGTATAGGAGTCCCCGCTCAAGAGCTGAAACAGGGTCGCCCCATTCTCCAGCAACTCCCCCTCTACAGAATAGGTTTTTCCAAACCAGCGCTCCTCGCTCTCTCCGGTCGGGTCTGGAAAGGGGCGCATCCCCTCCTCCTCCGCCCCCACATACCAGCCGTCTGCCATCACCGTCACCTCCAGCCGGGCGGAGGCCGTCCCCTCCGGCACGTCCACCGCCACCACGCCGTCCGATAGGGGGACCAGGGCGGGGCCCGGGGTCCGGGGGAAGGTCCTGATCTCCCAGCTCCCCTCGGAATACACCACAATATCCCGCTCGTTGGCCCCCACCAGCTCGCTCCCCACCTGTCCCTGGAGGGGGGCCGGGTCGGCCATCAGCGCCCCCCGCTGGGCCCACTCAAAGCGCAACTCGGCCGTTGGCAGGGGAAAGCCGCGGCCGGCCCACAGGGCGACTCCCAACAGGGCTGTGATCCCCAGATTGCGCAAAATTCTCCACCTCCGGCCCAGGCCGGGGCTATTTTTCTTCCGGTTCACCGCTCGCCCTCCTCTCCCGCCAGGGGGATGGTCAGCTCCCACCGGGTGCCGTTCCGGTCATACTCCAGCCGGAGCCACTGGATCCCCCGGGACAGATCATAGATCTGCACATGAAAGGTGCGCCGGAACATCCCCTGGTCCCCCACATTGACCAGCAGATACGGGTCCTCGAAATCCCGCTCCTGGGTGCTGTCGTAGTGATTGCCCCGGTCATCCGTCCCCGCAATATAGAGCGACGGCTCCTGGAGCAATTTCTGCCAGGGCGGCCCCCAGGCCGTCAGGGTGAAATACAGAATGTCCGTCTCCTGTCCGGTGGCCCGGTCCCGGCTCCGCCACAGGGCCAGCCGGTCCACCTCCAGGGCGTAATCTCCCGCTTTGGCGGTCACGCCGGGGCGGGACGTCAGCACAAGCTCCCGGTCCGCGCGGACCTCCTCGCCCGGCTCCGGCTCACTCGGGCCGCCCGCCTGGGTGGGGTCCTCTCCCCGGAGATACCACATATAAGGTGTCTCCCCCGGATAGCCAGTCCTCCACCCGCTCCCGCGCATATCCAAAGGTCCTGGGCGTCCACAGCAGGACCGTCACCGCCAGTATGAGCCCCAGCAACACCTGACTGGCCCGCCACAGCCAGCCCAGCCAGGGCCGGTGGAGCCTGGCCAGCGCCCGGTCCACCTGCCCCGGGTCGCCCATCTGGCGGGTGGCCAGCGCATCCAGCTCCCGCTCGTTCATCTCGGGGTACAGCCGCCGCAGGTCCGCCCTCTTGTCCTCGATGTGGGCCAACAGCTCCGCCTGGACCGCCTCCCGGTCCGGCTTGAACCGGATACCGCCGGTGGCCGCGCCCACCCAGCCCCGCGGGGTCCAGCCCTTTTTCTCCTGCTCCATCGCCGTCTCACGCCAGGGCGTTGGCTCCGCCGGACAGGACATCGCCCACCCCCTGGCGGAACCGGTCCCACTCGGCCTTCTTGTCCGCCAACAGCTCCCGCCCCCGGCGGGTGAGGCGGTAGTACTTCCGCATCCGGCCGCTGGGGGCCTCCTGCTGGTAGGCGGTCAGGTATTTCCCCTTCTCCAGGGCGTGGAGGATGGGGTAGAGGGTCCCCTCCTGCATCTGAAACACGTCGTTGGACCGGCGGGCCAGCTCCTCGATCATCTGATACCCGTACATATCCCCCGACTCCAGCAGAGTGAGCACCAGCAGGGTGCTACTCCCCGCCATCAATCCCTTGTCCAGCTTCATACTCGTCATCCTTTCCCGGGAAATCCCGCGCGATGATACCTTGTTGTTCCAGGTATATGATACCTCGAACAACAAGGTATGTCAAGTAAAAGAATTCGGGGGCGGCCAGTGGCCGCCCCCGGTGCGTCTCAGTTGAACTTGTAGATCCTGCGGGCCAGCCGGTAGAGGGCCACCGACAGCCGCCGCCCCTGGTAGGTGGGCAGATTGGTGAAGGCGGGGAGGGCCCGGTACTTCATCCGGTGGTAGAGCCCCCGGTCCACCGTGCGCAGGTACTCCCACAGCCGGGTCTTCTTGCCCAGGGCCTCCGGGCTCCCGTCCATGGTGAGGAAGATGGAGGAGATGGCCATCATCATGGCCAGATAGTTGAACATGTACTTGCCCAGCTTCCGGTGCTGGGCCCCCACTTGCCGCAGGTCGTGGGCGCCGATCATCAGCTCGGTGACCCGCACCTGCTGGTCCACCCGGCCGATCATGACGCTCTCGTTGACGGACTGGTCCGCCCGGCCGATGAAGTACCGGTACAGGTCCACGTCCAGATAGTACATATTCTTCACATAGGGCAGGGGCTGATAGACAAAGATATTGTCCACATAGAAGGTGTGCTTGGGGAGCTCCAGCCCGCAGTCCCGGAGCAACTGGGTGCGGTAGATGACGCTGTGCATCAGCAGATACTGGGAGGGCCGGAAGTGCCCGATGTGGTCCCAGCCGAACACCCGGCCGGTGGGGAACACGTTGCGGTAGGCCATGACCTTCTGGGTGTTGTCCTCCACGTGCTCGTACACATAGTTGGCGATCATCAGGTCCACCAGCTTGTCGTCCCGGACGAACTGCCGCAACTTGTCCAGCACCTGGCGCAGGGCGGGCACGTCCACCCAGTCGTCCGAGTCCACCACCTTGTAGTAGATGCCCCGGGCGTGGCGGATGCCCTGATTGACCCCCTCCCCGTGGCCGCCGTTGGGCTGGTGGATGGCCCGGACGATGTCGGGGTGCTCGGCGGCGTACCGGTCGCAGATGACGGGGGTATCATCCTTGGTGGAGCCGTCGTCCACCAGGATGATCTCGATGTCGTCCCCCCCCTGGAGCAGGGTGTCCACGCAGTGCTCCATATAGGCGGCGGAGTTGTAGCAGGGGACGGCGAAGGTGATGAGTTTCTGATCCATATTCTGTTTCTCCATTTTACAATTTTTCCGCCAGGTCCAGGGCCCTGCCCGCGATGGCGTCCATGTTGTAGTACTTATATTCCGCCAGGCGGCCCAGCAGGTGGAGGTTGGGGAACTTGTCCGCCTCCGCCTTGTATTTGGCGTAGAGGGCGTTGTTGTCCAGGTTGATGATGGCGTAATAGGGGATCTCCCCCTCGGCGCCGGTGTAGGCGCGGGAGTACTCCTCCACGATGGTGGTCACTCCCGGCTTCACCTGGCCGGTGAGGTGCTTGAACTCGGTGATCCGGGTGTAGTCCCGGTCCACCGTATAGTTCACCGTGCCATAGCCCTGGAAGTCGTCCCGCTCCAGGGTCTCGAACCGGAAGTCCAGGGTGCGGTAGGGGAGGGGGCCAAAGCGGAAGGCGAACAGCTCGTCCGCCTGACCGGTGTAGATCACCGGGCCGGCAAAGGGCGCCCCGTCCACCTTCAGCGCCTCCCCGGACAGGTCCAGCCGGTCCAGGGCGTCGGTGCTCAGCTCCACGGTGATGCCGGGGTGGTCCAGCATCCGCTCAAACATGGGGGTATAGCCCTCCAGGGGCATCCCCTGGTAAGTATCCTGGAAATAGCGGTCGTCCCGGGACAGGAACACGGGCACCCGGGCGGTGGTGTTGGGGTCGATCTCCTCGGGGGTCTGGCCCCACTGCTTCATGGTGTAGTGGACGAACACGTGCTCGTACACATAGTCGGCCACCTGCCGGATCTCCGGGTCTTCGCTCTGGCGGAGCTCCAGGATGGTGACCTTTCTCTCCGCCCCGTAGGCGGCCATGAGCTTGTCCCCCAGGGCCCGGCCCCGCTCCGGGCCGTAGGCCGTCTCCAGGGAGGTGAGGTTAAAGGGCACCGGGAAGGTCATGCGGCCGCCCTTTCCGTCGGGGAGGTCGGCCACCACCCGGTGCTCATAGTCCCGCCACCGGGTGAACCGGGACAGCCAGTCGAACACCCGCCTGTCGTTGGTGTGGAAGATGTGGGGGCCGTACTGGTGGATCAGCACCCCGGCGCCGTCCAGCCGGTCATAGGCGTTGCCGCCGATGTGAGGGCGGCGCTCCAGCACCAGCACCCGCTTCCCCCGGTCCGCCAGGGCCCGGGCGGCCACCGCCCCGGCGTAGCCCGCGCCTGCCACCAGAACGTTGAATCCCTCGTTCATCCAGATCCCTTCCTTTCGCCCGCGCCGGACGGGGCCACCCCATCTCCGGCAAATCTCTCTGTTTTCCGCTCCAGTATACCACACTTCCGCCAGAAAACAAATGAAATTTCTCTTAAGTTTCTCTCCCGGCGCACGGGCCTTCCCCTTGACATTTTTGGCGAGAGCAGATATGATGAAGGAGCATATAAGTACAAATGCGCTGAAAAGGACAAGTACCTGCCCCCGAAACGCGCAGAGAGCCGCCGGTCTGGTGCAAGGCGGACGGGAGGGAGTGGGGAATATCACCTTGGAGCTGGACGCCGAACGACAGTAAGCGCCCCCGGCCGCCCCCGTTACCGGGCAGAACTTGAGTGGCCGGACGTATTGGTCCGGCAAGAAGAGTGGTACCGCAGAGGATATTGCCTTTGTCTCTTTGTTGAGACAAGGGCTTTTTGTTTTCTGAGAGGAGTGGCTTTGATGAACTGCCCCAAATGCGGAAAGCCTATGGAGTCCGGCACCATGTACGCGGGCAAATACCCTCTATGGACACAGCGGAAAAAGCCCCCTCTCTTTCGCGCTCCGAAGGATCGAGTCATACTGCGGCCGCTGGGCGACACCTCAGTCGGGGATTTTGCATTCCCGTTTCACAACTACCCCGACACCATGCTCTGCCGCGCCTGCAACATTGCCTGTTTTTCCTTTCAGCTACCGTAGGAGCGGCTATCAGCCGCCCGCCCCGGGATACCCCCTTCAACTTTGCGGAATATCCGGCTTATCTCTGCGCGGCTTGTCAATTGGCCCTCTTTGCGTATGAATAACGAAAGGAGCACTCAGGATGAACTGCCCCAAATGTGGAAAACCCATGGAGGAGGGCGTGCTCAGTAGCGCCAGCCCCGTCTTCTGGTCCACCCAGGTTACCGGGCTCCCCCTCCCCACCCAGAAGGGGGATGTCCTTCTGGGAAAGGCCCTGGGACTACTGCGGCCCAAGGCCTGCCTGTGCCGGGCCTGCCGGAAGGTAGTCGTAGACTACTGACCGGCCGCCCGCGGGCGCGCACAGCGCGCCCCTACGAAACGATATAATAAATTACGATCTAATAAAGAGTAAACGGAGGAACACGAGACATGGATTACAACAAGACCATCAATCTCCCCCAGACCGACTTCCCCATGCGGGCCGGCCTGCCAAAGCGGGAGCCCGAGATGCTCCGGCGCTGGAACGACATGGACCTGTACCGGGAGATGCTGAAGAAGAACGAGGGCAAGCCCCTGTTCTCCCTCCACGACGGCCCCCCCTTCTCCAACGGCGGCCTGCACATGGGCCACGCCCTGAACAAGTCCCTCAAGGACTTCATCACCCGGCTGTACGCCATGCGGGGCTACTACACCCCCTATATCCCCGGCTGGGACAACCACGGCATGCCCATCGAGTCCGCCATCATCAAGGAGCAGAAGCTCAACCGCAAGCAGATGAGCGTGGCCCAGTTCCGCTCCGCCTGCCACGACTACGCCCAGAAGTACATCGACATCCAGATGGAGGGCTTCAAGCGCATGGGCGTGCTGGGGGACTGGGAGCACCCCTACAAGACCATGGACCCCGGCTTTGAGGCCGAGGAAGTCAAGGTCTTCGGCGCCATGTACCAGAAGGGGTACATCTACAAGGGCCTCAAGCCCGTGTACTGGTGCCCCCACGACGAGACCGCCCTGGCCGAGGCGGAGATCGAGTACCAGGACGACCCCTGTACCACCGT
>CALWVW010000059.1 GCA_944385075.1 uncultured Oscillospiraceae bacterium | reverse complement strand
CGCCCTGGGCTACACCATGGTGTACGGCATCGCCAAGATGCTGAACTTCGCCCACGGCGACGTCATCATGGTGGGGGGCTATGTGGCCTTCTATGCCATGAACTTCGCCAGCGCCAGGATGCTGGGGGAGGACCCGTCCGCCCTGGCCTGGGGGCTGTCCACCCTGGCCTGCGTCCTGCTGGCCATGGTGGTGTGTACCGTCCTGGGCGTGGTCATCGAGGGGCTGGCCTATAGGCCCCTGCGGCAGGCGGGCTCCCTGGCGGTGCTCATCACGGCCATCGGCGTCAGCTACTTTTTGCAGAACGCGGCCCAGCTACTCTTCGGGGCCAACCCGGTGAACTTCACCCCCGTGGTCAGCGGACAGCTCACCCTGTTTGGCGGGCAGTTGCGCATCCAGAACGTGGCCCTGCTGACGGTGGCGGTCTGTATCATCATCATGGTGGGGCTGACCGTCTTCACCGGCAAGACCAAGATGGGCAAGGCCATGCGGGCGGTGTCCGAGGACAAGGGGGCCGCCCAGCTCATGGGGATCAACGTGAACTCCACCATCTCCATGACCTTTGCCATCGGCTCCGCCCTGGCGGCCATCGCCGGTGTGCTCATGTGCTCCTACTCCCCGGTGCTCAAGCCCACCTCCGGCTCCATGCCGGGCATCAAGGCCTTCACCGCCGCCGTGTTCGGGGGCATCGGCTCTATCCCCGGGGCCTTCCTGGGGGGCATCCTGCTGGGCATCATCGAGGCCATGGCCCAGGGCTATATCTCCACCCAGCTGTCCAACTCCATCCTCTTCGCCGTGCTTATCGTGGTGTTGCTGGTCAAGCCATCCGGCCTGCTGGGCAAGTACGTGCCCGAGAAAGTGTGAGGTGACGGGGATGAAGAGCTATCTGAAAAACATGAAGTCGGTGACCAAGGTGGACTTCGCCACCTACCTGGGTGTGATCCTGGCCTTTGTCATCGTTACGGTGTGCCAGAACATGGACCTGCTCAGCCGCCAGGTGACGGGCATGCTGGTGCCCATCTGTTGCTATGTGGTCATGGCGGTGTCCCTGAACCTCACCGTGGGCATTCTGGGCGAGCTGTCCCTGGGCCACGCGGGCTTTATGAGCGTGGGCGCCTTCTCCGGCGTCGTCACCTCCATGTGCCTGTCCGAGTCCATCCCCAACGAGCTGGTGCGGGTGGTGCTGGCCCTGGTGGTGGGCACCATCTTCGCCGCCATCACCGGCGTCATCGTGGGGGTGCCCGTGCTACGGTTGCGGGGAGACTATCTGGCCATCGTCACCCTGGCCTTCGGCGAGATCATCCGGGACATCATCAACTGCCTGCTGGTGGGCTGGGATGAGAACGGCCTGCACATCGCCCTGAACATCGACGGGACCAAGAACATCGACAGCCTGGGCCTGAGCGAGAACGGCATCGAGATCATCAAGGGGGCCCAGGGGGCCTCAGGCAACGACCGGATCGCCACCTTCACGGTGGGCTTCGTGCTGGTGATGATCACCCTGGTGGTGGTGCTCAATCTGGTGCGCTCCCGCACCGGCCGGGCCGTCATGGCCATCCGGGACAACCGCATCGCCGCCGAGAGCGTGGGCATCAACATCACCAAGTACAAGCTGATCGCCTTTGTCACCTCCGCCGCCCTGGCGGGGGCGGCGGGCGCCCTGTTCGGCCTGAACTACGCCAGCGTCAGCGCCGATCAGTTCGACTTCAACACCTCCATCATGGTGCTGGTGTATGTGGTGCTAGGCGGCCTGGGCAATATCTGGGGCTCCATCGTGGCCACGGTGGTCATCTACGTGTTGCCCGAGGCCCTGCGTGAGTACGCCGACCTGCGGATGTTGCTCTACGCCATCATCCTGATCGTGGTGATGCTGGTCACCAACAACCCCACCATCTGGAACTTTTTTGCCCGGGTCCATCAACAGCTCCGGGAGCGGAAAGGAGGACAGGTCGAATGAGCAACCATCTCCACAGAGAGCCCACCCGGCTGGTCCCCGTCCCCAACCCCAACAAGATCCCGGAGCGGGACATCGACAAGGCGCCCATTCTGGAGTGCCGCCATCTGGGCATCGACTTCGGCGGCCTGACCGCCGTGAAGGACTTCAATATGGCCATCGGCCGCACGGAGATCGCCGGCCTCATCGGCCCCAACGGCGCGGGCAAGACCACGGTCTTCAACCTGCTTACCAAGGTGTACCAGCCCACCCGGGGCACCATCCTGCTGGACGGGGTGGACACCAACAACATGAACACCGTCCAGGTGAACAAGGCGGGCATCGCCCGGACCTTTCAGAACATCCGCCTGTTCAACAACCTGACCGTGGAGGACAACGTGAAGCTGGGCTTCCACAACCACATCGGCTACGGTATGTGGAGCGGCATCTTCCGCCTGCCCAACTACTGGAAGTCGGAGAAGGTGGCCCACGAGCGGGCCATGGAGCTGTTGTCCATCTTTGACATGGACTATATGGCCCGATACACCGCGGGCTCCCTGCCCTACGGCGCCCAGCGGAAGCTGGAGATCGTCCGGGCCCTGGCCACCAACCCCAGCCTGCTGTTGCTGGACGAGCCGGCGGCGGGCATGAACCCCTCGGAGACCGCCGAGCTCATGGACAACATCGTCAAGATCCGGGACACCTTCGGCATCGCCATCCTGCTCATCGAGCACGACATGAGCCTGGTCATGGGCATCTGCGAGGGCATCGCGGTGCTCAACTTCGGCCAGATCATCGCCAAGGGCACCCCGGACGAGATCAAAAACGACCCGGTGGTCATCGAGGCCTACCTGGGCAAGCGGAAGGAGGGCTGAGAGATGGAGTCACTGTTGCAGGTCGAGGGGATCAACGTCTACTACGGCTCGATCCACGCCATCAAGGACATCTCCTTCCACGTGAACCAGGGGGAGGTGGTCACCCTGATCGGCGCCAACGGCGCGGGCAAGACCACCACCCTCCAGACCATCTCCGGTCTGCTCCGGTCCAAGACCGGGAGCATCACCTTCGAGGGCCACAACGTCAGCAACGTCCGGGCGGACAAGCTGGTGGCCCACGGCCTGGCCCAGGTGCCCGAGGGGCGACGGGTCTTCCTGCAGATGTCGGTGGAGGAGAACCTGGAGATGGGGGCCTATACCCAGCCCCCCTCCGGGGTGGACCGGGACCTGGAGATGGTCTATGACCTCTTCCCCCGGTTGCGGGAGCGGCGCCGCCAGGTGGCGGGCACGCTGTCCGGCGGCGAGCAGCAGATGCTGGCCATGGGCCGGGCCCTCATGTCCCACCCCAAGCTACTGATGCTGGACGAGCCCTCCATGGGCCTGGCCCCCATCCTGGTGGAGCAGATCTTTGAGATCATCCGCAACCTGAACCACAACGGCTCCACCATCCTGCTGGTGGAGCAGAACGCCCAGATGGCCCTGTCCGTGGCCCACCGGGGCTATGTGCTGGAGACGGGCAAGATCGTGGCCACCGGCACGGGGGAGGAGCTCATCAACAGCCCGGACATCAAGAAGGCCTATCTGGGCGGCTGAGTCCGGAAAAATTTTCGGGACCGACGACCTGTAGTGGTCTTGCACTGCACTTTCTACAAGATATAGCGAAATAGGGGTTGACAAACCCCGCCGGGATATGCTATTTTGAACGAAAGAGACACACGACAACCAAATATATCCGGCGAATGATCGATTCAGGAGAGACCGCGCCCGCGCGGCACCGAAGGAGCAACGCCACACTCTCTCAGGTAAAAGGACTGGGTCGGGACGCGGATCTGAAAAGCATCATGGGATGCACCGGCGGGGCAACCGTCCAGGGAGGGACCTGGGTGGGAATCTCTCAGGTCATAGGTACAGAGGCACAGGAATACCAGGGTATTGTTGTGCCTCTGTTTTTTTACACAGGCGACAGCCATATTTTCTTATGACGGAGGTCAGATCCTATGAGCCAGCTGAAGCGCACCCCCCTGTACCAGACCCATGTGGACGCCGGCGCCACCATGGTGGATTTCGGCGGGTGGGAAATGCCCATGAAGTATCCCACGGATATTGTGGCCGAGCACCTCTACACCAGAAAGGCGTGCAGTATTTTCGACGTGTCCCACATGGGCCGCATTTTGATCGACGGGCCCCAGGCCGTCCCCTTCCTGCAACATGTCCTGTCCCGGAACATCCTGCCCCTGGAGGTCAACAAGTCCCAGTATGTCATCCTCCCCGACGAGCGGGGCGGGGCCATTGACGACGCCTACCTCTACCGCTACGAGGAGGACCGCTACCTGCTGGTGGTCAACGCCTCCAACGCGGAGAAGGACCTGGCCCACCTGGAGGAGCAGATCCGCCCCTTCGACGCCAGGCTGACGGTGATCACCGACCAGTGGGCCTCCATCGCCATCCAGGGCCCCAAGTCGGAGGAGATCCTGCTGACCCTCTCCGGCGGCCAGCCCATCACCGCCCCCAAGAAGAACGCCCTCAACACCCTGACCATAGAGGGCCACACCGTTCGGACGGCCAAGACGGGCTACACCGGGGAGCCCATCGGCTATGAGCTCTATGTGAAGAGCGGGGACGCCACCTGGCTGTGGAACCGGCTGGTGGAGCTGGGGGCCCGGCCCGCGGGCCTGGGCGCCCGGGACACCCTGCGCCTGGAGGCGGGGATGCCCCTGTACGGCCACGAGTTCGGCGTGGACCAGGAGGGGAGGGAGATGCCCATTTTCGCCGTTTCCCTGGCCAAATTCGCGGTGAACTTCGTCCCCGAGAAGGGGGACTTCATCGGCCGGGCGGCCCTGGAGCGCCAGTACGAGGAGTTCCAGCGCTTTGCCGCCGGCGACTTCTCCAAAATCGAGTATCTGCCCCGGCGGATCCACCCCATCGCCCTGCTGGGCCGGGGGGTGTTGCGGGCCGGGATGCCGGTGTACTGGGAGGGGAAGCAGGTGGGCTATGTCACCAGCGGCACCATGGTCCCCTACTACAAGACCGAGGGGGAGGGGGACCAGGTCACCCTCCTGGAGGAGACCGGCATGCGCTCGGTGGGGCTGGCCTATCTGGACAGCGGCCTGCCCGAGGACGCCCGGGTGGAGATCGACGTGCGGGGCCGCCGCCTGCCCGGCGCCCTGCCCAAGCGGCACCTGCGCTCCAACACCCCGCCCTACGCCATCCCCGAGCTGTGCGAGTGAGAGGCCGGGCACCGGCAAACTGTCTCTGACCGCGGCGCACGCCGTCGCCGCGTTTTTGGGAGGAGACCGGCGGACACCGCCGGTCCGGAAAAATTGAGGAGGAATGTAACATGAATTTTCCCGCTGAACTGCAGTACGCCAAGTCCCACGAGTGGGTCAAGAAGCTGGACGACTCCACCGTCCTGGTGGGCATCACCGACTACGCTCAGAAGGAGCTGGGCGATCTGGTGTTCATCAATCTGCCGGTGGAGGGCGACGAGGTGAGCATGGGGGAGCCCCTGTGCGATGTGGAGTCCGTCAAGGCGGTCTCCGACGTGATGTCCCCGGTCACCGGCCGGGTGGCCGAGGTGAACGAGGAGCTGTTGGACGCCCCCCAGAAGCTCAATGAGGCCCCCTATGAGGCATGGATCGCCAAGATCGAGGGCGTCAGCGACTGTGAGGAGCTTCTGGACGCCCAGGCCTATCAGGAGTTCATTCAGCAGGGCTGATCCCCACGCGCCGCCCGGCCTTCCGCCGGGCGGTGCCGGATTTCCCAGAAAGGAAGGAGCATATGGGTTCTTATATCTCCAATACGCCGGAGGAACAGCGGGAGATGCTGTCCGCCGTGGGGGTCCCCGACGTGGAAAGCCTGTTTTCCCACATCCCCCAGGAGGTGCGGGCGGGGGAGCTGGACCTGCCGGCGGGGCTGAGCGAGCTGGAGGTCCGGCGGAAGGTGACCGGCATGGCGGCAAAAAACCGCGTCTACCCCACGGTGTTGCGGGGGGCGGGGGCCTACCGGCACTACATCCCCGCCGTGGTCAAGCGGCTGGCGTCCCGGGAGGAGTTCGTCACCGCCTACACCCCCTACCAGCCGGAGATCAGCCAGGGGCTGTTGCAGTCCATCTTTGAGTACCAGACCATGATCTGCGCCCTGACCGGGATGGACGCGGCCAACGCCTCGGTCTACGACGGGGGGACGGCCGCCGCCGAGGGGGTGGCCATGTGCCGGGAGCGGAAGCGCACCCGGGCCTTCGTGTCCGCCTGTGCCGACCCCCAGGTGATCCAGACCATCCGCACCTACTGCTTCGGGGCGGGCACCCAGGTGGAGCTGATCCCCGAGCGGGAGGGCCGCACCGATCTGGAGGCGCTGAAGGGCCTTCTGGACCAGGAGAGCGCCTGTGTCTACCTCCAGCAGCCCAACTACTACGGAAATATGGAGGACGCCGTGGCGGCGGGGGAGATCGCCCACGCCGCGGGCGCCAAGTTCATCATGGGGGTCAACCCCATCGCCTGCGCCATGATGGAGTCCCCCGCCGCCTGCGGCGCGGACGTGGCGGTGGGGGAGGGGCAGCCCCTGGGGCTGGAGCTCTCCTGGGGCGGGCCCTATCTGGGCTTCATGGCCACCACCAAGGCCATGACCCGCAAGCTCCCCGGCCGGATCGTGGGACAGGCCCACGACGGGCAGGGGCGGCGGGGCTACGTCCTCACTCTGACCGCCCGGGAACAGCACATCCGCCGGGAGAAGGCCAGCAGTAACATCTGCTCCAACGAGGCCCTGTGCGCCTTCACCGTGGGCGCCTATCTGAGCGCCATGGGCCCCCAGGGCCTGGCCCAGGTGGCCACCCAGTGTATGTCCAAGGCCCACTACTTCGCCGGCGAGCTGGAGAAGATCGGCCTGAAGCGGGTCCACACCGGGGAGTTCTTCCACGAGTTCGTCACCACCTGTCCCAGGCGGGACGAGGTCCTGCAGGCCCTGGACGGGGCCGGGATCCTGGGCGGCCTGCCCGTGGAGGGCGGCCTGCTGTGGTGCGTCACCGAGGTGGTCTCCAGAGAGGAGCTGGACCGCGCCGTGTCCATCATCAAGGAGGTGTGCGGAGCATGAAGCTGATTATGGAACGGGGCGCCCCCGGCCGCCATCTGGACCTGTTGCCCCCCTGCGACGTGCCCCAGGTGACCCTCTCCCGGACCCGGCAGGAGCCGCTGGACCTGCCCCAGGTGTCGGAGAGCGAGCTGGTCCGCCACTACACGGAGCTGGCCAAGCAGGTGTACGGGGTCAACGACGGGATCTACCCCCTGGGCTCCTGCACCATGAAGTATAACCCCAAGATCAATGACGAGATGGCCGCCCTGCCCGGCTTCTCCCAGGTCCACCCCCTCCAGCCCGAGGGGACGGTCCAGGGCTGTCTGGAGGTGTACGCCACGGCGGAGCAACTGCTCCGGGAGGTCACCGGCATGGACGCCGTCACCTTCCAGCCGGCCGCCGGCGCCCACGGGGAGTTCACCGGCCTTCTTCTTATCAAGGCCTATCACCGGAGCCGCGGCGACGCGGCCCGGGTGAAGATCCTGGTGCCCGACTCCGCCCACGGGACCAACCCCGCCTCGGCGGTGATGGCCGGGTTCCAGGTCATCAACATCCCCTCCAGCCCGGACGGCTGTGTGGATGTGGAGGCCCTGAAGGCGGCGGTGGGCCCCGACACGGCGGGCCTGATGCTCACCAACCCCAATACCCTGGGGATCTTTGAGAAGCACATCCTGGAGATCACCCGCATCGTCCATGAGGCGGGGGGCCTGTGCTACTACGACGGGGCCAACCTGAACGCCGTCATGGGCGAGGTCCGGCCGGGCGACATGGGCTTTGACGTGATCCACCTGAACCTGCACAAGACCTTCTCCACCCCCCACGGGGGCGGCGGCCCCGGCGCGGGGGCGGTGGGGTGCAAGGAGCTCCTGCGCCCCTATCTCCCCGGCCCCATGGTGGAGCGGGGGGAGGGCGACCTGCGCTGGGCCGTGCCCGAGCACTCCATCGGCCGGGTCAAGGACTTCTACGGCAACTTCGCCGTGGTGGTGCGGGCCCTGTGCTACCTGCTCACCCTGGGCAGGGAGGGGATCCCCGAGGCGGCCCGGAACGCGGTGCTCAACGCCAACTACATGATGCACCGGCTGGCGGAGAAATACCCGGTGGCCTATGCGGGCCCCTGTATGCACGAGTTCGTCCTCAGCCTGCAACAGCTGAAGGAGGAGACCGGCGTGTCCGCCATGGATATCGCCAAGGGCCTTCTGGACCGGGGGATCCACCCCCCCACCATGTACTTCCCCCTGATCGTCCACGAGGCCCTGATGGTGGAGCCCACCGAGACCGAGGACAAGGAGACCATGGACCGGGCCTGCGACATCTTCCTGGAGCTCTGGGAGCTGGCCCACAGCGACCCGGAGGCCCTCCACGCCGCCCCCAGCACCACCCCGGTGGGCCGCCTGGACGAGGTGGACGCCGCCCGGAACCCGGTGTTGCGGTATCAGAAGCCCTGAGAGGGCAAGACCAGGATCAAAGCGAGAGCGCGGGGCGTCGCTGTGGGCAGATGCTTGCCCCGGCGGCGCCCCGCTGGATCTGTGAGCCCTATTTCCACAGGAGACAGAAGGAGAATATGAGCATGAATACCTATCAGCTGATCGTGATCGGCGCCGGTCCCGGGGGCTATGAGGCGGCCCTCCACGGGGCCGCCCTGGGCATGAAAACCGCCATCGTGGAGAGCCGGGAGGTGGGCGGCACCTGTCTCAACCGGGGGTGCATCCCCACCAAGACCCTCCTGCACACGGCGGAGCTGGCCCGGCAGGCCCGGGAGGGGGAGACCTTCGGGGTGACCGCCCGGGAGGTGTCGGTGGATTTCGCGACCATGGGCCGCCGGAAGGACGAAGTGGTGGAGAAGTTGCGCGGCGGCATCGAGGACCTCTTCCGCCGGGAGAAGGTGGACCTCCTCCGGGGGACGGGACAGATCCTGGCCCCGGGGCAGGTTTCGGTGGAGGGGACCGTCTATACGGCGGACCACATCCTGATCGCCACCGGTTCCGTCCCCGCCCTGCCCCCCATCCCCGGGCTGGAGCACGCGGTGACCTCCGACGAGCTGTTGGACCGCCCCCGGCAACTGGACTCCCTGGTCATCATCGGCGGCGGCGTCATCGGGATGGAGTTTGCCTCCCTGTACCACGCCCTGGGTTGCCGGGTCACGGTGCTGGAGGCCATGGACCGGATCCTGCCCAACCTGGACCGGGAGATCTGCCAGAACCTGACCATGATCCTGAAGAAGCAGGGGGTGGAGATCGTCACCTCCGCCCGGGTCACCGGGGTGGAGCGGACCGGGGAGGAGAGCTGTACCGTCCGCTACTCCTTCAAGGAGGAGGAGAGGGCGGTGGAGGCCCAGCTGGTGCTGTGCGCCATCGGCCGCAGGCCCAACACCCAGGGGCTGTTCGGGGAGGGGGTGGCCCCGGAGATGGAGCGGGGCCGCATCCTGGTGGACGAGAGCTTCCAGACCAGCCTCCCCGGCGTCTACGCCGTGGGGGACGTCTCCTCCAAGATCCAGTTGGCCCACGCCGCCACCGCCCAGGGCATCGCCTGTGTGGACCGGCTGGCGGGCCGGACGCCGGAGGTGGACGCCGCCCTGATCCCCAGCTGTATCTACACCAGCCCGGAGATCGCCTCGGTGGGCCTGAGCGCTGACGAGGCCAAGGCCGGGGGCCGGCCGGTGGCGGTGGGGAAGTATGTCATGTTCTCCAACGGCAAGACGGTGATCCAGAACAGCCCCCGGGGCTTTATCAAGCTGGTGGCCGAGCCGGAGACGGGGGTGCTCCTGGGGGCGCAGATGATGTGCGACCGGGCCACCGACATGATCTCCCAGCTGACCCAGGCGGTGGCCAACCGGATGACGGTGGCCCAGCTCCGGCGGGTGGTCTACCCCCATCCCACCTTCTCCGAGGGGATCGGGCAGGCCCTGGAGGAGCTGGAGAAGAAGCTGACCAAGTGAAATGAGAAAGGGCGGGAGCATCTGTGCGATGCTCCCGCCTTGCTATCAATCAGTATAAACTTCTTTTTTTCCAAACAAAAGAAAAATATATGGGGGTAATACCCATATTATTACGGCGCTCACCCATTCATTTAAGTTGAGTTGCAGTAGAATTTGAGAAAACACACCGTCCCATTCTGTAAGTTCGCTCCAGAGCATAGCAAAAAATGTAAATGTACGTTGAGTTGTATAGGTGAAAATTCCCAACACAATATTCAAAGCAACTAAGACAGAAGCAGAACAAAAAATTTCTTTACGTGTCATTTTCCGAAAAAAGAAAAATCCGCCAACACAGACAACTGCAAGGAAGACGATAGCAGACATAATCATCCACCGAGTATTATCCGATGTTATAGTGCCATCCGGCAGAGTTACAATCGCCCATCTTCCCAATAATCGAACTTCCAACTGAAAACATATCCAACTTGCTACAATGCAATATAGCGGAACTTTCCACCAAGATTTCTTCATGCTATGCGCCTCCTTCGGCTTAATTTACATGATTATATTACAGATTTCAGACAAAATCAATGGCAATGGCAGGAATTTTCTCCCTGCCATTGCCTGCTAAATTACATTTTCAATAGAAATGATAAATCCGAACACATGACCCACCCGGATCATGTAGTTCGGATGATCTTGTTTGTCCTGTTTGGATAAAAAGATACTGTGATAAAACGTGAAAATAGCCGTCCGCAGGGCGGTACCCAAACCGCAACCCAGCAAAGCGGTTGCGGTTTGGAAGCGAGGAGTAGCAGAATGAGCGCGCGATGAGCTTTGCAATAAAATGAAAAAGCTCGTCGCAAGCGATATGTCGCTTGCGACGAGCTGGT
>CALWVW010000058.1 GCA_944385075.1 uncultured Oscillospiraceae bacterium | reverse complement strand
TCCAACAACATCCACGACCTCCACAGCCACATCTGGGACGCCTGGGCGGACGAGAGCGGCTCCATCGGCAAGGCCTATGGCTATCAGCTGGGGGTGAAGCACCACTACCCCCAGGGGGACATGGACCAGGTGGACAAGGTGCTCTGGGACTTAAAGCACGACCCCGGCTCCCGGCGCATCCTCACCAGCCTCTATAACCACCACGATTTAAGCGAGATGGCCCTGTACCCCTGCGCCTGGTCCATGACCTTCAACGTCAGCGGGAACACCCTCAACGGGATCCTGAACCAGCGGTCCCAGGATATGCTCACCGCCAACGGGTGGAACGTGATGCAGTACGCCGTCCTGCTCCACATGCTGGCCCAGGTGTCCGGCCTGGAGGCGGGGGAGCTGGTCCACGTCATCGCCGACGCCCACATCTACGACCGGCACGTGCCCGTGGTGGAGGAGCTCATCGCCCGGACCCCCTACGAGGCCCCCCGATTCACCCTGGACCCCGCCGTCACCGACTTCTACGCCTTCACCCGGGACAGCGTGCGCCTGGAGGGCTATCAGGCCCACGAGCTGGAGGGGAAGATCCCCGTGGCGGTTTGAGAGAATTAGGAATTAGGAAGGGACTTCTGGTCCGGTTTCGCGGATGCTTTGAATTTTGTGACTGTTCTCCCACCCCTGCGGGGCGGGGGAACAACATAAAAGAAGCGGTAAAATTGGTTTTACAGGGGAAATAAAAGTATGAATGTGATCGTTGCGGTGGATGAGAATTGGGCCATTGGGAAGGGCGGGGACCAGCTGGTCTACCTTCCGGAGGACCTGAAGCGCTTCAAGGCTCTGACCACCGGGCATCCGGTGATCCTGGGGCGGAAGACCCTGGCCACCTTCCCCGGGGGCAGGCCGCTGAAGGGCCGCCGGAACCTGATTTTGTCCCGGACCATGGACCGGGCCCCGGAGGGGGCGGAGGTGTACCCCGACCTGGAGGGGCTGTTGGCCCGGGCGCCGGAGGACGCCTTTGTGATCGGCGGCGCCTCGGTGTACCGGATGCTCCTGGACCGGTGCGACACGGCCTATGTCACCAAGATCCACGCGGCCTGGCCGGCGGACAGCTGGTTCCCGGATCTGGACCGGGACCCGGCCTGGGAGGTGGCGGAGGAGGAAGAGCCGCTGGAGCACGAGGGGATCCGCTTCCACTATGTGACCTACCGGCGCAGGCCGCCGGTGTGAGAGGAGGGCCGCCCCATGAATGTGATCTCGCTACTGACCCCCAAGGTCAATGTGGCCTGTCTCTACGAGGACTTCACCGTCCGCCAGGGGCTGGAGAAGCTCCGGCACTACGGCTACACCGCCATCCCGGTGCTGGCCCGGGACGGGCGGTACCTGGGGACGGTGAGCGAGGGGGACTTTCTCTGGTGCCTGCTGGACGAGAAGGACAACAGCCTGCGCGCACAGGAGAAGCTCCCTCTGCTCCATGTGTTGCGCCCGGGGTTCAATCCGGCGGTCCGGGTGGACGTCTCCCTGAAGGAGCTGTTGGACCGGGCCCTGCAACAGAGCTTCATCCCGGTGGTGGATGACCGGGGGGCCTTTGTGGGCATCGTGACCCGGCAGAACATCATCCGCAAGCTCACCGTCCTCCGCACCGGGGACGAGGGGCAGGCAGAATAGCACAAACAGGGCCCGCGCCAAATGGCGCGGGCCCTGTGTCTGTAACGGTCGTTTTGCGGGAGGGAGCCTTACAGCCCCAGGGTCAGCCCCTCCTGGTCGGACAGGCCGTCCTTGGCCAGCATCCGCTCCAGCACCGCCACGTCGGCGGTGATATCCATGGCGTCCCCCTGGAACAGCAGGTCCAGCTGTTTCTCAAAGCCCTCCACCACCTTGTCCATCATGCTCTCGATGCGCGCCATGGCGGCGGTGATGTTCTCGCCGGACACCTCCTGGTCCTCCAGCCGGCTGTAGGCCCGGAGGATCTTCAGGGTGGTGGGCAGATAGTAGCTGAGAAAGCTGTGGAGCTGGACCGACTTGTCCGGGTGGCCCTTCTGATAGTCCAGGATCCGGGCGGTGATGGTCCCGATCCGCTTGATCTGCCCGGCCAGCTTCGGGTTGGAGATGGCCTCGCTCACCGCCTGGATCTCCGCCAGGACGGCGTCCTCCTCCTGGGGCGCGGGCTCCGGCCGGGAGACGGGGGCCTCCTCCAGGCCATTCCCGTCCACCACCAGCCGGTCGTTGCCGTAGTCCAGGAAGCCGTTGGGGAAGAACCCGTCGTCCAGCATCTCCTCCAGATCGTCCCGCACCCGGGCGGGAGAGTCGCCGGTGGCGGAGGACAGGGCGGAGATGGAGATGGTCTTGCGGGTGCCGATCATGGCCAGATAGTCCCGATAGCGGTGGACCGCCTTGCGTTTGCGCAACCCGGCCCAGAGGATGCCCAGCCCCACGGCGGTGAAGCACAGCAGGGGGATGGACTCCTCCAGATACCACAGGATGTCAGGTAGCATCCACAGATTGTCCGCGGCGTTGATGACGGCCATGCAACCGAAGGCGGCGGACAGGGCGGCGCCGGAGGTGGTCATCCCCTTGGCGCTCTTGGCCATCTGGGACAGCTGGTCCAGAGAGCCGGCGCGCCCCCGCTTTTTGCCGGCGGGGGCCTTTCTCTTGGGGGCGGGCCCCTCCTCCTGGGCCGGGGCGGTGGTCCGGGCCCCGGCGGCCTGTTGCTCCCGCTGGAGGTCATAGGGGTGGCGCCCCCGCTTCTTCCCGCCCAACAGCTTGAGCACGATCATCACCACGCCCACGGGCGCGGCGATGCCGGTGATACAAAGGGCGATGGCGATGACCCAATAGATGGTGTCACTGCTCTGCCCGTTATTTTTTGTGTTGCTGGCCATATCGATTCCCCCTGTGTGTACGGACCGGCGCCTCGGCTCTGGCGGAGGTCCGGCCAGTCTCTATCATATCAGAAATTCGCGGAAAAGAGTATTGATTTTTTCTTAAAATTGGGTGAAGAAATGGGACCGGAGCGGGAATCGATCCGCGGTCCGCAGAGCAATCTTATGATACCGCAGATCCCTGAAAAAGTAAAGATTGCCCACCTGTTTTTGGAAAATTCCCGCCATTTGCCGGCGGGGTTGTAACTGTTCTGTAATTGCCAGGGGCCGAAGGGCGTGCTATAATGAGCATCTGTGAGAATATGAGCGGCGCCAAAGGGCGCCGGGAGGTCGAGCCGATATGGAAGGTCAGCGCGTGGAACAAAAGCCCGCCGGAGGCGGAAACCGGAAGAAGATCGCCATCGCCGCAGGGGTCGCCCTGGGGGTGTTGGCGTGCGCCTACGTGGGCCTGTGCGCCTGGGTGGGGAGCTCGGGCGCCATCTTCCCCCACACCGTGGTGGGCGGGGTGGACGTGTCCGGCATGACGGTGGAGCAGGCGGCCTCCGCCCTGGACCAGGCCGTGGCCCAGCACGGGGACCAGATGGCCGCCGCCGTCACCTACGGGGACTGGCGGGGCACCGTCACCGCCGGCCAGATGGACTATGACTGGGGCGCCTCCGCCCAGGCGGCCTGGCAGGACGGCCGGGACAACTTCTTCGCCCAGGGCGGGCTGTACCTGGCCCGGCTGATGGGGCAGGAGCACCGGGTGGCCGCCCGGGGCGTGTCCACCGGCGCGGTGGACCGCCTGGTGGACCAGATGCGGGAGGAGCTGGGGGAGGACGCCACCGCCGCCTCCTATGAGGTGGACGGCGACGAGCTGGTGATGACCAAGGGCCGCACCGGGGTCAGCGTCAGCGGGGACGGCGTCCTGGACGCCGTTCTGGACGCCCTGGACGAGGCCATGGAGCGCAAGCTGGGCCAGGGGGAGGAGGGCTATGTGGAGGCGGAGCGGACGCTCCAGCCCCAGGAGAACCCGCCCCAGGAGCCCGACTTCCAGGAGATCCACCGGGAGGTGTACGCCCAGGTGCAGGACGCCCAGATGGACCCGGAGACCTTTGAGGTCAGCGAGTCCGTGGTGGGGGTGGACTTCGATGTGGAGGCTCTGCGGACCGCCTACGCGGCCGCGGGCGAGGGGGCGACCTTCTCCATCCCCCTGGAGATCACCCAGCCCAAAGAGACGCGCGAGAGCCTGGAGGGCAAGCTGTTCCGGGACCTGCTGGGGGAGGGGACCAGCGCGGTGTCCGGCTCGGCCAACCGCAAATTCAACGTGAAGCTGTCCGCCCAGGCCTGCAACGGGGTGGTCCTGATGCCCGGGGAGGTGTTCTCCTACAACAACACTACCGGGAGCCGCACCGCCGACAAGGGCTATCTCCCCGCCCCGGCCTATGTGGGGGGCGCCTCCACCGACGAGGTGGGCGGCGGCATCTGCCAGACCTCCTCCACCATCTACTACGCCGTCCTCCACACCAATCTGGAAATCGTGGAGCGGGTCAACCATATGTACGCCGTGGGCTACGTCCCCGACGGCATGGACGCCACCGTCTGGTACGGTAGCACCGACTTCCGGTTCAAGAACAGCACCGACTACCCCATCAAGCTGGTCACCGAGAGCTACGACAAGGGCGGGACCCGCTACCTGACCGTCAAGATCTATGGTACCAACGAGGAGGGCATCTACGCCGTCCCCGAGCGGACCCGCTATGACGTGGTGTCCCCCACCACCACCTATGTGGCGGACGAGACCGTGCCCCGGGGCACCCTGGTGCTGGACACCAAGCAGAACGCCTACAGCGGCAAGACCGCCCACACCTACCGGTATATCTACGACAAGGACGGCAATCTGCTGGAGAAGCAGGACATGGGGACCAGCAAATACAAGATGCGCCCCCACCTCTACCACTACAACCCCCTGGACGGCGACCCCAGCACCTGGCCCAACGGGGTCCCGCCCCAGCCGGTCACCACCGATCCGGGGACCACGACAGATCCGGGTACTGCCACCGATCCCGGTACGGCGACGGATCCGGGCGCTACCACCGATCCCGGTACCGCCACGGACCCCGGCACTGCCACAGACCCGGGAACGACTACTGACCCGGGCACGACTACTGACCCGGGAACGGCCACCGACCCGGTCGCGCCCGGTGACCCTGGCGCGGATGAGACCGGAGGCGCCACTCCTCCGGACAGCGGGACACAGCAGGGGGCGGAGACCGGTGGCCAGTCCGCCGCCCCGGACCCCGGCCCGTCCCAGGATGTGGCCGCCTGAGACCCGGGAGGAGTGAGACGATGGACTTTCAAGGGTATACCCAGGCGACCGTGGACTTTCTCTGGGGGCTCCGCCTGAACAACGAGCGGAGCTGGTTCCTGGCCCACAAGGGGGAGTTTCTGGAGCTGGTGGACGCCCCCACCCGGGCCCTGGCCGTCCAGCTCACGGAGGAGATGACCCGGGCCTATCCCAAGCTGGGGCTGGAGTGCAAGGTGAGCCGGATCTACCGGGACGCCCGGCGGCTGTACGGCCGGGGGCCCTATAAGGACCACCTGTGGTTCTCCCTGCGCAGGCCGGCGGAGCAGGAGGGGGCCATCCCCTGCTTCTTCTTCGAGGTGGCCCCGGAGCGGTACAGCTACGGCATGGGGTGCTGGGACCCCACCCCGCTGACCATGGCCAAGCTCCGGGCCCGGATCGACCGGGACCCCAAGCCCCTGGAGCGGCTGGCCCGGCAGGTGAAGCGCCGGGGGGAGTTCGCCCTGGAGGGGGAGGAGTACAAGCGGCCGAAGGGGGACCCGGGCCCCCTGCTGTCCCCCTGGTACAACCGGCGGCAGATCAGCCTGTGCCGGGACTGCAACTGCGAGGGGGCCTTTTTCGGCCCGGAGCTGGCCCATCAGGTGCTGGAGGGCTGGCGCTCCCTGGTCCCCCTCTACCGGTGGATGCGGGAGCTGTCCGGCGACCCGCCCCCGGACCAGATGTGACCCCCGCCCCGGGGCCCGCCACAGGCGGAGCCCCGGGGATTCCTTTTGCCCGTTTCTGCAGGAACGGGAGAGAGCGGGATGCAAGAGCGGAGATCCGCTCCGGAATTCCCTCAAAAATTTTTTGAAAAAATCATAAAAAAGTACTTGACAAATGGGGGAGGCGGTGGTACATTATAACCAGAAAGGATGAGTCCCATGTACAAGTAAAGGCCCCAGCGCCTGAGATCATTTTGCAAGGCTGAGATTTAAGATACTCAAAAAGAATCGAATCGAAGATGAGGGAAGGAAGAAAGTTCGCAAAACTCGAAGGACGCTTGTAAAGCAGAAAACGACGAAACGCGGAAACGACTGAATTTACTCACGATCCATTCTCAGCTGAACAGGTGGTTTCAGGGAGCGCCAAGCGACAGACCGGACAGCAACCGAAAACAGACCAACCATCAGGACCTCACGTTTGAGGAGAATAAGGCTACAGAAGTGGCTACGAAAGAAAAGGTTTCGGGAAGATTCCGAGTTGGCTGATCAGGGAATGTGGCGCGGCGTATCTTAAGAAATGGAGGTAACCAAATGATGTTAGATAACAAGAGTGAACAGAAATGACCCTTGACTGCGATGGGATCACGGAGACAGCAGTCAAGGGTCATTTCTTTTTGCCCTTGTGCGGAAAAATACCCGCCTCCCCCGGGAGAGACCGGGGTGGCGGAGGAAAATTGTACTGGTTTCCCAAGAATTTTTCCCGGATCGCCGGGATTTCTCTTTGTCCCCTCTTGCCAAAGACGAAAAAATAGGGTAAAATGAATCAGCTTAGTATAGAAAGTATGGAGGATGATTCCTATGGCAATGATTTCCGCCAGTGATTTCCGCAACGGTGTGACCTTTGAGATGGACGGCAAGGTCATGCAGGTGGTGGAGTTCCAGCACGTCAAGCCCGGCAAGGGCGCGGCCTTTGTCCGCACCAAGATGAAGAACATCATCACCGGCGGCGTGACCGAGACCTCGTTCAACCCCACCGCCAAGTTCGAGCAGGCCTTCGTGGAGCGCAAGGACATGGAGTACAGCTATAACGACGGCGACCTGTACTACTTCATGGACATGGAGACCTACGAGATGACCCCCATCAGCAAGGATCTGCTGGGCGACTCCTTCCGCTTTGTGAAGGAGAACATGACCTGCAAGATCATGTCCTACAAGGGGAACGTCTTTGGGGTGGAGCCCCCCAACTTTGTGGAGCTGGAGGTCACTGAGACCGACCCCGGCTTCAAGGGCGACACCGCCACCAATGTGACCAAGCCCGCCACCCTGGAGACCGGCGCCGAGATCAAGGTCCCCCTGTTCATCAACCCCGGGGACAAGATCAAGATCGACACCCGGACCGGCGAGTATCTGGAGCGCTGTAAGGCCTAAGCGCCCAAGCGCCCGGGAGCACCCCTGAATTCTGACAGAGAACTGTGTCCCGTTGGACCAGTAAAGGAGGATCATTATGACGATTTCCGAAAAAGTCGCTTACCTGAAGGGCCTGTCCGAGGGGCTGAACCTGGATACCGAGAAGTCCAAGGAGGGCAAGCTCATCTCCGTGATGATCGGGATCCTGGAGGAGCTGGCCATGTCCGTGGAGGACCTGGAGGAGAACTCTCTCGCCCTGGGAGAGGAGATCGACGTGCTCTCCGACGACTTGGCCGATGTGGAGTCCGTGGTCTTTGACGAGGACGAGGATGAGGACGAGGACTACGACGACGACTGGTTCGAGGTGGAGTGCCCCACCTGCGGCGAGGAGCTGGTGATCGACGACGAGGCCCTGGCCGCCGGCGAGGTGGAGTGCCCCAGCTGTGGCTCCCGCTTCTCCATGGAGCTGACGGACGACGAGGAAGAGGAGCCGGAGGAGGAGTAAGCTCCGCCGGCGACGGAATCTGTGTGTTACCCGCCTGAGGGCGGGATCGAAGTGGAAAAAGACCGCTTTCGCGGTCTTTTTTCATTGCCCACCGCCCTCCCCGCCACAGGGGGCGGCGGGCGCCCCACCACCCTGCGCCTGGAGGTGTTACCATGAGACGAATCCCCCTGGCGGTCCTGCTGGCCGCCCTGTTGCTGGCCCTGTCCGGCTGTGCCCCCGGCGCGCCGGAAGAGGCCCGGCTACATATAGTGACCACCACCTATCCCACCTATCTGTTTGCCAGCGCCGTCACCCGGGGGGTGGAGGGGGTACAGGTGGACCGGCTGGATACGGGGAGTGCCAGCTGTCTCCACGACTACACCCTCTCCGCACGGGATATGCGGAAGATCGAGGGGGCGGACGTGCTGGTCCTCAACGGCGCGGGGCTGGAGGAGTTTATGGAGGACGCCCTGGCCACGTCGGACGCGGCGGTCATCGACTGCTCGGCGGGGGTGGACCTGCTGGAGAATCTGGCCCACGACCACGAGGAGGGGGACGAGGGGGACCACGACCACGGCCACTACGACCCCCACTTCTGGATGTCCCCCGCGCGGGCGGGCCAGATGGTGGCCCAGATCCGGGAGGGCCTGTGCCAGGTGGACCCGGAGTATGAAGCATCCTACAGCGGCAACGCCGCTACGGCCGGCGGACAGCTGGAGGAGCTGGACCGGGAGCTGACGGAGCTCTTTTCCGCCCCGGAGGGGACCTGGGGGAAGATCTCCGGGCTCATCACCTTCCACGACGGGTTCCAGTACTTTGCCCGGGACTTTGACCTCCCCCTTCTGGCGGCCATCGAGGAGGAGGCGGGGAGCGAGGCCAGCGCCCGGGAGATCGTGGAGATCACCGGTCTGGTGCAGGAGTACCATATCCCCGTGATCTTCACCGAGGTCAACGGCTCGGACGCCACTGCCCGGGCCATCGCCCGGGAGACCGGGTGCGCCGTGGCCCAGCTGACCATGGTGATGGACGGACCGGACGACCAGCTGTCCCGCTACTGCGACGCCCTGCTGGAGAACGCCCGGACCATTACAGGCGGCTTTGCCGGAGAGGAGGTGCTCCCATGAGAAAGATCAAACACGGAAAGCTGTCCTCCGGTTGCGCGGACGCCTGCTGTCTGAAGCTGGAGGGCCTGTCCGTCCGCTTTCAGGGGGAGCAGGTGCTGGAGGACGTGTCCTTCCACCTGCACTGCGGGGAGATAGTGGCCCTCATCGGCCCCAACGGGGCGGGGAAGTCCACCCTGTTCCGCAGTATTTTGGGTCAGGCCCCCTACCGGGGGGACATCACCTTCTCCCCGGCGGGGGGGCCGGCCATCCGGCTGGCTGACGGCTCGGTCACCGGGGGGACCCGCCCCCTGGTGGGCTATGTGCCCCAGTCCCCCAGCTTTGACCGGGGGGACCCGGTGTCGGTGCTGGACTTCTTCACCGCCGCCACCGCCCGGTGGCCGGTGTGGCTCCCCATCCCCCAGAAGTACCGGGAGCGCGCCCGGGCCAGTCTGGCCCGGGTCCACGGGGAGGACCTGCTGGACCGCCCCATGGGGGCCCTGTCCGGGGGGGAGCTCCAGCGGGTGCTGTTGGCCCTGGCCCTGGAGCCGGTGCCTCACATCCTGATCCTGGATGAGCCCCTGTCCGGCGTGGACATCGAGGGGGAGCACCAGCTGTTGGAGATGCTGGACGAGTTGCGCACCCAGTACGACCTGTCCATCTTCCTGTCCACCCACGACTTTGCCACCCTGGGCCAGTTCGCCGACAAGGTGGTCCTGCTCAACCGGCGGGTGCTGAAGGTGGGCGCCCCCGGCGAGGTGCTCTCCTCGCCGGAGTTCTACGAGACCTTCCACCTGCGGGTGGGGAGAGGAGGCGAGGCGTGATGGAGCTGTGGTATTCTATTTTGTCCGTCCTGCCCTTCGACTGGGCCCAGCCCGGACAGATGTACTTTATGAAGCACGCCCTGCTGGCGGTGCTGGTCATCTCCCCCCTGTTCGGCCTGCTGTCCACCATGGTGGTCCACAGCCGGATGTCCTTCTTCTCCGACGCCCTGGGCCACTCCGCCTTCACCGGCATGGCCATCGGGGCCATCTGCGGGCTGAATCAGCCCACCTGGGCGGCGGTGCTCTTCGCCGTGGTCTTCGCCCTGCTGTTCAACCTGGTGCGGCGGCGCTCCGCCCTGGCCAGCGACACGGTGATCGGGGTGTTCTCCTCCACCGCCGTGGCCCTGGGTATCTTCCTGTCCACCCTCAACGGCCGGTCCTTCACCCGGTTCAACAGTCTGCTCATCGGCGACGTACTGTCGGTGGAGCCGGCCATGATCGGGGTGCTGGCCCTGATCCTGCTGGCGGTGGTGATCCTGTGGGCGGTCTCGTTCAATCAGCTGATGCTCGCCTCGGTCCACCCCGCCCTGGCGGACAGCCGGGGGGTGAAGGTGTTCTGGCAGGAGACGGTGTTCTCGGTGGCCATCGCCGTGGTGGTCACTCTGTCCATGACCTGGGTGGGCCTGCTGGTCATCAACTCCCTGCTGGTCCTCCCCGGGGCGGCCGCCCGGAACGTGGCCCGGAATATGGCCCAGTACCACCTGTTTGCCCTGCTGGGCTCGGTGGTGGCGGGGGTGGCCGGCCTGATGATCTCCTACTACCTGAGCCCTTCCGCCGGGGCGTCCATCACCCTGTGTCTGGCGGTGTGGTTCGTGGCCACGTTTTTGATCCGCAGAAAGGGATAGAAAAAGCCCCGCCGGCCGGCGGGGCTTTTGTCTGTCCGAATATCATCCGTGGTCGATGTCCACCAGGATATTGTCGGTGCCGTGCTCCTCAAACTCGGCGATGTAGGCGTCGATGCGGCTGGTGAGCTCGGCGTAGTTGCTCTCGTCAATGGGGGCGTCGTCCATGTCCCGGCGGGCCAGATCCTCCGCCAGGATGTCGAAAAACACGTTGTTCTCATACTCCACGATGGCCTCGTGGATGCCGCCCTCCACAAAGGCGCGGGAGGGGATGACCTCCCCCTGATAGAGCTCGGCCAGTTCGGGCATCCCCTCCAGAGCGGCCCGGCCGAAGAGCAGGCTCTCCACCTCGTCGTAGTCGGCGAAGCGCTGGTCCCCCCGGGTGGAATTCAGGATCCAGTTTCCGATGTAT
Source organism: uncultured Oscillospiraceae bacterium (assembly GCA_944385075.1). Taxonomy (GTDB): domain Bacteria; phylum Bacillota; class Clostridia; order Oscillospirales; family Oscillospiraceae; genus Lawsonibacter. The sequence goes on along the minus strand of CALWVW010000058.1, from coordinate 99 downwards.
GCCATATCCAGCAGACGGCGAAATTGCTTTTTGGTGAGTTCCAGTTGCATAGTTGGGACCTCCTTCCCTGGACAGGAACTGGGAGTACTTCTATTATAG